>JBEEPT010000270.1:0-12140 GCA_041190985.1 Pseudomonadota bacterium
GGCAGGCAAGCCGTTATCTGACGCAGACACCTACGAGTAAGGCATGACGCGCATAGCTTGTATTATCCCCACCTACAACGGTTGTAAAGATCTTTCCAGGCTACTGGATTCCCTGGACGGACAGACAGCAAAGTTTGACACCTTTGTCGTTGACTCCAGTTCCAAGGATGGCACCCAGGAGCTGGCACGTGCAAGGGTTGGCAATGTCACGGTGATTCCCTCTGCCGAGTTCAATCACGGTGGCACACGCCAGTTGATGGTTGACAAGAATCCAGATTACGACATCTATGTCTACTTGACACAAGATGCCTGCCTAGCTAACAAAGAAGCAATCGATCGAATCGTCGAGCCATTTTCTGATCCGTCAGTAGGAGCAGTATGTGGGCGACAGTTGCCGCATTTGGACGCCACGCCGCTGGCAGAGCATGCACGACTTTTCAACTACCCTGAAAGCGTGCAGATCAAGGGCATGACTGATGTACCAAGCCTGGGAATAAAGACCGCCTTCATTTCCAACTCGTTCGCGGCTTACCGTAGCTCTGCACTCAACGCGGTAGGAGGGTTCCCGATGCATGTGATATTCGCCGAAGACATGTACGCCGTGGCGAAAATGCTGATGGCGGGCTGGAAATTAGCCTACGCCGGGAACGCACAATGCCGTCACTCGCACAATTACACCTTGATGGAAGAGTTCCGGCGCTATTTTGATATGGGAATTTTCCACGCCCGTGAGCCATGGATACGGGAAAACTTCGGCGGAGCCGGCGGGGAAGGTCTGCGCTACGTCAAGTCCGAACTGTCGTTCCTTGGCCTGAAAAGAATTTACATGTGGCCGGGTGCCATCGTTCGCAATGTTGTCAAGTTGGTGGGTTACAAGCTAGGCCAGCAAGACGCGCGACTTCCCATCGCTTGGAAGCGTAAGCTGGGCATGTACCGTCGCTACTGGGATGGCCCGTTTGCCAAACGCATGGTCAGTGCATGAGGGTCAACCTAGTCACGGGCGCACTATCGCCTGTGGCTGGCGAAGCGACGTACTAACTCCAGAGGCTTCGCTTGTCCATTAGTTAATCAAACCACAAAAACAGGAGGAAACCATGTCCAATCCCATCCGCAAAGCCGTGTTCCCGATCGCAGGCCTCGGCACCCGCTTCCTGCCCGCCACCAAGGCCAGCGCCAAGGAGATGCTGCCCGTGGTCGACAAGCCCCTGATCCAGTATGCGGTCGAGGAGGCCTATGCCGCCGGCATCCGCCAGATGATCTTCGTGACCGGCCGCACCAAGCGCAGCGTCGAGGACCATTTCGACACCGCCTACGAGCTGGAAAGCGAGCTGGAAGCGGCTGGCAAGACCGCGCTGCTGGAAGTGGCCCGCTCCATTGCGCCCGACGACATGAACTGCGTCTACGTGCGCCAGCCGCGCGCACTGGGGCTGGGTCATGCCGTGCTGTGCGCCCGCGAGCTGGTGGGCAACGAGGCCTTTGCCGTGCTGCTGGCCGACGATCTGATGGTGGGCGAGCCGCCCGTGATGGCGCAGATGGTGCAGCAGTACAAGCAATGGGGTGCCAGCCAGCTGGCGGTGCAGGACGTGCCGCGCGAGCACACCAGGCGCTACGGCATCGTGTCGGGCACGGTGGTGGCGGACAACCTGGTCGACGTGACCGGCATTGTCGAGAAGCCGGCCCCCGAGGTCGCGCCGACCACGCTGGCCGTGGCTGGCCGCTACATCCTGACGCCTGGCATCTTCCACGAGCTGGAGCGCCTGCCGCGTGGCGTGGGCGGCGAGATCCAGCTGACCGACGGCATTGCGCAGCTGCTGCGCCGCGAGAAGGTGTTTGCCTACCGCTACCAGGGCACGCGCTACGACTGCGGCAGCAAGCTGGGCTTCCTGCAGGCCACCGTGGACCTGGGCCTGGAGCACGACGAAGTGGGCGACGACTTCACCGCCTGGATGAAGGAACGCGAGCTGGCCTGATGCAGCCCCCGGACACTGAACTCTGGCACGGGCTGGGCCTGCAGGCGACGGAATACGCCAGCACGTTTGACCTGCGGCAGGCTTTTGCCAGCCAGCCCAGTCGCTTTGCCGCGCTGAGCCTGTCTGCCCCGCACCTGCGCGCCGACCTGTCCAAGAACCTGTGGGACATGCCCGTGCTGTCGGGCCTGCTGGCGCTGGCGGAATCCCGGTGCCTGGACTCGCAACGTGCGGCCTTGCTGGCCGGCGAGGTGGTCAACCCGACCGAAAACCGCCCCGCCCTGCACGCCTGGCTGCGCATGAATCACTCGCAGGCCACCGGCCACGAGTGGACCCAGGGCCTGCACGACATGCTGAACCTGGCCGACGACTGGCGCGCCGACCCGGCAGTGGACGACGTGGTGCACATCGGCATTGGCGGCTCGGGCCTGGGACCGGAAATGGCCCTGCAGGCGCTGCAGCCCTTCAAGACCTGCCACCAGCGCATCCATGTGGTCAGCAACCTGGACGGCCACGACCTGGACCAGACCCTGCAGGGGCTGCAGCCGGCGCGCACGCGCTTTGTGGTGGCGTCCAAGTCCTGGTCCACTGCAGAGACCCTGCGCAATGCCCGTTCCGCCTGGGACTGGTGTGCCTCCGCCGGCTTGGCAGACCCCGGCAGCCGCTTCGTGGCCGTGACCTCGCGGCCCGAGCGCGCCGCCGCCATGGGCCTGGCCCGCGTGCTGCACATGCCCGAGGGCGTGGGCGGACGCTTTTCGCTCTGGTCGGCGGTGGGCCTGCCCCTGGCCGTGGCCATGGGCGCGGAGGGCTTCAGGCAGTTGCTGCGCGGCGCCGCGGAAATGGACGCGCATTTTGCCCAGGCCCCGCTGCACGCCAACCTGCCGGTCTGGCTAGGCCTGCTGGATGTCTGGAACAGCACCTTCCTGAACCTGCCCAGCCGCTGCGTGGTGCCCTACCACCACGGCCTGCGCCGCCTGCCGGCCTACCTGCAGCAACTGGAGATGGAAAGCAACGGCAAGCGCGTCGACACCCGGGGCCGCCCCCTGCCCTGGCCGACTGCCGCCGCGCTGTGGGGCGAGGTGGGCAGCAACAGCCAGCATGCCTTCTTCCAGTGGCTGCACCAGGGCAGCCAGCGCGTGCCGACCGAGCTGCTGCTGGTGCGCCGCCCGGCCCACAGCCTGGACGGCCACCACGACGCGCTGCTGGCCAACGGCCTGGCGCAGGCCCAGGCGCTGATGCAGGGCGCGCCGGCCGGCGAAGGCCAGCTGGCGGGCCATCAGGACTTTCCCGGCAACCGCCCCAGCACGGTCCTGCTGCTGGAGGAACTGAGCCCCGCCAGCCTGGGCGCCCTGCTGGCCCTGTACGAACACCGCGTCTTCGTCGCCGGCGTGGTCTGGGGCATCAACAGCTTCGACCAGTGGGGGGTGGAACTGGGCAAGACGCTGGCCAAGGATCTGGAACCCCGCCTGGCCAGCGGCGACACCACTGGGCTGGATGGTTCGACGGCGGGCCTGCTGGAATGGCTGCAGCGCCGCGACGGGCCCGCAGGCGCACGCCTGCCAGACGACTGCCGTTACCATGCTGCCCTCGCTTGATCGTTGCCCGTGTCGGGCAATGACAAGATCGTACGGAGCATTTGAACCATGGACGGCTGGCTGGCATCGCCGCAGCTCGGGCGGCTGACCTCCTCGCCCGAGGCCCGATCCTGGCTCGCCGAGCGCGGCAGCCTGACCTTGCGCCTGCGGCGTCACTACCCCGACCTGGAGGTACGGGTGCTCTGCGAGGGCCCCGGCCATTTGCTGCCCGACGAGGCGCACAGGCTGGGCCTGGAGCCCGGCAGCCCGGCCTGGGTGCGCGAGGTCATCCTGCACGCTCACGGCCTCGAGCTCGTCGAGGCTCGCAGCGCGATCCCGTACTGGTCGCCGGACAACCCCTGGTGCGCGGTGCAGCGGCTGGGCAGCAGGGCACTGGGCGAGCTGCTCTTCAGCGACCCGGAGCTCGAGCGCAGCGACTTCGAGTTCATGCTCGGCGCGGGCTGGCGCTGGCACGGCAGCGCGCCCGCAGAGCCGCGGCTGGCGCGCCGCTGCCTCTACCACCGCCGCGCTGCGCCCTTGCTGCTGACCGAACGCTTCCTGCAGATCGCCGCCTGAACGGTCCCGTGCCAGGCCTGCGGCGGCTGGCTGCCACTCCCCCGAATGGGGGATGGGCTGCGGACGCGCGCCAGGCCATGATGGCAAGCGGGACATGCAGGGGGGAGGAACAGTTCCGAGATGCTGAAACGGATCGCCATGGTCGCAGCCACGCTGCTGCTGACCGCCTTCGGCTGGCGCCAGTGGCAGTCCGGCGCGGCGCAGGACTGGCTGGCACCGCCGCCGCCCAGGCCCGCGCCATTCCAGTTCGACAACGGCACCGTGCGCCAGTACCAGCCTTCGGTCTCGGCCGGGCCGCTGCAGCCGCGCGGCGGCGCGCGCAAGTGCCGCAAGGGGCGCGAAACCGTCTACACCGACGGCCCCTGCCCGGGCGGCAGCGAGGAGCTGCCCCTGCAGCAGGGCACGCTGAACCAGGTGCCGGCCGCCGCACCGACAGAGAAGCCGGCGCGCAAGCCGCCGCCCGCCGCGGCGAACGAGCCCGCCGGCACCTCGGCCGGAGACACCCGGCTGCGCGAGCGCATGATCGAGCGCGCCGTCTCGGGCCGCCCCACGCCCTGAAGCGCCGGCCGCAGCGGCGCCTGGCCAGGCAACGTTCGGGCGTCGTAGTGGAAACGGCAGGAAATGATGACGAGTTCGGCCTCGGTGGCGCGGTCAACGAGGCGGTTGACTTCATCGATCGAACTGAGCCCCGCCAGCCTGGGCGCCCTGCTGGCCCTGTCCGAGCACCACGTCTTCGTCGCCGGAGTGGTCTGGGGCATCAACAGCTTTGACCAATAGGGCGTGGAGTTGGGCAAGACCCGGGCCCGCCTGATGGGTACCTGAGGTAACCAACGTTTCCCGGCATGGCCTCTGGCTGCTACGCGACGACGAAGAACTGTTCCTGTCCTCTTCGCAGTTTGCCTGGTTCCGCCAGGCGGCGATCGACCAGATCGTCCATGTCGAAGCGCCAGGCCCTGATCGTCTCTACTGGCCGGACCTTGACATTGACCTGTCGGTTGAGTCCATCCGACACCCTGAGGCCTTCCAGCTGATCAGCCGCAGCTGATGTCCAAGGAGTTTTGGCAAGACAGTGACGCCTTTGACCCGGCGGGATCGGATCTGGGCGCGCGCTCGCCGGAAAGACTTGCTGACTTGGGTGCAGAAAACCAGGCCTGCCTACAATGCGCCGATGAGCCTTGCCACCCCGTTGCCACGCAAGAAGCTGCCGATCGGCATCCAGACCTTTGCTGAGATCCGACAGGAGGGTCATTACTACGTCGACAAGACACCGCAGATCCTGCGCCTGGTCGGCGAGGGCAAGTATTACTTCCTGAGCCGGCCCAGGCGCTTTGGCAAGAGCTTGCTGATCGACACGATCGCCGAGCTGTTCGAGGGCAACCGGGCGCTGTTCGAGGGGCTGCACGCCGAGCAGCGCTGGGACTGGTCGCGCCGGTTTACGGTGATCCGCATCAGCTTCGGCAAGGGGGTGCTGCACAGCCGTGCCGAACTGGATGAAAAGATCCGTGAGCTGCTGGCTGCCGAGTACAAACGCCATGGCATGAGTTGCAGCGGCGGCGCCAGCATTTCGGGTGAGTTCTCCGAGCTGATCCGCCGTCTGCACGAGCACAGCGGCCAGCGCGTGGTGGTGCTGGTCGACGAGTACGACAAGCCGATCCTGGACAACATCACCGAGCCCGAGGTGGCACGCGCGATGCGCGACGGGCTGCGCAACCTGTATTCGGTCATCAAGGACGAGGACGCGTACATCAGGTTCGCCATGCTCACGGGCGTGAGCAAGTTCAGCAAGGTGTCGTTGTTCTCGGGGCTCAACAACCTCAATGACATCACGGTGGATGCGCGTTATTCGGCCATCTGCGGGTACACCGATGAAGATGTCGATACCATCTTTACCCCCGAATTGTCCGGCCTGGATCGTGACGAGATCCGGCGCTGGTATAACGGCTACAACTGGAGCGGCACCAGCGTCTACAACCCGTTTGACTTGCTGCTGCTGTTCCGCAAGCGGGAATTCCAGCCCTACTGGTTCGAGACCGGCACGCCGACCTTCCTGGTCGATCTGCTGACACAGCGCGGCACCTTCACGCCCGAACTGGGCCAGTGGGTGACCATGGACAGTCTGCTGTCGACCTTCGATGTCGACGAGATGAGCAGTGAGGCTTTGCTGTTCCAGAGCGGCTACCTGACGATAGGCAGCCAGTTCCGCATGGGGGCGCGTACCGAGTACACGCTCAAATACCCCAATCTGGAGGTGGAGTCCAGCCTCAACAGTGCCTTGCTCCAGGGCCTGACCGGTCGAGCGTCAGAAACCGCCCGCCAGGCCGGTCAGCTCTACCGCCTGCTTCAGGCGAATGACTTTGCCAGGTTGCAGGCGCTGTTCACGGCCTTCTTTGCCAGCATCCCCAACGACTGGTACCGCAGCAACAGAATAGCCCAGTACGAGGGCTACTACGCCAGCGTGTTCTACAGCCACTTTGCTGCACTCGGCCTGGACATACGGCTGGAGGATGTGACGCACAAGGGCCGCATCGACATGACGGTGCTGTTCAACGGCCAGGTCTACCTGTTCGAGTTCAAGGTGGTCGAGGACAGCCCGCAAGG
This sequence comes from Pseudomonadota bacterium, assembly GCA_041190985.1. Taxonomy (GTDB): domain Bacteria; phylum Pseudomonadota; class Gammaproteobacteria; order Burkholderiales; family Burkholderiaceae_C; genus Malikia. Next base: position 6,716 of record JBEEPT010000270.1, read on the forward strand.
CAAGGCCTTGCAGCAGATCAGGGACCGGGGCTATGCTGACAAGTACCGTGCGCGCGGCGAACCGATCCACCTGATCGGCGTCGAGTTCAGCCGCGAGCAGCGCAGCGTGGTGGGATTTGAGGTGGAGACGCTGGCGGTTCAGGCGTCGTAGTGGAAACGGCAGGAAATGATGACGAGTTCGGCCTCGGTGGCGCGGTAGACGAGGCGGTTGACTTCATCGATCCGCCTGGACCAGTAGCCGCTCAGGTTGCCAACCAGTGGCTCGGGTTTGCCCAGACCTTCGAACGGGGTACGCGCTGCGGCCTGGCTCAGGGTGTTGATGCGCTTGAGGGTTTTCCTGTCCTGGCTTTGCCACCAGACGTAGCTGTCCCAGGCGTCCGGTATGAAACGGATGGACAGCATCAATCGCCCAGCAGTTCGCGCCGCTTGGCCAGGCCCTCACGGTCTTGCTGCACGGCACGCGCCAGGGCGGCGGCATTGGCAGGCGTGGAGAGCAGGTGCAGGGTTTCCATCAGGCTTTGGTAGTGGTCAAGCGACATGACGACGGCGTCGGCCCCGTCGCGGCGGCTGATGATGGTGATGTCGGCGTCGTTGGCCACCTGGTCCAGGACGGACTTGAGGGAGTTGCGCGCCTCAGAATAGGTAATGATGTGCATGGCAGCGCCCACTTGAACAATAACTTGTCCAAGTTTAGCGCATCGGCGTATTTTGTGCCGAGGCCGCCAGCCCGCTAAACTCGCGCCTAGTGCCGCCACCGCTGATGGCAGCCCCCAGATCACCACGGAAAGCCCCCATTTTGTTTGCATTGTTCGATGAAGCCGGCAAGTTCATGACCGGCCGCGTGATGTCCGAGGCCGAGAGTTCGCTGCAGATCGAGCTCGAAAGCGGCAAGCGCGTCAAGGTCAAGGCCGCCAACGTGCTGCTCAAGTTCGACAAGCCCGCGCCGGCCGCGCTGATGAACGGCGCGCAGGCGCTGGCCGAGCAGATCGAGCTCGACCTGGCCTGGGAGTTCGCGCCCGAGGAGGAGTTCGGCTTTGCCGACCTGGCGGCCGACTACTTCCAGGACCCGGCGACGACCGAGCAGCAGGTCGCCGCGCTGCTGCGCCTGAGCGAGGCGCCGCACTACTTCCGCCGTGCCGGCAAGGGCCGCTACAAGAAGGCGCCGGCCGAGATCCTGCAGCAGGCGCTGGCCGCGCTCGAGAAGAAGAAGCAGGTCCAGGCCCAGATCGACCAGTGGACCGCCGAACTCGCCGACGGCCAGTGCCCGCAGCCGGTGCGCGAGCAGCTCTACAAGATCCTGTTCAAGCCCGACAAGAACGCGCCCGAGTACAAGGCGGTCGCGCACGCCGCCAAGCAGACCCACCTGGCGCCGCTGGCGCTGCTGCAGAAGGCCGGTGCGATCACCAACGCCTACCAGTTCCACTGGCAGCGCTTCCTGTTCGAGCATTTCCCGAAAGGCACGGGTTTCCCGGCGTTGCAGGCGGCTCCGGTGGCCGACGAGCTGCCGCTGGCCGGCGTGCAGGCCTTCTCGGTCGACGACTCGAGCACGACCGAGATCGACGATGCGCTCTCGGTCCAGGGCCTGGGCAGCGGCACGGTCACGGTCGGCATCCACATCGCGGCGCCTGGCCTGGCGATAGCGCCCGACAGCGCAATCGACCAGGTCGCGCGCAACCGCCTGTCGACGGTCTACATGCCAGGCCACAAGATCACCATGCTGCCCGACGCGGTGGTGCAGACCTACACGCTGGAGTCGGGCGGCAACCGGCCCGCGCTCTCGCTCTACCTGACGCTGGACGAGGCCGAGCTGACCGTCCAGGCCAGCGAGACCCGGCTCGAGCTGGTGCCGATCGCGCACAACCTGCGCCACGACCAGCTCGACCAGGCGATCACCGCGCAGTGGCTGGAAGACCCGGCCGCGCCGACCGGCGCGCCGCTGGACGACGAGATCGCCGCGCTGCGCCCCGAGCTGTCCTTCCTGTTCCGCCTGGCCAAGGTCTGCAAGGCGCGGCGCGAGCTGGTGCGCGGCAAGCCCGAGAACTTCACCCGCCCCGACTACACCTTCAGGCTCGAGGGCGTGGCGGGCGACGAGCCGCATGGCGACGAGACCGTGATCATCGGCACGCGCTCGCGCGGCGCGCCGCTGGACCTGATGGTGGCCGAGGCCATGATCCTGGCCAACAGCACCTGGGGCCAGTGGCTGGCCGAATGCGGCGTGCCCGGCATCTACCGCAGCCAGGCCAGCCTGGCGCCGGGGGTCAAGGTGCGCATGGGCGCCAAGGCGCTGCCGCACGCGGGCATCGGCGTGCCGGCCTACGCCTGGAGCACCTCGCCGCTGCGCCGCTACACCGACCTGGTCAACCAGTGGCAGATCATCGCCTGCGTGCGCCACGGCAAGACCGCCGCGCTGGCGGCGCCGTTCCGGCCCAAGGACGCGCAGCTGTTCGCCGTCATCAGCGCCTTCGACGCCGCCTACGGCGCCTACAACCAGTTCCAGAACGGCATGGAGCGCTACTGGACGCTGCACTACCTGCAGCAGCACGCCATCACCGAGCTGACCGCGACCGTGATCAAGGACAACCTGGTGCGCGCCGACGAGCTGCCGCTGGTGCTGGCCGTGCTCGGCGCCGAGGGGCTGGCGCGCGGCAGCCAGGTGCGCGTGCGCCTGGGCGCGATCGACGACATCTCGCTCGACGTCGGCGGCACCGTGATCGAGCGCCTGGAAGCGCCCGCGCTGTCCGAGGAGGCGCTGGAGGCGGAGGCCGAGGAGGACGCCGAGCTCGCCGCGCCGCTGGCGATCCAGATGGACCTGGACAACGGCGACGAGGCCGCGCCGCAGGCACCGGCGCCCGCTGCCGGCTGAGCTGAAGCCGTGAAGCCGCTGCGCAGGCTGGGCACGCTGGAGATCGCGCTGGCGGTCTCGCTGCTGGCGCACGCCGGGCTGCTGACGCTGCGCTTCGTCGCGCCCCAGCATGTCGAGCGCCTGTTCCGCGACCAGCCGCTCGAGGTGATCCTGGTCAACTCGCACGACGACGACCGGCCCGAGCGGGCGCTGGCGGTCGCGCAGGCCAATCTGGCGGGCGGCGGCGATGACGCCAGCGGCCGCGCCGCCTCGCCACTACCGCCGGCGGTCGAGACCCGCCGCGGCGACGCGACCGAGGAGCAGGAGCAGCGCAGCGAGGAACGCCAGCCGGGCAGCTTCCCGCTGCTGGCGCGGCTGGCGCCACAGCCCGCCAGCGTGGTCATGCCCGACCGGCGCAGCAGCGATGCCGAACCCGCCGAGCAGGAACGGGAACGCAAGCGCCAGGACCTGGTCCGCATCCTGTCCGAGGTCGAGCGCCACGTCAACACCAGCAGCGCCGGGCCGCGCAAGCACTACATCAGCCCGGCCACGCGCGAGGCCTGGTACGCCCAGTACTACGGCGAGCTGCGCCGCCGGATCGAGGAGCGCGGCACGGCCGACTTCCCCGAGGCGGACGGGCGCAAGCTCTATGGCGAGCTGGCGATGCTGATCACGGTCAACCACGACGGCCGCGTGCTGGCGACCGAGATCGTGCAGGGCAGCGGCCAGGCCGAGCTCGACCGCCAGGCGCAGGCCATCGTGCGCGGCCTGTCCTTCGGCCATTTCGACGCGACCATGCGCCGCCACGCCGACCAGGTCGTGGTGGCCTCGCGCTTCAGCTTCACGCGCGACCAGACGCTGCAGACCCGGGAGGACGCGCGTTGACGGCATTCACCCGGGGCCTGTCGCGCTGGCTGCTCTGGCTGCTCGCCGCCTTCGTGGCGCTGCAGCTGTTCTTCGTCGGCCGCATCGCGCTGATGGCCGTGCTGGACCCGCAGAGCACCGCCTTCCAGCGCTCGGAGGCCTGGCGCATCGCCGGCGAGTACCGGCACATGAAGTGGTCGCAGCAATGGGTGGCCTACGAACAGATCTCGCCCCAGCTCAAGCGCGCGGTGATCGCGTCCGAGGACGGCGGTTTCACCGCGCACGAGGGCGTGGAGTGGGACGCGCTCGAGTCCGCCTGGCTCAGGAACGAGAAGCTGGCCCAGCAGGCCGAGAAGGCCGCGGCCCGCGCCCGTGACCCGTCCCGGCTCAGGCCGGCCAAGGTGGTCGGCGGATCGACCATCACGCAGCAGTTGGCCAAGAACCTGCTGCTGTCGGGCGAGCGCAGCCTGCTGCGCAAGGGTCAGGAGCTGGTGCTGACCTTCGCGCTCGAGGCGCTCTTGAGCAAGCGCCGCATCCTCGAGATCTACCTCAACAGCGTCGAATGGGGCGAAGGCGTGTTCGGCGCCGAGGCCGCCGCGCGGCGCTATTACGGCAAGCCCGCGCGCAGCCTGAGCGCCACCGAGGCGGCGCGCCTGGCGGTGCTGCTGCCAGCGCCCAAGCGCTACGAGAAGCAGCCCGGCTCGGCCTATCTGGCCGGGCGCAGCGCCACCGTGCTGGCGCGCATGGGCGCGGTGACGCCGCCCTGACAAATGTCCCGGCGGCGGCTGGCATTGCCGCGACAATACCCGCATGAGAATCCTCGGCATCGACCCCGGCCTGCAGGCCACCGGCTTCGGCGTCATCGACGTCGACGGCCCGCGCATGGAATACGTGGCCAGCGGCACGATCCGCACCAGCCCGGCCGACGGCGCACTCCTGCCCGAGCGGCTCAAGGTGATCTTCGACGGCATCGGCGAGGTGGCGCGGCGCTACCAGCCGACGGTGGCCGTGTGCGAGATCGTCTTCGTCAACGTCAACCCGCAGGCCACGCTGATCCTGGGCCAGGCGCGCGGCTGTTGCCTGACCGCGCTGGTCGCCAACGGGTTGCCGGTGGCCGAATACACCGCGCTGCAGCTCAAGAAGGCCGTGACCGGCCACGGCAAGGCGGCCAAGCCGCAGGTGCAGGAAATGGTGCGCCGACTGCTGGACCTGCCCGGCCTGCCGGGCAAGGACGCGGCCGACGCGCTGGGCCTGTGCATCACGCACGCGCAGGTCGCGCGCACCACCGGGGCCATCAGCCAGGTCGGCAAGCTGCAGGCGCGCACCCACGCCGCCTACCGCGACGGCCGGATCTACTGAGTCAGCCGGCGCTCACCAGGCAGCGCCAAGCCGGTCGAAGCCCTTGGGCGCCTGACTGTCGCGCTCGAAGCTGACGATCTCGTAGGCGTCGGGCTGCTCCAGCAGCGCGCGCAGCAGCTGGTTGTTCATGGCGTGGCCGCTGCGGTAGGCGCTGTAGGCCGCCAGCAGGGGCTTGCCGACGATGTAGAGGTCGCCCATGGCGTCGAGGATCTTGTGCTTGGCGAACTCGTCCTCGTAGCGCAGGCCGTCGGCGTTGAGCACCCGGGTGTCGTCGAGCACGATCGCGTTGTCGAGGCCGCCGCCGAGCGCCAGGCCGCTGGCGCGCATGTTCTCGACGTCGCGCGTGAAGCCGAAGGTGCG
>JBEEPT010000271.1:0-4322 GCA_041190985.1 Pseudomonadota bacterium
GGCTCGGCGCCCCGGCCGGGACCATCATCCAGCGCGACCCGAGCGGCAAGCTGAGCGTGCTGCCGGTGCCGCGCGCGGTCGCGGGCGGCGCTGCGTCGCGGGCGGCGGTGGGTGGTGGTGCGCCGGGGGCGCCGGGCGGCGCTTTGGCTGCGGGCGGGGCGGCCATGCCGCCGGGCATCCTGCCGCCGGAGCGGGCGCGCGCGCTCGGCTTCCGCGAGGGCTCGGTGGTTTACATCGACCCGAAGACGGGCAAGCCGCAGGTGCTGCAGGCCGGCGCGGCCGGTGCCGCAGCGGCTGGCGCGCCCGGAGCACCCGGCGCCGGCAACGAGCGGCAGCAGTCCGGTCGACAGATGACCCGCCAGGCGGCGCTGCAATACGCTGCCAACATCACCGGCGAACCGCTCTCGAAGATTCAGCGGATGTCCCCCGTGCAGATCGAGGATCTGATGCGGCGCAAGGGCGGTCGCGTGCTGCAAGGCGCTCCGGCCCGTATGCTGTCCGGGTTGCCGATAATCGGCGATTTCGGGAAAGCCGTGATCGAGTCGGCCAACGCCGACCTGATGGCCCCGGCCAACCAGGGCGGCGCTGGCATTGCAATGCAGCAGAACCCGACCGGAGCCATCACGGCGGCTGACGTGGACGCTGGTCGCGCGCAGTTCCCGAACGCGATGTATCCGATTGATGTGCAGGCCCAGATGATCCGCTCCATCTTGGAGCAGGGCGGGCAGGTCGAAGAGTACGACGAGAAAGGAAACAAGGTGCGCTGATGCCTATCCAAGTCCAGATGCCTGACGGCACCACGGCTCGGTTCCCCGACGGCACCCCGCCGGAGGTCATCGAGAAGGTGCGCCGCGAGAAGGCCGCGGCCCTGCAACGCCAGGCCGAGGCCTCCGGCCGCACCGGCTTCCTCCCCACGGCCATCCAAGCCTTCGGGCAGGGCTTCACCTACGGCGGCGCCGACGAGCCCATAGCGAGCATCGAGGCCGCAGCTGGCATGATGCCGTACCGGCAGAGTCTGGCCTCGCAGGCGGCCGAGCGCGAGGCGATGCGCCGCGCCAACCCGCTCACCTATGGCGTCTCCGAGCTCGCCGGCGCGCTGCTCTCGCCCAACCCCGTCGGCAAGGCCGGCGCGGTCAGCTCCGCCTATGCCCGTCTCGGCCGCGAAGCAGCCATCGGCGGAGGCATCGGCGCCGCGCAGGGCGCGCTCGAGGCGCAGCCCGGCGAGCGCCTTGCCGGTGCCGCAACGGGCGGCGCGCTGGGCGCCGTCGCCGCGCCTGTGACTGGTGCGGTGGGCAGCCTCGCCCGCGGCGGCTCGGCCGTGATGGGCCGCGCCTTCAACCCCAACGAGCCGCGCGTCGCCGCGCAGCAAGTGCTCGGCGCCATGCGCGAGTCTAAGACCGACTTCCCGCGCCTCGAGAGCGACGTCGCGCTCACCTCGCCCGGCGAAACGGTACCATTCGGGATGCGCCTCGGGATGCCGGGCCAACTCGCCACCGAGCGCGCCGGCATCGGCGGCGGCAAGGCCGCGGACATCACCCGCGAGGCGTCGCAGAACATCCTCGCAGAGTCCGGCGCGCGCACCATGAACATCGTCAACCAGATGACCGGCGGAAACCGCGAGTTCGCGCAGGACACGCTGGCGCGGCTCAAGAAGTCGCGGGATCGGAACGCGAGCGAGCTCTACGGGCAGGCGCGCGCGGTCGGCATCGTCCCCGACGAAGAGGTGGTCGAGATGATCGCCCGCGACCCGCTGACGCGCTCGCTCTACAAGCAGGCGCAGCTCAACGCGCTGCGGCAGGAGAACCTCAAACTGCCAGACCTCTTCGACAAGGAAGGCAACCTGATCGCCAACGCCTACCCCTCGGTGGCGTCGCTCGACTACCTGCTGCGCGCGCTGCGCGCCAAGAAGGACCAGGCATTCCGCGCCGGAAGCGTCAACGCCACCGGTATCAACGCGCTCTTCAAGTCGCTGGACGAAAAAGTCAAGGACCTGGTGCCGGAGTACCGCGACGCGCGCGCCAAGTTCTTCGAGGACTCCGAACTCATCAAGCTCTCGGAGCTCGGGCAGCGGTTCATCAACATGACCGAGGCCGAACGCAAGGTCGCCGTGCGCGGCCTGACGCCCGACCAGCTCGACCTCGTGCGCGACACCGCGCGCGACTCGCTCTTCAACCGCCTGGCCTCGGCAGACGACGCCGGCCTCGCGCGGATGCTGACCTCGACCAAGCAGAACCGCGACCTGCTCGGGTTCATCGCCACGACCCCGGAGGCGGCCGCGCGCGCGGCGCTCCAGATCCGGCAGGAGCGCCAACTCCAAGAGTTCGCCCGCAACATCAACCCCAATATGGGCTCGCGCACGGCGCGCACTCAGGCTGCGGCCGGGCAAGGCGTGGACCAGCTTGCCGCCGCCGAGCAGGCGATGCAGTTCGCCGCAGGCGGCGCGGCGGCGCGGGTGATGACCATCCTCAACCTCGCCGGCGGTCGTCTGCGCGGCCTCACCCCAGAGGTGCGCGCCGACATGGCGCGGATGCTGACGACTATCGACCCGGAGCAGCAGAGGCGCATCTTGGAGCGCCTCAAGGTCGAGGACCAGCTCCTGATGCGTGAGGAAATCGGCCGCGCGCAGCGGCGTCTTGGGGATGTGCAGTTCGGGGCCAAGATTCCGGGTCTTCTCTCGACCGAGGATTGAGGCTACACTCGCCGCACTTTGGCAGGGAGGCGACCCGTATGCCACCTCGTCGCAAGACTGACCGCCGCCTCGGCGTCCCGCGGTCGTTCCGCCTCTTCGGGCATCGCGTCCGCGTCCGCGTCGTGCGCGGCGACAAGTGGCCGCATCCCAAGGACACGGTGGGCATGTGGGATCCCGACCAGAAGCTCATCGAGCTGTGGGCCGACCAATGCGACAGCGCCCTGGGCCAAGTCTTCTGCCACGAGCTCGTCCACGCCATGCTTGACGAGATCAACGAGCACACGCTCTCTCGTAACGAGAAGTTCGTGGACAACCTCGCCAGCGTCCTGCACCAGGCGCTCACGTCTTTCAGCAACCGTTGAGGCTACATGCGCAGAGTCACCGACGAGGAATTCATCGCCGCGTGGCGCAGATTCCAACGCCCGAGCAAGGTCGCCGACGCGCTCGGTATGCGCACCCGCGGCGTGTTCGAGCGCCGGCGCAGCATCGAGGCCAAGCTCGGCATCGCGCTGCCATCGCTCATCAAGCACAAAGGCGGCAACAGGAACGACGCCGCCCGCCGCGCCGACACGATCGCCGCCACCCGCGCGGAGAAGTACGAGGGCGAGATGCACGACACCATCACCGACGGCGTGGTGCTGGTGGCGTCAGACTGCCACTACTGGCCCGGCGTCGTCACTGAGGCGCACCAAGCATTCGTCCGCCTCGCCAAGTCTTTAAAGCCAGCTCTGGTCGTGCTCAACGGCGACATCCTCGACGGCGCGCGCATCAGCCGCCACCCGCGCATCATGTGGGAGCAGCAGCCGCAGCTGAAGGACGAGATCCACGCCGTACAGGACCGCTGCGCCGAGATCGAGCGCGCGGCCGGCACCGCAAAGCTCGTGCGCACCATCGGCAACCACGACGCCCGCTTCGAGAACTACCTCTCGGGCCGCGTCACCGAGGTCGAGGGGATGCCCGGCACCACGCTCCTCGACTACCTGCCGAAGTGGCGCGCCGGCTGGGCGCTGCACCTCAACGCCCGCACAGACTCATGGGTCTGCATCCGACACCGCCCGGTCGTCGGCGGCATCCACGCCGCCGTCAACTCGACGCTCAAGGCGGGCGTGTCCTACGTCCACGGCCATCTGCACCAGCTCAAGATCACGCCATGGGCCGATTACCGCGGCCGTAGATACGGCGTGGATACCGGCACGATGGCCGACGTCGGCGGCCCGCAGTTCACCTACGTCGAGGGCGGCCCGCTCAACTGGGCGTCAGGCTTCGCCGTCCTGACCTTCCGCGAGGGCCGCCTCCTGCCGCCCGAGCTCGTCGTCGTGGACGGCGGGACAGCGTGGTTCCGCGGCGAGGCAGTATGAGCGAGACCCTGCCCTGCCGGTTGTGCTGGTGGGCTGCGGACATCACGAGGGGCCAGGAGCGGGTCTGGTGCAGCCATGCCGTACACCACGGCTGGATGACCGAAAAAGCCGGGTGCGACATTGTAGCCTTCAAGCCCGACGACGACCGCGACCAAGCGGCTAGTCGGGCATAACCTCGAGCAGCAGCGCGCAAAACAGCACGATCGCAACGCACACGATAGCGGCGTCGAGCAGCAGGCGGAAGAACCCGTCGAAATCAGGCGGCTTTTCCATCG
>JBEEPT010000272.1:0-4288 GCA_041190985.1 Pseudomonadota bacterium
GTCAATCCACTGCTCGTGGTGAAGATCCTGCTCGGGCACGAGCACATCGAGACCACCGACCGGTACCTGCGTGCCGTCGCCGTCGACGCCTGCGTCCTCAAGGACGTGCTGGACACGCTGCTCGCGGGCAGCGCAGAGCCGTGAGTTCACGGCGCCCGCCGATTCCGCGGACCCTGGCCACCAGACCGCAGGCCGGAACGGGGCACGCGCCACAGCCGGCGCGCCACGACGCGGCTCGCCTGGTTCGCCACACGCTCATCGACTTCTCGTCGTTGCCGCTGCCAGCCGACGTGCGCCTGGCGCTCGCCCAGGCCTTCTGGGGCCATATCGGGGGCCATTCGGATCGCAGCATCGCCTCGTACTGGAAGTCGATACTGCCCTTCGCCCGGTTCGCCGCCGAATCGCAGTCCCTCAGATCGGTCGCCGACCTGGACCGCGCGATGCTGGTTCGCTACATCGAGTGGCTCAACGCGCAACGCTGTGCCGACGGCAGGATCTGGGCCCTCACCACGCAGGCCGCCGTCTATGGGGCATTGCGCCAGCTGCTGCGATGGCTTGAGCGGTGTCGGCCCGACTTGATCACCAGCATCGATTACCCCTTCTCGCCGTTCCCCAACAAGGCCGCCGCGCGGGCATCGCGCTCGACGCTTTCCGGTCGGCAGCTGCGCGCCATCCTCCAGGCCTGTGAGGATGAGATCGCCCAGATGCGCACGGCCCGCGAATCGGCTGCCCGTCAACGCGCCGCCGACGCAGACAAGCCCGGCACTCTCGGCTGGATCCTCGAACAGATCGATCAACGCCACGGAGGAATCATTCCGGACTGGCGCACGACCCAGGCCAGCGGCAATTTCTGGCTGCAGAAGGCCGTTCGCCGCTACGGCGGCGCCAAGCAACTGGCTCCCCTCCTGTACCCGCGCGCGGTTTCGCTGCTGCCGTACTACCTGGCGATCCTGATCCACACGGCCGGCAACCCCGAAGCCATCGCCGACCTCACTCGCGACTGCCTGCAGCCCCTGCCCTTGCTCGATGACCGCGAGTTGCTGGTGTGGTTCAAGGCTCGCGCGTCGCGCATCCAGCGCCGGACGTTTGACCGCGCCGACGCATTCGGGCCGCCGGCCCTGGTACGGGACATCCTGGCCTGGAACGAACGGCTGATCCCGCTGACCCCTCCCCCGCAGCGCAACCGGCTCTTCGTGTTCAAGGGGCAATTCACGGTCAACGCGATGTCGATCATCACGGTCCACCATCAGCTCGGCGCGTTCTGCGATCGCCATGGCTTGCCGCACTTCGCTCCGGCGAGCATCCGGCCGAGCGTGCTGAGCTGCTTCTACCGCGCCAGCGGTGACCTGCTGCGCACCAAGGCCGTTGCGAACCACGCCAGCGTCGCCACGACGGTTCGTTACGTGCAAACGCCCCTGGTCGAAGCACAGAACCGCTCGCGCATCGCGGATCTTCAGGGTGCATTCATCGAGCACATCGAAGGGCGGTCGGGTCCGAGCCAGACGCGGTGCGACGCTGCGCCTGAACCATCGCCTCCCCCACGCGGCCGCGGTGTCACGCTGTTCGGCTTCGACTGCAAGGATCCATTCGCGGGCATCGCACCCGGTACTCGGCAGGGCGACCTCTGCGTGAACTTCATGGGCTGCTTCACCTGCCCGAACGCCGTCATCACGCCCGACCCGATGTCGCTGGCGCGCTTGCTTCAGGCGCGCGATCACCTGCGCGCCGCTGCGGCGACCCTGTACCCGGCTCGTTGGGAAGTACTCTATGCCCCGCAGCTGAGGATCCTGGAGGAAGACATCCTCCCGCGCTTCGGCTCCCGCGAGCTCGACGCCGGCCAGAGGCTGCAGGCGCAGCTTCCCCCGCTGCCTGACCTGCGGTGAGGTCGCGCCATGCAACCACGGCGATCCAGCGCGCTGAGAACTTCGGCCGGCACTACGCTCGGCACCTCTGACGATCGCCCATGGTTCCTGAAGAACTCGCGCTGGGAGGATTCGACCTGGATCCTTGCGCCCACCAATGCGCTCGAAGAGAGGCTGCCCGTGCGCCTGCACTGGGACTTTTCGGTCGACGATGGCTGCAGTTTCACCGACGCGCGCCATGCCCCGCTGCTGCAAACCAGCAAGCGGCTGATCGCCCTCATACGCGGCCGCTCGCTGTACACGGGACTGCCGCTGCGGCCGAGTTCCGTCCTGAACTTCTTCCACACGCTGCGCCTGCTGGTGCGCTGGATGGACCTGGAAGGCCTCAGGCGCTTTGCCGACCTCGATCGGCCGGCGCTGCTGCAGTTCCAGCACCGGCTGTCGGTGTCTCCGACGTCCAGGCACTCGACACGCGCCGCCTCAACGGTGCAGCGGCACCTCGCCTTGTTCAACTACCTCTACCGCTGTCGCGCCGAACTCGGCGACGGTCTTTCGTTCGACCCGTTCCCGGGGAGCAACCATCACGAAGCCGCTGGCGCCCGGGAAGGACTGCGCCGGCCGTGGCCGTACACGCCGGACACTGTCTCGGTGGTGTTGCTGCAGGCCGCCGTCAAGATCGTGACGCACGACGCGGCGCATGTCCTGCAAGCCCGAGAGACCTATCGGCGCGTGATGGCGAGCGCAGCCGCGCCGCCCCACAGCTCAGCACCTGTCGGCCGGGCAACGAGGGCGCTGCGTCGGGCACGCGAGGGTACGTCGGGCGTCGAGCGGCCGGTGACGTCGGTGTCCGAACTCGTGCGGCGCATCGACATGCTCTACGCGGCGTGCTTCGTGGTCCTCTCCTACATGGTCGGTCCGCGTGTCAGCGAGATCCTCCACCTTCATGCCGGCTGCGTGCGGCGGCTGGTCGGCGATGCGGCCGGCGCACCCGTGAGCGTGATCGTCGGCAGCATCTTCAAGCGCCAGCCCGGCTACGATGGCTGTCCCCATGAATGGGTCGCACCGCCCGTGGCCGTCCAGGCGATCTCGGTGCTCGAGGCGCTGTCCGAGCCGCATCGCGCCCTCACGGCTCGCCCGGAACTGTGGCTGCGCCGGCGCCGTGGCAACGGCGCGTGGGAGTGGCACGAGGTGCAGCCCGAACTGCTGGAGATCGCGTCGGCCCCGCGCGTCAGCCATCTGCTGCGGCGCTTCGGCGCCGCGCTCGGCCTGTCGCACCTCGACAAGCCCTGGAGGCTGACGACGCATCAGGGGCGCAAGACCTTCGCCAGGTTTGCCGCGCTGCGCGACCGCAGCTGCCTCTTCGCGCTGGCTCAGCATCTTGGCCACCGCGAGCGCGCGCAGACCGACCACGGTTACGTCGGCAGCGACTATCGGCTCAACCAGGAGATCGACGCCGAGATCCTCAACCAGTCCGTCGCCGCGTGGGAGCACATGCTGGCGGCGCCCGGGCTCGGCGGGCGCGCGGGCGCCGAGATCGTCGCCAAGCGCCCGCGCTTTCGGGGCAGCCGCATGAAGCAGGACCTCAGGAGCTACGCCCGCTTGCTCGTCGACGCCGGCTTGGTGCTCGGCGTGTGCGACTGGGGCTACTGCGTCTACCGCGAGGAACACAGCGCCTGCCTCGGCAACGCGACCGGGCCCAATCCAGCCCGGCGCGAGCCCTCGACCTGCGCGCGCTGCCAGAACTTCGTCGTCTCGGCGCAGCACCGGCCGTACTGGCTCGAACAGGTGCGACGCAGCGAGAGGCTTCTCAACGAACCCGCCCTGCCGCTGCAGACGTTGCGCATCGTCCGCGCGCGCATGAACGAGGCCCGTGGCCTGCTGCGCGCGCTCGGCTCGGACACAGCCGAGGAGACTGATCATGCCTAGGAAGACGCCCGTCAGCTCCGCAGAACCGCCTGCTGCCCAGCGCCTGCATGACGCCCTGGCGGAGATGGTTCGCCAGCACGGCGCCGGCCTGTCGCCGCGCGAGCTGACCGCCAAGGCGCTTTGTGAGTCGGCCGGCATCTCGCGCAACGCGCTTTACCGGTACCACCGCGACGTGCTGCTGGCGCTGCACGACGCCCAGAGCCGCCACCGCGATCGGCCCGAGGCTGCGAAGCGCGTCGCCGCCCAGTTGCGCCGGGAGAATCGCGAACTGCGCGAACACCTCGCCAAGCTGGCCGCGCTGGTCGACCACTACTTCGCGGCTTGGCAAGAGACGCGGCTGCAGCTCGAGCGGCGCGATCGGGAGTTGGCCGACCTGCGCCGGATCCACAGGCCCCAGGTGATCCCATTGCAGCGCTCACCCGGGAACCGGAGTTGACCTTGACACGGGGACAAGGTCTACGCTGCAAGCAATGGGGCAGTGGTGTCCCGTATGGAGGTCT
>JBEEPT010000273.1:0-5537 GCA_041190985.1 Pseudomonadota bacterium
GGTAATTCCAACCCCGATCGCGCGGTAGTGGGTGGCTGGGCAGTTTGTTGCCTGGGGGGTTGACTGTGGTCCAACGGTTGACTGTCAGGGAGTGGGCGCAGTCGTTGGGCATGTCGAAGCAGGCCGGCTACAAGGCCGTCGAGCGCTGCGAGATCCCCATCGTCGATGGCACGGTCGACCCCGACGTCGCCACGGTGCTCTACCGCAAGCGCACGCGGGCCCGGACGAACGAGCGCCCGCCGCAGGGTGCTGCCGCTGGCGCCGCTGGATCTGGCGGCGCGCCAGGCGATGTGCCGGCGCCGTCGTCCGGCGACGACTACTGGCACAGCCGTGGCCGGCGCGAGCGTGCCGAGGCCGAGCTCGCCGAGCTGAAGCTCGCCGAGCAGCGCGGCGAGCTGGTGCGCGCTGCCGACGTGCGCGCCTCGCTGGCCAAGCGCCTGTCGGCGCTGCGTGAAGCCATCCTGCAGCTGCCGGCCCGCGTCGTGCCGCTGCTGGCTGCAGATCCCACACCAGCCGCGATGGATGCCACCCTGCGCGCCGAGATCGTCGCGGCGCTCACCCACCTGGTGGAGGCGCGCGATGGGGGCGCGTGACGTCATCGATCTGCTCGACGCCGACGCCCTCGTCGAGTCCAGCGTGCGCGAGCACATGCGCCCGCCGCCCATCATCACCGTCACCGAGTGGGCCGAGCGGCATCGTGTGCTCAGCGGCAAGGACAGCTCAGAGCCCGGCCCGTACCGCGTCGCGCGCACGCCTTACGCCCGCGAGCCCATGGACTGCCTCAGCCAGGTCAGCACGGTTGAAGAGGTCGTGCTCATGTGGGGCGCTCAGACGTCGAAGACCACGGTCGGCAGCAACTGGCTCGGCTACCTGGTCGACACCAACCCGGGCCCGGTGATGATCGTCCAGCCCACGCTCGACCTGGCCAAGCGCTACAGCCGCCAGCGCCTGTCGCCGATGATCGAGGAGAGCCCGGTTCTGCGCCGCAAGGTCACCGAGAACCGCAGCAGGGACGAAGCGAACACCACGCTGCTGAAGGAGATGCAGGGCGGCTTCCTGGCCATGGCAGGGGCCAACAGCGCCGCAGGCCTGCGCTCCATGCCCGTGCGCGACCTGTTCCTGGACGAGATCGACGCCTACCCGCTTGACGTCGACGGCGAAGGCGACCCCATCGCCCTGGCCCAGGCCCGCCAGACCACCTTCGCGCGCCGCAAGCGCCTGCTCACCAGCACGCCCACCACCAAGGACGTCAGCCGCATCGAGGCGGCCTACCTGGCCAGCGACCGCTGCAGCTACCACGTGCCGTGCCCGCACTGCGGCACCTACCAGGTGCTCGAATGGGGCGCAGCCACCGAGCACGGCATCAAGTGGGACCGCGACGCCGCCGGCCACCCCGTGCCCAGCTCAGTGCGCTACGTCTGCCAGGCGCACGGATGCGAGATCCGCGAGCACCACAAGCCCAGCATGCTGGCCGCCGGCCGATGGGTGGCAGCGCAGCCAGGCGCACAGCACGGACGCGTCCGCGGCTATCACCTCAGCAGCCTCTACAGCCCGCTCGGCTGGCTCAGCTGGGCCGCCATGGTCGACGAGTGGCACAAGGCGCTCGAAACCTCGCGCGCCGGCGACCCCAGCCTGCTGCGCGCCTTCATCAACACGCGCCTGGCCGAAACCTACGAAGAGCAGGGCGACAAGGCCGACCAGCACGCCCTGCGCCGCCGTGCGGCCGACATCCCGCTACGCCAGGTGCACTGGGGCCTGTACGTCACCACCATGGGAGTCGACGTGCAGGGCGACCGCCTCGAGGCCTACGTCTGGGCCTGGGGCAGAGGCATGGAGCGCCAGCTCGTCGACCGCCACATCATCTACGGCGACCCCGCGCTGCCCGAGAGCGAAGCCGGCAGCCCCTGGTCGGCCCTCACCGAGTACCGGCGTGCGCCCATCCACCACGCCAGCGGCCGCGTCGTGCACCTGCTGGCCAGCATGATCGACACCGGCGGCCACCACACCCAGGCCGTCTACACCTACTGCCGCGCGCACCAGCACGCCGGCGTGCACGCGGTCAAAGGCGCCAGCCAGTCCGGCCGGGCCATCCTCGGCAAGCCCAGTGAGCAAGACATCAACTGGCGCGGCCAGAAGATGAAGCGGGGCGTGCGGCTGTGGCCCATCGGCACCGACACAGCCAAGGCCGAGATCTACGGCCGCCTGCGCAACCCCGAGCCCGGGCCCGGCTACGTACACCTCAGCCGACACCTGCCGCCCGAGGTCTTCGAGCAGCTCACCGCCGAGCGCCTGGTCACCCGCTACGTCAAGGGCCACCCGCGCCTGGAGTGGGTCAAGCCCGCCGGCCGCCGCAACGAGGCCCTGGACTGCGCCGTCTACGCCCTGGCCGGCGCCCACAAGGTCGGCCTGGACCGCTGGCGCGAGGGCGACTGGGCCCGCTGGCAGGCCGCCGTCGAAAGCCGAGACCTGTTCGACCAGGCGGCCACCGCGGCCGCTGCCCCCGTCCCCACCCCGCCCGCGCCAGCGGCTGCCGCACCCGCACCCATGCCCGCACCCATGCCCGCGCCCGCCCCGGCCCACCAGGTCACCCAGGCCGCTGCGCAGCCCGAGCCAGATGCCACGCCGCCCAGTGGCCCGCCCGCGGTCGCGCCCACCAATTACCTGCAGCAGCTCAACCGGCTGCGCAAGGCCCGCCGCTGATGGACATCGTCGAAGGCTTTCTGCGTGTTGTGCGCGAGCAGATCCAGTCGCTGGGCGTGCCGCCCGATGCACTGCAGGAGGCGCTGCTCAACATCGAGCACACCCTGCATCGCTCGTGGGGCGGCGGCACCCACTACGTGCCGCGGCTGCCCAGCACCAAGGCCCGCATCTTCGACCTCGACGCCTCCGGCCTCACCGCCAAGCAAATCAGCGAGCGGCTGGGCGTGACCGACCGCTACGTGCGCAAGGTGCTCGAGCTGCGCCGCGGCTGACCCCCCGGCAGCAGCGCAGAACAAAGGGCGGTTTTCAGTTCCGCTTCGCGCGCGAGGATTGGCAGCTGCCAGAGCCAGAGTCAGAGCCAGATCGACCGACGGAGCACCGCATGCCGCAGACCATCCAATGCACCACCACCTTCCTGGACGGCCGAGAACGGTTCGAGGCGGGTGAGACGCGCGTCGTCGACGCCGAGCGCGCCGAGCGCTTCATCGCGGCCGGCTGGGCCACCGCAGCGGGTGCGCCCGACGCGGCCGCCAGCGCCTCGCAGCAGCCGGCGTCGCTCGAGATCCACAGCAGCGTGATCGGCCAGGTGGCGCGTCATGGCTAAGGCGGCAAACGACCTGGTCATGGACGGCTCGCTCGACGTCGTCGCCGGCGCCACCCGGCAGATCGCCTGCAGCGCGCAGCCCACCACCTACACCGAGGCCAACGCCACCTACGCGCTGGCCGACGTCACCATGTCCGGTGGCGACTTCACCAAGGCCAACGGCGACACGAGCGGCCGCAAGGTGACCATGGCCGCCAAGACCGGCGTGCTCATCGACACCAGCGGCACCGCCACGCACATCGCCCTGGTGCGCGTGGCCGACTCGACGCTGCTCTATGTCACCACCTGCACCTCGCTGGCGCTGACCGCCAACGGCACCAACACCGTCAACTTCCCGGCCTGGGATATCGAGTTCGCCGATCCGGCGTGATGCATGAAGGAGTGGAGCCATGTGGGAGTACTGGAAGTGGCTGAGCAGCTGGGGCTGACATGAGCCCCGAGCAAATCCGCAGCGCGATCCAGGCCGATGCGGGCCTGCTGGCGCTTGCGCAAGCGGCGGCCAGCGATGCAGACATTGCCGCCCTTGCCGCATCAGTGGCGCAACAGGCGCCCAAACGTGTCGTGCTGGGGTCAAGCATCACCACGCGCGGTGCGGCAGCGCGATTCCCGTCTATCGGCGGGCTGCCGCCGTCGCTCAGTTTCGAGGCCGCCATGATGGCTCTTGAGACCTTTGCCACGGCTGGCGCGCAGTCTTCCGACATGCCGACAAAGCTGCTCGCGCGTGCTGTGTCGCGGCAGATCGAGGGCTTTCAGCGCCTTGGGCTGGACTTTGGCGAGCCCGAACTGCGCACCATGCTCGACTACCTCACCACGCTGCAGCCGGCTGTGCTCACGACCGCCCAGGCGGCAGGATTCAAAGCGCTGGCCGATGCGGCCGAGGTTGTCACCCCGCACGACATCAAGGCCGCCATCTACGCAGACGACGGGACGCTGCTCGTATGACCACCCACACCCGCACGATTACGGCGGTCATCGCCGAGAGCACCAGCAACACTGCGGGCAGCACTACCCGTGGGCGCGTAGATGCGCGCGGCATGGATGCCGGCTGGCTGCACATCAAGTTGACCAACGGCGGCACCGGGCCGACCGTGCAGGCCGAGGCGCGCATCCTGCTCAGCGACACTGACGGCACGCAGCCTGCGGCGGCGTCTGCTGGCACAGATTGGAAAACGGCAGTGTCTGGCATCACGGCCGGCACCGCCGCCAATGCCGTGCGCGAGTACGTCTGGTATCACGGGCCTGGCATGACGCACATCGAGGTCGAAGTGACTGGCAACACCGGCCAGACCGTGACGTGCGAGGCCACCTACTGCGGCACCGTTCTGAGCTGACGCAGCCATGACGATTTCGCAGCTCGTGCGGGTTCCGCAGTCCTGCACGGAGCAACTGCAGCACCCTGAGATCAACGGCGCGAACCCGCGCACCGCGTCGATTACGACGCTGATCCCGTTCGGGTATGCCAATTTCGACCTGATCACCGGCCGAGCGGTCACGCGGGCGGCCAGCTTCGGATTGGCCGAAACCTCCCGAGGCCGTGCGCTGCGGGGCTCCGGCGCTGCGTGTGCGTCGATTGCGCTGGATCTGTCGGCGTATCAGCGGATCACGCTCAGCTTCTGGATGTACTGGGACGCTTTCGCCAGCGACGACGATCTGGCGATGGAGTTCTCCCCGAACTACAACACTGGCGGCGGCTTCCTGATAGACCCCAACTCGGGCGCCCCGGCGATGGGGTTTTTCCAAGTTGGCACGGGCGGCACAAGCGCCGGATCATCGCGCTATTTCACGCGCCCGAGCGCTGCGGCATGGCACCACTACATGCTTGTGCTGGACAAGGCCGCCGCGTCCAGCGGGGGCGTCACGGCCGCATACGTGGACGGCTCTGCGGTCAGTCTGACCACAGCATCAACCGGGGGCACAACAGCCAACTTCCCGAATAGCACGCTGTATCTGTTCAGCCGCAACAACACGGGCCTGTTCGGCAATGGCTCGCTGCTGAATCTGGTCATCCGTGGCGGCTACACGGGCACCGCAGACGATGCGCTGGCCGAGTACACCGACCCTTGGGGGCTGTTTAAGGCACCGCAGGCGCCCGAAATCTGGGTGACGGTGTCGGCTGGCGGCGGCTCCTCCTCCCTCACCCCCTCCGACACCACCCACACCCACACCGCCGACAGCGTCACCCTCACCACCAGCAGCACGCTGGCCATCGCCGATGCGGTGCATGCGCACACCG
>JBEEPT010000274.1:0-22711 GCA_041190985.1 Pseudomonadota bacterium
CAGCCACGGCGACATGGTCCAGCAGCCGCTGGTGCGCGAGGTGGCGGCGCGGCTGCAGGCCTGCATCGACGGCGCGCAGCCACAGACCGACGAGCATGAGCCTGCCGCGTCTCGCGCCTGAGCAGGTCCAGGTCTGGATCGCCGGCCTGGGCGCCGACGCGGAACAGCTCCGCGCCTGCGAGGCGCTGTTGTCCGCCGACGAACTGGAGCGGGCGCTGCGCTTCCGGCTGCCCGAGCTGCGGCGGCGCTACGGCGTCGCGCACGCCATCCTGCGTCGGTTGCTGGCGGCCCAGCTCGGCGCCGACGCGGCGAGCCTGCGCCTGGTGACGGGTCCGCATGGCAAGCCCGCGCTGCGCGACCAGCCGCAGCTGTGCTTCAATCTCTCGCACGCGGGTGACAGGGCGATGTTCGCGCTGGCCTGGCAGCGCGATGTCGGCGTGGACCTGGAGCCCGTCTCGCCCGACACGGAGGTCGATGCGGTGGCCAGGCATGTCTTCTCGCCCGAGGAGTGCGATGCGCTGGCCGAGCTGCCGGGCGCCGAGCGCCGGGAGGCCTTCTTCCGCATCTGGACCCGCAAGGAGGCCTACATCAAGGCGCTGGGACTGGGCCTGGCGTATCCGACGCAGTCGTTCGCGGTGTCCGGGCGGCGGCAGGACGGCGACGCGCTGCTGCTCGATCGCTCCCTGCCGCAGGCGAAGCAGCTGTGGCGCGTGGCCGAGATCGCCGCACCGACTGGCCATTGCGCGGCGCTGGCCGCCGCCGGGCGCGACTGGTCCGCCGTCATGGCGCCAGGGATGCTCGATGCGGCAACGCGGTTCTGAAGCTCCGAGGACGCCCAATGACTGGAAAGGCAGAAATGCGGGTCGGCCTGATGCAACTATTTTCGCCGAGCTGAATCAGAAAGATAATGATTGCGACCTGGGCAAGATTGCGCGCCTTGGGCACGATGTCAGCCTGGTCACGTTGGGGCGTTAGACGCAGTGCGGTGTCCGACCGCACCGCAGGTCGGCGCGAATTAGGCCGGACGCAGTCCGGGACGGAGGGACAGTTATGAGCTTCCAGAGATTCCTCAGCCTCGTCGAGGCCTTGCGGCAGCAGTCGACCTTTCCGGGCATGGATGCCGTGGAAGAGCGCATGCTCAATGCGCTGGCCGCCGCCTGGCATGCCGGCGCCCAGATCACCGTGATGGAGGCCATGCACATGTTCCCGCAGATCTCGGCCAGCACGGTGCACCGGCGGCTCAAGACCTTGCGGGCCAAGGGCCTGATCGCGCTGAACAACGACCAGGCAGACAACCGCATCAAGTACGTCACCGCCACGCCGCTGGCCAACGACTATTTCTCGACCCTGTCGCGCTGCATGGAACAGGCGCAGGATTGAGCGTTCCGGCGGCGGCCGGCGGGCTGCCGCCCTTGTTCAGGGCCAGGCGAGTTGCAGCCGGCTCTCGAACTGGCGTGGCTGTCCCGTGACCGGGTCGGTGAAGGCCATGGCGCGCGCGAGCAGCCGCAGCGGCTCGGCGTAGTCCTCGAGCTCGCCCGGGCCGCGCCTGACGACCGGGTAGAACTGGTCGCCGAGCAGCGGCAGTCCGAGCGCGCTCATGTGCACGCGCAGCTGGTGGCGCTTGCCGCTGACCGGGGACAGCCGGTAGCGGCCCCAGCTGCCACGCTGCTCGATCAGGGCGATGTGCGTCTCGCTGTTGTCGGCCAGGCCCTCGTGCGGCCGCGCCTCGCGCATCTTGTAGAAGGCGTCCTCCTGCTCGAGGATGTGGCTGCGCCGCGTGTGCGGCCAGGCCAGCGTCGGGTGCAGCGGCGCGATCGCCTCGTAGGTCTTGTCGATCAGGCGCTCGCGGAACAGGCGCTGGTAGGCGTCGCGGTCCTGCGGCCGCACGCTGAACACCACCAGGCCGGCGGTCTCGCGGTCGATGCGGTGCAGCGGGCTCAGGTTGGGCAGGTCCAGCGCCTTCTTGAGCCGCACCAGCAGGGTCTGCTGCACGTAGCGTCCGCCCGGCGTCACGGGCAGGAAATGCGGCTTGTCCGCCACGACCAGATGCTCGTCGCGGAACACCACCGACTCGTGGAACGGGATGGCGGGCTCCTGTGGCAGGCTGCGCCAGTAGTAGGCGCGCGCGCCGTTCTCGTAGGGGTGATCCGGGCCCAGCGGCAGGCCGTCTTCGTTTACCACCTCGCCGGCGTCCATGCGTGATCGCCATTCCTCGCGGCTGACCGCCGGCAGGCGCTCGGCCAGGTAGTCCAGCAGCAGCGGCCAGGGCGGCGCCTTCATGCGCGGCAGCGCGACGCAGCTCGGCGAGACGCCGTCGCGCATCGCGATCGCGGGGTTCTTGGGGACGTGGGCCATCAGGACTCGGCGCGCTTCGGCACCCGGGCGCGCACGCGCAGGTCGCGGCCGACCGGCGTGGCTTCGAGGAATTCGAGCTCGATGCCCTGGGCCAGTTCGCTGAAGGGGCCGATGTTGGCCAGCCCCATGCCTGGGCCGAGCAGCCTGGGCGCCAGGTAGAGCAGCAGCTCGTCGACCAGGCCCTCGCGCAGGAAGGATCCGTTGAGCTTGTGTCCGGCCTCCAGGTGCAGTTCGTTGACTTCCCTTCGGGCGAGGTCTTCCAGCGTGGCCGCGAGGTCGACCTTGGGGCGCGTGCCGACACGGGCCGGGCCGGGGCAGTCGATCACGGTGACGCCCAGGTCCGCGAGCGCGGCGCGCTTGTCCGCCGTGGCGTGCGGGTCGGCGGCGGTATAGACCAGCAGCTCGCCCGGCGGCGCGATGATGCGGGCGTCCAGCGGGATCTCCAGCCGCGAGTCCACGACCACCCGGCGCGGCTGGCGCGCCGTCTCGACCAGGCGCACGTCCAGGCGCGGGTCGTCCTCGAGCACCGTGCCGATGCCGGTCAGGATCGCGCCGGCGCGTTTGCGCCAGGCGTGGCCGTCGACCCTGGCGGCCTCGGCCGTGATCCACTGGCTGGCACCGTTGGACAGCGCGGTGGTGCCGTCGAGCGAGGCCGCGACCTTCATGCGCACCCAGGGCAGGCCGCGCTCCATCCGGCTCAGGAAGCCGATGTTGCGCTCGCGCGAGGCGACGGCCAGCGGATGCCCGGCGACCAGCAGCTCGACGGCTATGCCGGCGGCGCGCAGGCGCGCCAGCCCCAAGCCGCCGACCAGCGGATTCGGGTCGGGCAGCGCGACCACGGCGCGGGCGATGCCGGCTTCGATCAGCGCGTCGCAGCACGGCGGGGTGCGGCCGTGGTGGCTGCAGGGCTCGAGCGTGACGATCGCGGTGGCGCCGCGGGTGTCGGCGCCCGCCGCGCGCGCGGCGCGCAGCGCCATCACCTCGGCATGCGGGCCGCCGGCTTGCTGGGTGTGGCCCTCGAAGACGCGGCCGTCGGCCAGGATCAGGCGGCAGGCGACGCGCGGGTTGGGCTCGGACAGGCCGACCGCGCGCGCGGCCAGCGCGTCGAGCGCGAGCAGGTCTGCCGGATCGCCCGGGGCTTGGGTGTCGTTCATCGCGCGGGGTCCGGCCGCGTCAGGCGGCGACGCGGCGGAACACCAGGTCCCAGACGCCGTGGCCCAGGCGCAGGCCGCGGTTCTCGAACTTGGTCAGCGGGCGGTAGTCGGGCTTGGGCGCGTAGCCGCCGAGGCCGGCATCGCTGGCGCTGTTGGCCAGCAGCGGCTCGGCCGACAGCACTTCGAGCATCTGCTCGGCGTAGGGCTGCCAGTCGGTGGCGCAGTGCAGGTAGCCGCCGGCCTTGAGGCGGCTGGCCAGCTTGGCGACGAAGGGCGACTGGATCAGGCGGCGCTTGTTGTGCTTCTTCTTGTGCCAGGGATCGGGGAAGAAGACATGCACGCCGTCTAGCGAGCCTTCGGGCAGCATGTGGTCGAGCACCTCGACCGCGTCGTGCTGCAGGATGCGGATGTTGGCGATGTCCTGCTCGCCGATGCGCTTGAGCAGCGCGCCCACGCCGGGCTCATGCACCTCGCAGCACAGGAAGTTGTCCTCGGGGCGCACGCGCGCGATGTGGGCCGTGGCCTCGCCCATGCCGAAGCCGATCTCGAGGATGAGCTTGCCAGGGCGGCCGAACGCGGCCTGGGCGTCGAGCGGCTGCGGCGCGTATTGCAGCAGGAACTTCGGCCCGAGCTCCTCGAAGGCCTTGGCCTGGCCGGTCGTGGTCCGGCCGGCGCGGCGCACGTAGCTCTTGATGGTCTTGGGGTGGGCCACATGGTCCGGGGCCTGGCCGGCGCCTGCGGCGGGCGCGGCGGCGTTCGATTCGGTGGGGGAGGCGGTGTTTTCGGTGTTCACGGGGCGGAATTGTAGAGATGCGCCCATTCCTGGGTCCAGCGCTCCAGTGCTTCGGCCACCGATGCGGCTTCGCTCCTCAGTCCCAGCCCCCCCGCCGCCGTTACGAGCGCGGCCAGCGGGTCGTGCAGGTCCAGCGCGGCCGCGCCGTTCTGCTTGGAGAGCTTTTCGCCGTTGGGACCGAGCACCAGCGGCGTGTGCAGGTAGGCCGGCGTGGCGAATCCGAGCGCGCGCTGCAGCAGGATCTGGCGCGCGGTGTTGTCGGCCAGGTCCTCGCCGCGCACGACATGGGTGATGCCCTGCGCCGCGTCGTCGACCACCACCGCGAGCTGGTAGGCCCACAGGCCGTCGGCGCGCCGCAGCACGAAGTCGCCGACTTGCGCACCCACGTCCTGGCTTTGGGGCCCGAGGCGGCGGTCGCGCCATTCGATCGTCGTGTCCAGCGCCAGTGCCGTGCCGACCGCCCCGACGTCCAGGCGCCAGGCCCGCGCCGGCTTGGCCCCCAGGCCGCCGCTGGCGGGCCGGCAGGTGCCGGGGTAGACCAGTTCGGCATGGCGCTCGCGCTGCAGGCCGCGCGTCGCCCAGGCCTGCTCGATGTCCTTGCGGGTGCAGCCGCAGGGGTAGGCCCAGCCGCGCGCGACCAGCCGCTCGAGCGCGGCCAGATAGATGTCGCCGCGCAGGGACTGTTGCAGCGGCTCCTCGTCGCTGCGCAGGCCGCAGGCGGCGAGCTGGCGCAGGATCTCCTCGGCGGCGCCGGGCAGGCAGCGCGGCAGGTCGACGTCCTCGATGCGCACCAGCCAGGTGCCGCCGTGGGCGCGCGCGTCCAGCCAGCTCGCGAGCGCTGCGACCAGCGATCCCGCATGCAGGGCGCCAGTGGGCGATGGGGCGAAGCGGCCGCGGTAGCCGCTCATGCCGCCAGGTGCAGGGCCAGCTCCAGCCCGGAGACGAAGGCGTCCTCGACGCGGTGGCCCAGGCACCAGTCGCCGCACAACGCCAGGCCCAGCCGACGGTCGGCCAGGAAGGGCATGCCCAGGGCCTGGCGCGTATGCGCGTAGCGCCAGCGGTGGGCGACGGCGTGGCTGGGAAGGGCGCGGATGCCGGTGATCTCGCTGAAGCTCCTGAGCAGCTTGGACGTGACGCGCCCGGCGTCGTCCTCCAGGTGCTCGGCCGACCATTCGGGGCTGGCCTGCACGGTCCAGCGCTCGACCGGCCCGCGTCCGGGCTTGGAGGATTCGCGCGCAAGCCAGCGGATGCGGTGGTGCTCGCTGCGGGCGGCGTTCCAGCGCGGGCCGAAGCCGTCCAGGCCGGGCTGCATCGCCTGCGGGAAGGCCAGCATCAGTGTCCAGCAGGGGGCCACCTCGACCGCGGCGAGCTGGTCCTGCAATCTCGGCGCGAGAGCGGAGGCCTGCAGCAATTCGAGCGCCTGCGGCTGCGGCAGCGCCAGCACCACCTGGTCGAAGCCCGGCTCGACCTGCTGCGCCCCTTCGGGTCCTTCGGCGCGCAGCTGCCACTTGCGCGCATCGAGGGCATCGCGTTCAATGCGCGTGACGCGCGTGTTCAGGCTCACGCCGGCGTCCAGCGAGCCGTCGCCCAGCGGGCTGCCCCAGGCACGCACCAGCGCGCTCATGCCCGGTGTCGCGACCCAGTGGACTTCCTTCGGCGCCGGCGCGGCGACCATGGTCTGGCCGAGCCGGTCGAGCACCCGTACCGTGGAGGGCTTCCAGGGCTGTGCCAGTCCGGGCACGATGGCCAGCGCGCGCTCGAAGCGTGGATCGCGCACGGTGAAGTACTGCGCGCCGTGGTCGAAGCCGCCGAATTCGGTCTGGCGCGTCGCCATGCGCCCGCCCCAGCCCCGGCTCTTGTCGAACAGACTGACGCGGTGGCCGGCCTGCACCAGGGTGCGGGCGCAGGCCACGCCGGCCATGCCGGCGCCGATCACGGCGATATGCTGCCGGGCTGGCTCGGCGGGACGGACGGCACGTTGCTTGCGTTGGGTGGCGGTCATGCGGGTGGCCTGTGGTGAGGGGCGGAATCGGTTCGGAAGTCGAATTTAACAGCAGGATCAGGGGACGTCACTGGTGATGATTCTCCAGCAGGGCGAGCCGGGTGCGGGGGCGCTCGAGCTGCTCCAGCCACCAGCTCAGCGCGCGGCCCTGGCCGCCCTCGGCGCGCCAGACGTAGCCGATGCGCAGGGTCCGCTCCGGGCGGCTGACGGCCTTGACCACCAGCCGTCCCGCGTCGATGTAGGGCCGCGCCAGCGGCAGGGGCAGCCAGCCGCAGCCCAGCCCGCGCAGCTGCGCCTCGAGCTTGTGCTGCATCGTCGGTACGGTCAGCACGTCCTGTCCGGGCAGCAGGCCCATGGTGACGCCGCGCCCGCGCTGCGACGAGTCGGCAGCGGCGACCGCGCGCTGGCGCTGGAGCTCGGCCGGCCCGAGCGGCTCGGGCGCGGCCGCGAGCGGGTGGTGCGGCGCCACGGCGAAGACGAAGGCGACCGAGCCCATCTCCTCCAGGCGCAGGCCGGTGCTCGGCGCGAGGTCGGTCGGCACGCCCAGCGCCAGGTCGGCCTGGCCGGCCTGCAGCGCTTCCCAGGTGCCCGAGAGGGTTTCGGCGCGCAGCCGCAGGCGAGTCGGCGCGCCCAGGGCATAGAAGGCTTCGCAGAGCTCGAACAGGGTGGAGCGCGCGATCAGCGCGTCGGTGGCGATCGTGAGCTCGGGCTCCCAGCCGGTCGCGATGCGGCGCACGCGTTGCGCCACCGCGTCGAGCTCCTGCAGCAGGTGTTCGCCGGCGCGCAGCAGCTCGGCTCCGGCCGGCGTCAGCCGGGCCCGGCGCGAACTGCGGTCGAACACCAGCACGTCGAGCGCGTCCTCCACCTGGCGCACCCGGTAGGTCAGCGCGCTGGGGACCAGCCCGAGCTCGCGCGCGGCCGCGGCCATGCTGCCGGTGCGCGCGACGGCCTCGATCAGGTGGATGTTCTCGGGCGATAGCGCCGCGCGCTGCTTCTGCATCGGTGTGGCAGGTGATGTTCAAACATTTTGAATTGTGCCGGCAAATCGCTGCGCCACCCAGCCCGCCGCCGGCGCCTACAGTAGCAGGGTCACAGCAAGCAAGGAGACTTCATCATGATCACGTTGCGCAGGTCGCAGGAACGCGGTTACGCCGACCACGGCTGGCTCAAGAGCTTCCATTCCTTCTCGTTCGCCGGCTACTACGACCCCAGGCACATGGGCTGGGGCAATCTGCGCGTGATCAACGAGGACCGCATCGCCGCCGGCACCGGTTTCGGCACCCACGGCCACCGCGACATGGAGATCGTCAGCTACGTGCTCTCGGGTGCGCTGGCGCACCAGGACAGCATGGGCAACGTCCAGACCATAGTGCCGGGCGAGGTGCAGCGCATGAGTGCCGGCACTGGTGTGCGCCACAGCGAGTTCAACCACGCAGCCGACGCGGTCACGCATTTTCTGCAGATCTGGATCGAGCCCGACGAGCTCGGCATTGCGCCGGGCTACGAGCAGAAGGCCTTCGCCGCTGCCGACAAGCGCGGCCGGCTGCTGCTGGTGGCCTCGCGCGACGGCGCGCAGGGCTCGGTGCGCCTGCATGCCGATGCCAGGCTCTACGCCGGGCTGTTCGACGGCGCCGAGCACGCCGAGCTGGCGCTGGATCCCGCGCGCAAGGCCTACGTCTTCCTGGTGCGGGGCCGCCTGCGGGTCAACGGCGAGGAGCTGCAGGCCGGCGACGCCGCGCTGCTGGTCGACGAGGCCGGCCTGCGGCTCGAGGACGGCGCGCAAGCCGAGGTGCTGGTGTTCGACCTCGCGCCCTGAGCTGAGCGGCTGAGCCTTCATTGTCCGGCCGGACACGTCCGCCGTGGCGTCGCCGGTTTTTCCCGCGCCCAGGCGGCGCATTCATCTTCAAGGAGCAATCTCATGGCACAGGTAGTCGTGGTTTACCACTCGGGCTACGGTCACACCCAGCGCGTGGCGCAGCAGGTCGCGCGCGGCGCTGGCGCAGAGCTGCTGGCTATAGACGCCGACGGCAACCTGCCGGAAGGCGGCTGGGAGACGCTGGCCGCCGCCGACGCGGTCATCTTCGGCACGCCGACCTATATGGGCGGCCCGAGCTGGCAGTTCAAGAAGTTCGCCGACGCCTCCTCCAAGGCCTGGTTCGTGCGCGCCTGGCAGGACAAGGTCTTCGGCGGCTTCACCGTCAGCGCCAGCCTCAATGGCGACAAGGGCGCCTGCCTGTTCCAGCTCCAGACGCTGGCCTCGCAGCACGGCGGCCTCTGGGTCAGCCTGGGGCTGCTGCCGGCCAACAGCAAGGCAGCCAGCCGCGCCGACGTCAACAACCTGGGCGGCTCGGTCGGCCTGATGGTGCAGTGCGCCTCCGATGCCGGCGCGGCCGAGATCCCGGCCGGCGACCTCGAGACCGCCGAGCGCTACGGCGCGCGCGTGGCCGAGATCGCGCGGCGCTTCAAGGGCTGACGCGCCGAGCCCGCACGCGGCCCGCGCGTGCGGGCCGGCCGGGCCGGGACCCGCGGGCAGCAAGGCCGGCCGGCGGGTGGCAGGCGGGAAGGAGTCCGGCCTTCTACAATCCCGGGATGTTCGTCCACCTGCGCCTGCATTCCGAGTTCTCCGTCGTCGACGGCACCACCCGCATCGACGAGGTCGTCGCCGCGGCCGCCGCCGACGGCCAGCCTGCCCTGGGCCTGAGCGACCTGTCCAACCTGTTCGGCGCGGTCAAGTTCTACAAGGCCGCGCGTGGCGCTGGCGTCAAGCCGGTGCTGGGCGCCGAGGTCTTCGTCCAGGGCCTGGGCCCCGAGGCCGCGCCCGGCGCCTCGGTGCAGCAGCAGAGCCTGCCGCGCATGCTGCTGCTGGTGCAGAGCCACCAGGGCTACCTCAACCTGTGCGAGCTGCTGGCGCGCGCCTGGACCCGCAACCTGGTGCGCGACCAGGCCGCGCTCAAGTGGGAATGGCTGCAGGAGCTGTCCGAAGGCCTGATCCTGCTGTCGGGCGCGCACTGGGGCCCGGTCGGGCAGGCGTTGCTGGCCGGCGACGAGGCGCGCGCGGCCGACGTCGCGCTGCAGTGCGCCGCCGCCTTCCCGCACCGCTTCTACCTCGAGCTGCAGCGCGCCGGCCGCGCCGACGACGAGCGCCAGGTGGTCGGCGCGGTCCAGCTCGCTGCGCGCCTGAAGCTGCCGGTGGTCGCGACGCATCCGGTGCAGTTCCTGGAGCCCGACGACTACGAGGCGCACGAGGCGCGCGTCTGCATCTCGGAAGGCGAGATCCTCGGCAACCAGCGCCGCGTGCGCAAGTTCACGCGCGAGCAGTACTTCAAGTCCGCAGCCGAGATGGCCGCGCTGTTCGCCGACCTGCCCTCGGCGCTGGCCAACAGCGTCGAGATCGCGCGCCGCTGCAACCTCACGCTGGTGCTGGGCAAGCCGCAGCTGCCCAACTTCCCGATCCCGCCGGTCAATGGCCAGATCCTGTCGGTCGAGGACTACTTCCGCCATGTCTCGCACGAGGGGCTGGAGGAGCGGCTGCAGCACCTGTTCCCCGACGCGGCCGGGCGCGACGCGCAGCGCCCGCGCTACGTCGAGCGCCTGGAGTTCGAGCTCAACACCATCCTCAAGATGGGCTTCCCGGGCTACTTCCTGATCGTGGGCGACTTCATCCAGTGGGCCAAGACCCACGGCTGCCCGGTCGGCCCGGGCCGGGGCTCGGGCGCCGGCTCGCTGGTGGCCTACGCGCTCAAGATCACCGACCTCGACCCGCTGCAGTACAACCTGCTGTTCGAGCGCTTCCTGAACCCCGAGCGCGTGTCGATGCCCGACTTCGACATCGACTTCTGCCAGACCAACCGCGACCGCGTGATCGACTACGTCAAGGACAAGTACGGCAAGGACGCGGTGAGCCAGATCGCCACCTTCGGCACCATGGCCGCGCGCGCCGCGATCCGCGACGTCGGCCGGGTGCTGGACTTCGCCTACGGCTTTTGCGACGGCATCTCCAAGCTGATCCCGAACAAGCCGGGCATGTCGGTCACGCTGCAGTACCCGCCCGACCCGCCCAAGGCCGGCGACAAGAACAACTACGCGATCGCGATGGAGCCGGTGCTGGCCGACCGGATCCAGAAGGAGGAGGACGTCAAGACCCTGATCGAGCTGGCGCAGAAGCTCGAGGGCATGACGCGCAACATCGGCATGCACGCCGGCGGTGTGCTGATCGCGCCGGGCAAGCTGACCGACTTCTGCCCGCTCTACCAGCAGCCGGGCAGCGAATCCGCGGTCAGCCAGTACGACAAGGACGACGTCGAGGCGGTCGGCCTGGTCAAGTTCGACTTCCTGGGCCTGGCCACGCTGACGATCCTGGAGCTGGCGCGCGAGTTCATCGTGCGGCGCCATCCGGGCCAGCAGGACTTCGCGTTCGAGAACATCCCGCTCGACGACCGCGCGACCTACAAGCTGTTCTCCGACGGCCGGACCGAGGCGGTGTTCCAGTTCGAAAGCCGCGGCATGCAGGGCATGCTGCGCGACGCCAAGCCCAGCCGGCTGGAGGACCTGATCGCGCTCAACGCGCTCTACCGCCCGGGCCCGATGGACCTGATCCCGAGCTTCGTGGCGCGCAAGCACGGCCGCGAGACGGTCGAGTACCCGCACCCGCTGGTCGAGCCGGTGCTGGCCGAGACCTACGGCATCATGGTCTACCAGGAGCAGGTGATGCAGACCGCCCAGGTGCTGGGCGGCTATTCCCTGGGTGGCGCCGACATGCTGCGCCGCGCCATGGGCAAGAAGAAGCCCGAGGAGATGGCCGAGCACCGCGTCATCTTCCGCAAGGGCGCGGCCGAGAAGGGCATCAGCCAGGAAAAGGCCGACGAGGTCTTCGACCTGATGGAGAAGTTCGCGGGCTACGGCTTCAACAAGTCGCACGCGGCCGCCTACTCGCTGCTGGCCTACCACACCGGCTGGCTCAAGGTCCATTTCACGGCGGAGTTCTTCTGCGCCAACATGACGATCGAAATGGACGACACCGACAAGCTCAAGGTGTTGTACGAGGATGCCAACAAGTTCGGCATCAGCTTCGAGCCGCCCGACGTCAACCGCGGCACCTACCGCTTCGAGCCGGTCAGCGACAAGGTGATCCGCTACGGCCTGGGCGCTGTCAAGGGCACGGGCGAGCAGGCGATCCAGGCCATCGTCGCGGCGCGCGAGGGGCGTGGCGTCGGTCCGCGCGGCGACACCGTCGGGCCGTTCAGCAGCCTGTTCGACTTCTGCGCCCGGGTCGACCGCAGCCGTCTGAACAAGCGCACGGTCGAGGCGCTGATCAAGGCCGGCGCCTTCGACGCGCTCGAGCTCAACCGTGCCGCGCTGCTGGCCTCGGTCGAGCGCGCCTTCGACTACGCCAACGCGCAGCTGGCCAACGCCAACCAGGGCGGCCTGTTCGACATGTTCGGCGACGACGACCACGGCGCCAGCGCGCAGGAGCCCGACCTGGTCGAGATGCTGCCCTGGGGCGTCAAGGAACGCCTGACCTACGAGAAGACCGCGATCGGCTTCTACCTCTCGGGCCACCTGTTCGACGAGGTCGAGCGTGAGGTGCGCCGCTTCGCCCGCACCGCGATCGAGAACGTGGTCGACAGCCGCGACCCGGTCCTGCTCGCGGGCATCATCGGCGACCTGCGCATCATCAACGGCCAGCGCGGCAAGGTCGCGATCTTCAAGCTCGACGACAAGACCGGCGTGCTCGAGGCCACCGCCGACGAAGGCCTGATCAACGCACACCGCAACCTGCTCAAGGACGACGAGCTCGTCGTCGCGCAGGTGCTGGCGCAGCCCGACCGCTTCTCGGGTGGCCTGCGGCTCAAGGTCCAGGCGCTGTGGGACCTGGGGGCGGCGCGCTGCCGCTTCGGCAAGTACCTGCGCGTCGCCGTCAACGGGCAGCAGCCC
Source organism: Pseudomonadota bacterium (assembly GCA_041190985.1). Taxonomy (GTDB): domain Bacteria; phylum Pseudomonadota; class Gammaproteobacteria; order Burkholderiales; family Burkholderiaceae_C; genus Malikia. The sequence goes on from JBEEPT010000274.1 coordinate 12,239, forward strand.
GACATCGCGGCGCTGGTGCGCGAGTTCCCGCCGCAGCGCGAGATCAGCGAACAGGGCGAGCGCGTGCGCGGCCTGCCGGTGCGCCTGGAGGTGCTGCGCGACACCGCGCGCTGCGAGATCCAGCTTGGCGAGCGCGCGCTGTTTTTCCCCTCGGACGCGGCGATCGCGAGCTGGATGGCGCGGGCGCACGAGCGTCGCGCCGAGATCGTCTTCGACTGAGGACCTGGCCGCGGGCCGCCGGCTTCAGCGCATCGGCCTGAGCTGCGGCGCCAGCCGGCCGAGCTCGGGCAGCAGCTGGCCCGCGAGCTCCAGCTGCGCCTGCAGCAGGCTGGCGGGCGCAGCTTCGGCTGGCGCATCGCTTGCCGCCGGAGCCTGCAGCGGGACGCTGCCGCGTGCCGGTGCCTCCAGCCATTGCGCCAGCTGCTCCAGCCCGAGCTGCAGCCGTGCGGCCGTCTGCAGCGCGGCGGCGTCGAGCGCGCCGGCCTGCGGCTCGCCGCGGTGCGCGCCGAGCGCCGACAGGTAGTTCAGCAGCATGTGCGACAGCACCAGGAAGCGCGCGCTGGCCGCCTCGTCCAGCTGCACGCGCCGCGGTTCCTTGCGCATCGCGTCGTAGGCGTTGGACAGCGCGGCATCGGCATTGTGGGCGTTGCGCCGCGCCAGCCGGTAGGCCAGGTGGTCCTGCTTCTCGCCCTGGTATTGCAGCAGGATCTCGCGCAGGTAGCCGGCCTGCGTGCGCAGCGCCTGCGCGGCCAGCCGCGGCCAGTGGCGGGCCTGCCAGGTCGGCAGCACCAGCCAGGCCGCCAGCGCCGTGATCGCGCTGCCGATCGCGGTGTCGAGCAGGCGCGCCGGGATCACGCCCTGCGCCATCCCCATCTGGTGGAAGCTCAGCAGCACCAGCGTGGTCATGGCGCCGGTCGCCACGCGGATGTCGGTGATGCGCTTGCCGACGAACAGCGCGCCCGCCAGCACCAGGCAGGCGCCTTGCAGCAGCGGCCCGGGGAACAGCCGGATCAGTGCCCAGCCTATCGCCAGCCCGAACACCGTGCCGGTTGCGCGCTGGGCCAGGCGGCTGAGCGTGGCGGCGAACTGGGGCTGGCTCGCGAAGGTCACGGTCAGCACGATCCAGTAGCCGTGCGGATCGTGGGTGGCCTGCATCAGTGCGAAGGCGACCAGCAGCGACAGGCTCAGGCGCAGCGCATGCCGCATCTGCGTCGAGCGCAGGTTGAACTGCAGGCGCAGACGCTGCCAGGCCTCGGCCAGGCTTTGCGGCTGGCGGTCGAGCAGCACGAGCTCGGGCAGCGGGCCGCCGCTGCGCATGGCGCCCGCCATGACGCCGGCCATCGCCGTCAGGTTGTCGCCCAGGGCGTGAAGCGCGCGCAGGGGGCGCCCGGATTGTGCCGTGGTGGACCTGGCCTGCAGGTGGCGGATCGCGGCCCGCATGTCCTGGATCGCGCGCGCCGTGGTGCCGGCGTGCTGTGGCGTCGAGCGGTCGCGGATGGCCTGCGCGAACTTGAGCGCCTGCTCGCCCAGCACGGCCAGCACGCGCTGGCAGCGGTAGAGCGCGTCGGAGCGCGCGAAGGCCTCGGCCAGCAGCGCGTAGCTCTCGTGCGAGGAACTGACGCGCTCGTGCAGATCCTGTGCCGCCAGGTACTGGCGCATCGCGTCCTGCAGCCAGGCCGGTGGCTTGCGCTTGCCGCTGCGGCTGAACAGGCTTTCCTTGGTGGCGTTGAGCGCGTCGACCACCTGCCCGTTGTGCAGCGCCAGCGCCAGCCGCCGGCGCTCCAGGTCGACGTCGCGCACCGGCTCGAGCAGCTGGGACTTCAGGCGCAGGTATTCGCCCAGCAGCGCGTAGAGCTTGGACAGGCGGTGGCGCACCGTCGGCTTGGGCCAGGCGGCGGCCCACAGCGTGGACACCAGCCCGTACCAGGCCGCGCCGCCCAGCAGTTCAGGCGCCACGTCCAGCGCCTGCTCGCGCCGGCTGTGCGCCGACAAGGCGGTGTAGATGAACAGCACCAGCGAGCCGAAGGCGATGGCGCGGTAGCGTTCGCCCAGCGCGCCCAACAGCGTGAGCGCGAAGGCCGACGCCGCCAGCGCCGCCGCCAGCCACAGGGGGGAGGGCAGGGCGAGCCAGACCGCCGCGGCCATCAGGCCGAAGCAGACCAGCGCGATCAGCTGCGTCTGGAGTCGTCCCCGCCAGTCGTCATCGGTCTCGGTGAAGGCGCTGGCCAGCACGCCCAGCAGCACCGGCATCAGCTGGTCCTGCCAGTCGGCGTGCCAGCCCAGCGCGAGCACGCTGCCGAGCGCGAACAGGGCCTGCGCGCCGCGCGTGAAACCCTCGTGGTTGCGGGCGTGCTGCCAGCTCGCTATCCAGCTCTCGTTCAAGCCTGCCTGCCTTTCAAAAACACCCCAGTCTAAGCGCGGGCGGCCGGGCCGGACGGGAGCGGCGCTGCGCTCAGGGACGGAACTCGATCACGAAGGTGTCGTCCGGCATGCGGCCGTTGTCGTCCTTGGGCAGCCGGCCGGCACGCTCGATCGCGCGCAGCACCACCTCGTCGAAGGCCGGGTTGCCGCTTGACCTGATCAGCTTGTGGCTCAGGATGGTGCCGTCGGGCAGCGTGCGGATCTTGGCCTCGGCGGTCAGGCTGGCCGGGAACGGTTCGGGCGCGTTGTAGAAGCTCTTGATGCGCGCCGCCACCTTGGCCGCGTAGCCGGCCGATGCGCCTGCACCGCCGGCACCGTTGCCGGCTCCGCCCGCACTGCCGCTGGCGGAGCCGCCCGCTGCGCCGCCCCTGCCGCCGGCATCGCCGCCGCCGGCCTGGCCCATCATGCGCGCGAGCTGCTTCTTGCGGTCGGCCTCCACCTGCGTCGCCTCGGCCTTGTCGTGCGCGGCTTTTTCCTTCGCGGCCTTTTCCTTGGCCGCCTTCTCCTGCGCCGCCTTGTCCCGGGCCGCCTGCTCGGCCTTTTCCTTCGCGGCCTGCGCCTCGCGCTTCTTCTTGTCGTCGGCGGCTTCGCGCTTCTTGCGCTCCTCCTCCTGCTTGAGCTTGTCCTGGCGGGCCTTCTCGGTCCTGGCCTGTTCGCGCTGCCTGGCTTCCTTTTCCTCGGCCTCGCGTTTCCTGCGCTCGTCCTCTTTCCGGGCCTTCTCGCGTTCGGCCTGCTTGTGCTCGGCTTCCTGGCGGGCTTCTTCCTTCTTCCTGAGCTCGTCCTTCTTCTTCAGCTCGAGCTCGCGCTGGCGCTCGAGCTCTTCCTCGCGGCGCTTTTCCTCTTCCTTCCTGCGCTGCAGCGCGATCTGTGCCTCGCTCGGCCCCGCGTCGGCCTTCGTCGCCGGCTTCTCGACGGCCTTGGCCACGGGTGGCCTGACGGGTTCGGCCGGCCTGACGGGCGACAGGGGCTCGGGCGGCGGCGTGACGGGTTCAGGCTCGACCGCGCGCGGCGCGGCGGCGGGCAGCGCGGACCAGAGCTCGGCCGATACGGCGGCGGAAGGCGCATCCTGCTGCCAGCTCACGCCCCAGGTCAGTGCGAGGATCAGCAGTGCGTGCACGCCGAGCGCGAGCAGCAGCGGGCCGCGCCAGCGCGTGCCGTGCGGCGGGCTGAAGTCGAAGGAGGGATCGGCCGCGAGCTTCATCGGGATGGCGTGCTCAGGGCGCCTGCTGCACCGACAGGCCGACGCGCTGGATGCCGGCGCGCTGCAGCTTGTCCATCACCTGGACCACGGTCTCGTACTTGACGTTGCGGTCGGCGCTGATCACCACCGGCGCCGCGGCCTGGCCCGGCTCGGCGCTGCCCTGCAGGCCGCGCACGCGCTCGACCAGATCGGCCAGTGCAACCTCCTGCGCCTTGGCGCTCGAGCTGCCGTCCCTGACCTTGAGCGAGGCGTCCTTCTCGACGATCACCTGCACGAAATGGTCGGGCTGGCGCGCCGCCTGGCCCACGCTGGGCAGGTCGATCATGCTCGGCGTGAGCATGGGCGCCGTGACCATGAAGATGATCAGCAGCACCAGCATCACGTCGATGAACGGAACCATGTTGATCTCGTTCTTGGTGCGGCGGGCTTTGCCGCGGGAGCCGACTGCGGGCATGGTGGTTCCTGTGCTGCGGCTCAGTAGGGCGCGGCAGTCTGGCTGCCGGCGTTGACGTTGCGGTGCAGGATGTTGGAGAACTCCTCCATGAAGGTCTCGAGCCGGTTCGCCGCGCGGTCGATGTCGTGCGTGAAGCGGTTGTAGAACACCACGGCGGGAATCGCGGCGAACAGGCCGATCGCGGTCGCCACCAGCGCCTCGGCGATGCCGGGCGCGACGGTGGCCAGCGTCACCTGCGTCAGCGCGGCCAGGCCGGTGAAGGCGTGCATGATGCCCCAGACGGTGCCGAACAGGCCAACGTAGGGCGAGACCGAGCCGACCGAGCCCAGGAAGGACAGGTTGACCTCGAGCGCGTCGAGCTCGCGCTGGTAGCTCGCGCGCATGGCGCGGCGCGCGCCGTCGAGCAGGGCGCCGGGGTCGCTGACGCGCTTCTCGCGCAGCTTCTGGAATTCGCGCATGCCGCTGGCGAAGAGGCGCTCCATCGGGCTGCCCTGGCGCGCGTTCTGCGCCGCCGCCAGGTAGAGCTCGTTGAGGCTGGAGCCCGACCAGAAGTCGCGCTCGAATACCTCGGTCAGCTGGTTGATGCGCTTGAGCGCGAACACCTTGCGGAAGATCGCGGCCCAGCTGATGACCGAGACGGTCAGCAGCAGCGCGACCACCGCCTGCACCACCCAGCTCGCGTGCAGCAGCAGGGAAACGATGGAAAAGTCTTGGTTCATGGGGCGAGGACTTGCAGGATCTGTGCCGGGATGCGTGCCGGCTTCATCTGGGCGGCATCGACCCAGCTGATGCGTATGCTGCCTTCGCACAGCAGCTGGCTGCGCTGGCCGTCACGGCTCAGCCAGGCCTGCTGGTGCAGCGTCATCGAGGCGCGGCCGATCTCGGCGATGCGCGCCGTGACCTCGAGCAGGTCGTCGAGCCGGGCCGGGCGATGGTAGTGCATCTCGGTCGCGCCGACGACGAACATGCCGCCGCTGGCCTCGCGCAGCTCATGCTGGTTCACGCCCAGGCTGCGCAGCCATTCGGTGCGCGCGCGCTCGAAGAACTTCAGGTAGTTCGCGTAGAAGACGATGCCGCCGGCATCGGTGTCTTCCCAGTAGACGCGCACCGGCCAGCGGAACTCCTTGGCGTCGGACATGTGCTCAGGCCTTGCGTGCCGGGTCGCGCGCGACTTCCTCGGCGCGCAACTGGGCGGCGAGCTGGTTGAGCACGCCGTTGACATACTTGTGGCCGTCGGTGCCGCCGAAGGACTTGGCCAGCTCGATGCACTCGTTGATCACGACGCGCCAGGGCACGTCGACGCAGTGCCTGAACTCGTAGGCGCCGATCCAGAGCACGGCGCGCTCGATCGGCGAGATCTCGGCCAGCGTGCGGTCGAGCAGCGGCGTGATCGCCTCGTCGAGCGCCGGGCCTTCGGCGATGCAGCCGTGCAGCAGGGCGTCGTAGTGGGCGCTGTCGGCCTTGTGGAAGCCGGTCAGGTCGCGCGTGAAGGCGTCGATGTCGCCGGCGTCGTTGCGGCCGACCAGGTGCTGGTAGAGCGCCTGCAGCGCGAATTCGCGCGCGCGCGTGCGGCCCGACTTCTCGGTGGCCTTCTTGAGCTGGCGGGGCTTGGAGTCGTTCATGCGGGGTTCAGCTCCTTGAGCAGGTTGGCCATCTCGACCGCGACCTGGGCGGCGTCGCGGCCTTTTTCTTCCTGGCGGGCCACGGCCTGTTCCAGGTTCTCGGTGGTCAGGATCGCGTTGGCGATCGGCAGGCCGTAGTCGAGCGCGACGCGCGTGACGCCGGCGGCGGACTCGTTGCACACGAGCTCGAAGTGGTAGGTCTCACCGCGGATCACGCAGCCCAGCGCGACCAGGGCGTCGAAGCGCTCGCTCTCGGCCATTGCCTGCAGCGCGGACGGCACCTCGAGCGCGCCGGCGACCTTGACGTGGACGATGCGGTCCGTGCTCACGCCCAGGCGCTTGAGCTCGCCCAGGCAGGCCTGGGCCAGGGCGTTGGTGATGCCCTCGTTGAAGCGCGCCTGCACCACGCCGACGCTCAGCTTGCTGCCGTCGAGGTTCGCGGCCTGGCCTTTTTCTGCAACCAACATGTTGTATTCCTTCAGTTCTTGCTGATGTATCCGGTCACTTCGAGGCCGTAGCCCGTCATGCTGGGCATGCGGCGCGGATTGCCCATCAGTTCCATCCTGTGCACGCCACACTCGCGCAGGACCTGCGCGCCCACGCCGTAGGTGCGCAGGTCCATGCGGCCGCGCCCGGGCGCCTGCGCCGGCTGCGCCTTGCCCTCGAACTGCGCCAGCAGCTGCTCGGCGCTCTCGCCGCAGTTGAGCAGCACGACCACGCCCTTGCCCTGTTCGGCGACGTGGCGCAGGCTGCTCTCGAGCGACCAGGAGTGCATCGAGCGGCCGACCTCGAGCGCGTCGAGCACCGACAGCGGCTCGTGCACCCGCACCGGCACGCTCTCCTCCTTGCTCCAGCCGCCCTTGACCAGCGCCAGGTGCAGCGCGCCGCTGGGGCCGTCGCGGAAGGCGTGGGCGGTGAACTCGCCGAACGCGGTATTGAGCGAGCGCGTGCCGACCTGGCTCACCAGGGTCTCGGTGCGGCTGCGGTATTCGATCAGGTCGGCGATGGTGCCGATCTTGAGGCCGTGCTCGGCGGCGAACAGCTGCAGGTCGGGCAGGCGCGCCATGGTGCCGTCGTCGTTCATGATCTCGCAGATCACCGACGAGGGCGTGCAGCCGGCCATCGCGGCCAGGTCGCAGCCGGCCTCGGTGTGGCCGGCGCGCATCAGCACGCCGCCGTCGACCGCCTGCAGCGGGAAGATGTGGCCCGGCTGCACCAGGTCGGCCGGCTGGCTGTCCGGGGCGACCGCCACCTGGACCGTGCGTGCGCGGTCGGCGGCCGAGATGCCGGTGGTCACGCCCTCGGCGGCCTCGATCGAGACCGTGAACGCCGTGCTGTAGACCGTGCCGTTGCGCGTCGCCATCGGCGGCAGCTTGAGGTATTCGCAGCGCTCGCGCGTCAGCGTCAGGCAGATCAGACCGCGGCCGAACTTGGCCATGAAGTTGATCGCCTCGGGCGTCACATGGTCGGCGGCCAGGACCAGGTCGCCCTCGTTCTCGCGGTCTTCCTCGTCGACCAGGATGACCATGCGGCCAGCCTTCATCTCGGCGATGATCTCCTCGACCGGGGAGATCGACACGGGGGTCAGCGGGGTGTTCATGCGTTGGCTTTCTCGGCGGCGCTGCCGCTCAACATGCGCTCGACGTAGCGCGCGATCAGATCGATCTCGAGGTTCACCGGCGAGCCCGCCTGCAGGCTGCCCAGCGCCGTGTTCTCCACCGTGTGCGGGATCAGGTTGATGCTGACCTCGCAGCCCTCGGCCAGGTCGGCGACGCGGTTGACGGTCAGGCTCACGCCGTTGACGGTGATCGAGCCCTTGTACGCCAGGTACTTGCCCAGCGCGGCCGGCGCCAGGATGCGCAGCTCCCAGCTCTCGCCGACCCGCTCGAAGCGGCTGACGCGGCCGATGCCGTCGACATGGCCCGAGACGATGTGGCCGCCCAGGCGGTCATGCGCGCGCAGCGCCTTCTCCAGGTTGACCGGGCCCTCGCGGTCGAGGCCGGCGGTCTTGTCCAGCGATTCGGCCGAGACGTCGATCGTGAAGCACGCCGACGCGGCATCGAAGCTGGTGACGGTCATGCAGGCGCCGTTGAGCGCGATGCTGTCGCCCAGGCCGACGTCGTCGAGGTAGGCCGCGGGCGCCTCCACGGTGAGGCGCTTGCCGTGTTGCAAAGAACTGCCGAGCGGCTGGACGGCGACGATGCGCCCCACGCCAGTGATGATGCCGGTAAACATCCCGGCATTTTCGCAGAGAAAGCCGCGCTGCTCCCGGACGGGGCGATCATGCGGCGCATCGGTGCGCCGGTTTTGGCCTCTATCCCACAAAGCAAAATGTGATTTTTGCATCGTGAGATGAGTTGCGTAAGGCTTGTGGGGAATTTTGTCGCAATGCTGATTTTGTTTTTGCATTGTAAAAATATTTTTATAAGTTATTGAATTAAAACAAATAAAAAAATGTCTTGTATAAGACATAAGAATTGTCTTTGGTCTTATAGAAGACTTAAACTGTCTCCAGCGGCACCAAGATTGCTCCAGCAAAACGGGTTGCCCGACCGATTCAGTCACTTCCACTCAAGGAGAGTTCCATGTCGCAAAACCTGAACCAGCAACTGAGCCGTCAGCAGCAGATCGAGGCCCTCGAGAAGGACTGGGCCCACAACCCGCGCTGGAAGAGCGTCAAGCGCGGCTACAGCGCCACCGACGTGGTGCGCCTGCGCGGCAGCCTGCAGCCCGAGTACACCCTGGCCCAGCGCGGCGCGGCCAAGCTGTGGGACAAGGTCAACGGCGGCGCCAGGAAGGGCTACGTGAACGCCTTCGGCGCCATCACCGCCGGCCAGGCCATGCAGCAGGCCAAGGCCGGCCTGGAGGCGGTCTACCTGTCGGGCTGGCAGGTCGCCGCCGACGGCAACACCTCCGAGACCATGTATCCCGACCAGTCGCTCTACGCCTACGACTCGGTCCCGACCATGGTGCGCCGCATCAACAACACCTTCAAGCGCGCCGACGAGATCCAGTGGAGCCGCGGCATCGACCCGGACAGCCCCGAGTTCATCGACTACTTCCTGCCCATCGTCGCTGACGCGGAGGCCGGCTTCGGCGGCGTGCTCAACGCCTTCGAGCTGATGAAGAACATGATCGCCGCGGGCGCCGCCGGCGTGCACTTCGAGGACCAGCTCGCCGCCGTGAAGAAGTGCGGCCACATGGGCGGCAAGGTGCTGGTGCCGACCCAGGAAGCCGTCGAGAAGCTGATTGCAGCACGCTTCGCCGCCGACGTCATGGGCGTGCCGACCATCATCCTGGCGCGCACCGACGCCGAGGCCGCCAACCTGATCACCAGCGACCACGACGCCAACGACAAGCCCTTCCTGACCGGCGAGCGCACCCAGGAAGGCTTCTACCGGGTCAGGAACGGCCTGGAGCAGGCGATCAGCCGCGGCGTTGCCTACGCGCCCTACGCCGACCTGGTGTGGTGCGAGACCGGCACCCCGGACCTGGGCTTCGCCCGCGAGTTCGCCCAGGCCGTGCACGCCGCCTGCCCCGGCAAGCTGCTGAGCTACAACTGCTCGCCGTCCTTCAACTGGAAGAAGAACCTGGACGACAAGACCATCGCCGCCTTCCAGGACGAGCTGAGCGCGCTGGGCTACAAGTACCAGTTCATCACCCTGGCCGGCATCCACATCAACTGGTTCAACACCTTCAAGTTCGCCCACGCCTACGCCCGTGGCGAAGGCATGAAGCACTACACCGAGATGGTGCAGGAACCGGAATTCAAGGCGCGCGAGCAGGGCTACACCTTCGTGTCGCACCAGCAGGAAGTCGGCGCCGGCTACTTCGACGACGTCACCACCGTGATCCAGGGCGGCTCGTCCAGCGTCAAGGCGCTGAGTGGCTCGACCGAGGAGGAGCAGTTCCACTGATCCGGGGCCTCGCGCGAGGTCAGGTGTGAGCAGGAGGCCATCCCCCGGGGTGGCCTTTTTTGTCCCTATTGAAGCGGAGTTCCATTCATGTCTGTTCAAGAATCGCTCATCGACGCGCTGGCGCCCGCGGGCCGGCTGCGCGCCGCCATCAACCTGGGCAATCCCATCCTCGCCGCGCGCGACGCCCGCAGCGGCCGGCCGGTCGGCGTCTCGGTCGACCTGGCGGCCGAACTGGCCGCCAGGCTGGGGGTCGCGGCCGAGCTGCTGGTCGTCGAGACGGCGGCGGCCTCGGTGGCCGCCGTCGCCGAGGGCAGGGCGGATGTCGGCTTCTTCGCGGTCGATCCGGTGCGCGGCGCCGGCATCGCGTTCACCGCGCCCTACCTGCTGATCGAGGGCAGCTACCTCGTGCGCGCGGATTCGCCGCTGAGCGTCAACGAGGAGGTCGACCGGCCCGGCACCCGGGTCGTGGTCGGCCAGGGCAGCGCCTACGACCTGTTCCTGACGCGCGAGCTCAGGCACGCCGAGATCGTGCGCGCGCCCTCGTCGCCGGATGTGGTACCGGCCTTTCTGGCGCAAGGGCTCGACGTGGCTGCCGGCGTGCGGCAGCAGCTCGAGGCGGACGCCGCGCGCCAGTCCGGCCTGCGCCTGCTGCCCGGGCGCTTCATGCTGATCCAGCAGGCCATGGGCCTCGCGAAGCAGCGCGGCGCCGAGGCCGCCTTCTGGCTGTCGGTCTTCGTCGAGGAGATGAAGGCTTCGGGCTTCGTGGCGGCGGCGCTGCAGAGGCACGGCATCGAGGGGGTGACGGTGGCGCCGGTCGCCTGAAAATTCCCGCCAGGAAGTCTCTGGCAAGGTGGCGGT
>JBEEPT010000275.1:0-15858 GCA_041190985.1 Pseudomonadota bacterium
CGGCTTCCAGCTGCAGGCTGGCGTGGCGCGCGTCGGCGTCATCGGTCAGCAGCTCGCGCAGGTGCGGCAGCGCGCCGTCGGCCAGCGCCTGCAGCCGCTTCCAGGCGGCGCGTTCTTGGGGCGGGGTGAAGCGGGCAGTCATGGTTTGTCTCCTCTTGGCCGGTTCAGCGCCTAGCGGGCACCGCTGCGGCGGCTTCGGTGGCCTCGCGGGCCAGGCGGGTGATCTGCGCCCAGTCCCCGGCCGCGACCGCCGCGGCGGGCGTCAGCCAGGAGCCGCCGACCATGGCGACGTTGGGCAGGAGCAGGAAGCTGGCGAGGTTGGCGAGCGAGACGCCGCCAGTGGGGCAGAAGCGCAGCTCGGGCAGCGGTCCACCCCAGGCCTTGAGCACCTCGACGCCGCCGAGCTGGGCGGCCGGGAAGCACTTGAGCAGGCCGAAGCCGGCGTCGCGTGCGGCCATGGCCTCGGTCGGGGTGGCGACGCCCGGCACGAAGGGCAGGTTGGCGGCACGCACGGCCGACAGCAGCGCCGGCGTGCAGCCTGGCGAGAGTCCGAAGCGGGCGCCGGCGGCTTGCACCTGGGCCACCTCGGCGGCGCGGGTGATGGTGCCGGCGCCGACCTGCATCTCGGGCACGGCGCGCGCCACGGCCTCGATCGCGGCCAGCGCCGCATCGCTGCGCAGCGTGATTTCCATCACGTCGATGCCGCCTGCGAGCAGCGCCTCGGCCATGGGGACGGCCTGCGCGGCGTCGGCGATGACGACGACCGGGACGATGCGGGACTTGAACTGGGGCAGGGGGGCGGGAGGATTCATGGATCGCTCTTGGGGCTTAGGGGGTCAATGAGGAGTAGGCGGTTTCAGTCGTCGCCGAACAGGGGCGAGCCACCGTGCTCGGCCAGGCCGGCGTTGCGGCGGAACAGGCCGAAGAGTTCGCGGCCGTAGCCGGCGCCGTTGGCAGCCAGGTCGGGCTGGGACAGCGGACGCTGCGCGAGCTCGGCCTCGGAGACCTCAAGCTCGAGCACGCCGGCATCGCAGTCGAGCCGGATCATGTCGCCGTCGCGCACCCGGGCGATCGCACCGCCCGACAGCGCTTCCGGGCTGACGTGGATCGCGGCCGGCACCTTGCCCGACGCGCCCGACATGCGGCCGTCGGTGACCAGCGCGACCTTGTGGCCCTGGTCCTGCAGCACGCCCAGGATCGGGGTGAGCTTGTGCAGCTCGGGCATGCCGTTGGCGCGCGGGCCCTGGAAGCGCACGACCGCGACGAAGTCGCGGTTCAGCGCCCCCTGCTTGTAGAGCTCGCTGAGGGCCTGCTGGCTCTCGACCACCACGGCCGGCGCGCGCACCAGCCGGTGCTCGGGCTTGACCGCCGAGGTCTTGACGACTGCGCGACCGAGGTTGCCGCGCAGGCGCTTGAGGCCGCCGTCGGCGCTGAAGGGGTGCGCGACCGGACGCAGCACTTCCTCGTCGGCAGACGCGGCGGGCGCGGCGCGCCAGGCCAGCCGGCCCTCGTCGAGCCAGGGCTCGACCGCGAAGCGCTGCAGGCCGTGGCCCAGGATGGTGTTGACGTCGGCGTGCAGCAGGCCGGCCTGCAGCAGCTGGGCGATCAGGAAGCCCATGCCGCCGGCGGCGTGGAAATGGTTGACGTCGGCCTTGCCGTTGGGGTAGACGCGGGCCAGCAGCGGCACGGCCTCGGACAGCTCGGCGAAGTCGTCCCAGTCGATGCGCACGCCGGCGGCGCGCGCCATCGCGACCAGGTGCAGGGTGTGGTTGGTCGAGCCGCCGGTCGCGAGCAGGCCGACGATGCCGTTGATGACGGCCTTCTCGTCGACGATCTCGGACATGCCCAGCGGCTCGGGGCCGTCGGCGCGCATGCGCAGCGCGCGCTCCACGGCGCAGTCCGTCAGCGCGGCGCGCAGCGGCGTGCCGGGGTTGACGAAGGACGAGCCCGGCAGCTGCAGGCCCATGATCTCCATCAGCATCTGGTTGGAGTTGGCGGTGCCGTAGAAGGTGCAGGTGCCGGCGCCATGGTAGGCGGCCTCCTCGGCCGCCAGCAGGGCCTGGCGATCGACCAGGCCCTGGGCGTACTGCTGGCGCACCTTGGCCTTGTCGTCGTTCGACAGGCCCGAGGTCATCGGGCCGGCCGGCACGAACACCGCCGGCAGGTGGCCGAACTGCAGCGTGCCCATCACGAGTCCGGGCACGATCTTGTCGCAGATGCCCAGCGCCAGCACGCCGTCGAAGACGTTGTGCGACAGCGCGACCGCCGCGGCCAGCGCGATCACGTCGCGCGAGAACAGCGACAGCTCCATGCCCTCGTAGCCCTGGGTGACGCCGTCGCACATGGCGGGCACGCCGCCGGCGACCTGCGCGGTCGCGCCGAGCGCGCGCGCGGTGGCGCGGATCTGCTCGGGATAGTGCTCATAGGGCTGGTGCGCCGACAGCATGTCGTTGTACGCGGTCACGATGCCCAGGTTGGGCTGGCGTTCCTGGCGCAGCACCAGCTTGTCCGAGGCGGGCATGGCGGCGAAGGCGTGCGCCGCGTTGGCGCAGCCCATGCCGGCCCGGTAGGGCCCCGGCTTGCGCAGACCCGCCATCGTGGCCAGGTAGGCCGCGCGGCTGGCACGGCTGCGTTCCACGATGCGCGCCGTCACGCGCTCCAGGACGGGGTTGAGTGGAATGGGCGGGGTCGGCTGGTCAGACATGGGGCGTTTCGCTTTCGGAATTCTGAAATCAGGGAGCGAGCCAGACCTGCACCGGGCGCGCGGCGCGGTGCAGGACCAGCGAGATCGGGGCGTCGGCGCTCGCGCCGCGGCAGGCCTGCTCGAACACGGCCCGCTTGCGCGCCCCGGTGAGCGGCAGGAAGATGGTCCCGGCGTCCAGCAGCGTCGGCAGCGTCAGGGTCAGGCGCGCGTGCGGGGCGGTGGCCGGCCGCACCCATGCCACGGATTCGCTCGATTGCAGCGCCGCGTCCAGGCCTGGCGCGGCGGGGAACAGCGAAGCGGTGTGCGCGTCCTCGCCCATGCCCAGCACCAGCACGTCGATCGGCCAGGGCAGGGTGGCGAGGCGTGCGTTGGCGGCGGCGGCCAGCGCGTCGAGCCCGGCATCAGGCCAGCCGGTGCTGTCGCCGGCCGGCAGCTGCCCGAAGAAGGGCGCCCAGCGCGCGGCCGCGGCGCGGCCCTGCAGCAGGTGGGCGCGCACCAGCGCGGAGTTGCTGTCGGCGTGCTCCAGCGGCACGCAGCGCTCGTCGGCCAGCAGCACGGTGACCTGGTCCCAGGCCAGGTCCTGCTCGCGCAGCGCGGCGAACAGCGCCAGCGGCGACTTGCCGCCCGAGACCGCCAGCACGGCCTGGCCGCGCGCGGCGAGCGCGCGGCGCAGCGCGGCGGCGATCGCCACGGCCAGTTCGCTGGCCAGCGTGGCGGCGTCGGCGAATTCGCGCCGGCTAGTCACGGATGCGGCAGCGTGGAATCCAGGCTCGGCCATCACTTCACTGCTCCTCGGCCCAGACCGCGTTCTCGCGCGCCACCAGCGCCGACGATGCGGCCGGGCCCCAGCTGCCCGCCGGGTAGGGGCGCGGCTTGTCGCCGAGCAGCTTCCAGCCGTCCAGGATCGGGTCGGCCCATTTCCAGGCGGCCTCGAGCTCGTCGCGGCGCATGAAGTGGGTCAGGCGACCCTTGATGACGTCGATCAGCAGGCGCTCGTAGGCCTCGGCGCGACGCTCCGAGAAGGCCGACTGCAGGTCCAGGTTGAGGAAGACCGGGCGCATCTTCATGCCGGAGCCAGGCTCCTTGGCCATCATCTGCAGCTGGATCGATTCCTCGGGCTGCAGCGTGATGACGAGGCGGTTGGGGTGCGAGGCGGCGGCCTGGCCCGAGAAGATCGAGAACGCGGGCTCGGCGAAGTCGATGATGATCTCGGAATGGCGCGTCTGCATGCGCTTGCCGGTGCGCAGGAAGAAGGGCACCCCGGCCCAGCGCGCATTGTTGATCTGGGCGCGGATCGCGACGAAGGTCTCGGTGCGGCTGTCCTCGGGCACGCCGTCTTCCTGCATGTAGCCCTTGACCTTCTCGCCTTCGACCACGCCTTCGGTGTACTGGCCGCGCACCGTGTCGCGCTTGAGGTCGGTCAGGTCGAGCTTGCGCAGCGAGCGCAGCACCTTGAGCTTCTCGTCGCGCACGTCGTCGGGGTCGAGCGAGATCGGCGCCTCCATCGCGACGATGCACAGCAGCTGCAGCAGGTGGTTCTGCACCATGTCGCGCATCGCCCCGGCGTTGTCGTAGAAGCCGGCGCGGGTGCCGACACCGACGGTCTCGGCGGCGGTGATCTGCACGCTCTTGATGTAGGGCGCGCGCCACAGCGGCTCGAAGATTGCGTTGCCGAAGCGCAGCACCATCAGGTTCTGCACCGTTTCCTTGCCCAGGTAGTGGTCGATGCGGTAGATCTGGCTTTCCTTGAAGTGGCGCGCCACGTCCTCGTTGATCGCCTGCGCCGAGGCCAGGTCGTGGCCCAGCGGCTTTTCCAGCACCACGCGCGACTGCGCGTCGACCAGGCCGGCTTGGTCGAGATGGGCGGTGATCTTGCTGAACAGGCTGGGCGCGGTGGCCAGGTAGAACACCTTGGTCGAGCCCTCCAGGCAGGCGGCGGCCAGGTCGGCGTAGCCCTCGGCGACGGTGGCGTCCAGGCTCACGAAGGCCAGCCGCTGCAGGAAACCCCTCCAGGCCTGCTCCTGCAGTTCGTCGGCCTTCACGTAGGCGCGCGAGGTCTTGTCGATGAAGGCGACGTACTGCTCGGTGCTCCAGTTGTTGCGGCCCACGCCCAGGATGCGGCAGTTCTCCGGCAGCCGCCCGTGCAGGTGCGCCATGTAGAGGGCCGGCAGAAGCTTGCGCCAGGACAGGTCGCCTGCGCCGCCGAAGATGACGATGTCCAAGGGAGGGTTGACAGCAGAGTTCATGGGGGTTCGGTATCTGGCAATGTAACTATGTTACCTAATGTTGGCGGCGCTGGATGTAAGCCTGTTACGAGATGGTTTCTTCCTGCGCCAGTTCGGCCAGCCGCGGCGGCTGGCAGCCCGCGCGGCTGCAGTTGATGGCGGCTGCCGTCATCGCGCGGCGCAGCGTCGCCTCGATGCGCTGGGCGGCGCCTGCCGGCTGCGTGCCCCAGTCGGCCAGGCAGGAGCCCCAGAAGGTGTCGCCCGCGCCCACCGTGTCCACCACGTCGACGCGCGGCGCCGGCGCTGTCGCCTCCTGGCCGTCGATCCAGAGGTAGGCGCCCTGCGCGCCGAAGGTGAAGGCGATGCGCTGGGCGTCGTCGCGCGCGAAGCGGCGCCGCACCGCGGCGGCGGTCTCGAGCGTGGCATCCGCGTGGCCCAGGGTGTGCAGGTCCTCGTCGCTGGCCTTGACCCAGTCGGCCAGTTCGACGGCCTGCAGCACGGCGGCGCGGTAGGCGTCCAGGTCGTCGGCGACCTTGGGCCGCAGGTTGACGTCCACGCTGATGGTCCAGCCGAGCGCGCGCGCTCCGCGCAGCACCTCCATGACCTTGAGGTGCTCGGGCGGCACCAGCATCAGCGAGCCGGTGTGCAGCACGCCCGCCGGCAGCGCTTCGAGCTGGCGCAGCACGGCGTCGGGCTGGTAGTCGCGGTCGGCGATGCCCTCGCGGTAGAAGCCGTAGCTGGGCTGGCCCTCGCGCAGCGTGACGACGGCCAGCGAGGTCGGACGGCGGCTGTCCGGGCTGAAGGGGCGCACGCCGTCGGCCAGGCACAGCGCCTTGAGGCGCTGCCCGAAGGTGTCGGTGGAGAAGGGCGAGAGATAGCCCACCTCGCCGCCTTGCAGTGCCGCGGCGCGCGCGAGGTTGAAGGGGCTGCCGCCCATGAGCGGCAGCAGGCGGCCGTCTTGCTGCGTGATGCAGTCCATGAGGGCTTCGCCGAGGATCAGGATGGGGAGCTTCATTCAATTTCCTTGTTTTAAAGACGTTGTTATACGCCTTGGGCCTGAGTGTCGTTGCATGTCGCCACTGTTGGGATTAGGGAAAACACTAAATAAATCCAAGTGATTTAAGAACAATTTTGGTGGATACTTGCGGCACGGCGGCAGGTTGTGACTACCTGCCACCGTATAACGAACGACACTCGAAACGGACCACCAACCCATCGGCACAAGAGGAGCCACCATGAGTATTCGCAAATCCGCCCGCCTCGGCCTGATCGCCGCCGCTTCCCTGGCTGCCTTCGGCCTGGCGCATGCCCAGTCGCAGCCCGTGATCGGCCTGATCACCAAGACCGAGACCAACCCCTTCTTCGTCAAGATGAAGGAAGGCGCCGACGCCGAGGCCAAGAAGCTGGGCGCCAAGCTGCTCAGTGGCGCGGGCAAGTCCGACGGCGACAACGCCGGCCAGGTCACCGCGATGGAGAACATGATCGCTGCCGGCGCCAAGACCATCCTGATCACGCCGAGCGATTCCAAGGCCATCGTGCCCGCGATCAAGAAGGCGCGCGAGCAGGGCGTGATGGTGATCGCCCTCGACAGCCCGACCGATCCCGAGAACGCCACCGACGCCCTGTTCGCGACCAACAACTACAAGGCCGGCGAACTGATCGGTGCCTACGCCAAGGCGGCGCTGGGCGGCAAGAAGCCCGTGATCGCGACGCTGGACCTGTTCCCCGGCCACCCGGTCGGTGCGCAGCGCCACAACGGCTTCCTCAAGGGCTACGGCCTGGCGTCCCACGACGCCAAGAACAACGAACTGGCCAAGCCGGCCGAGGTGGTCTGCATGTCCGACAGCTACGGCGACCGCGCCAAGGGCCAGACCGGCATGGAGAACTGCCTGCAGAAGAACCCGGCCATCAACCTGGTCTACACCATCAACGAGCCGGCCGCCGCGGGCGCCTACAACGCCCTGAAGGCCGCCGGCAAGGAGAAGGACGTGGTCATCGTGTCGGTCGACGGCGGCTGTGCCGGCGTGGCCGACGTGGGCAAGGGCGTGATCGCCGCGACCAGCCAGCAGTACCCGCTGCGCATGGCCGCGATGGGCGTGGCCGCCGGTGTCGAATACGCCAAGAGCGGCAAGAAGGTCAGCGGCTACACCGACACCGGCGTGACCCTGATCGCCGGCAAGGCGATGGCGGGTGTCGAAAGCAAGGACGTCGCCACCGGTACCCAGCTGTGCTGGGGCAACAAGTAAGCGCCGCCTGAAAGGCCGGCGGGCAGGCCGGGTGGACCACGGTGCGTCCGCGTCCCGCCGGCCCCTGCTGGCCAAGCTGCTGATTCGGCCGGTCTGCCTCCTGCACCATTGATTGCGGCAGACCGGATTTTCGATTCCGGGGCGGCGCGCGTCTGCGTCGCGCCCGGCCCGGACATGAGGCTGACATGAACACGACTTCCCTCAAATCCCCGCCGCTGGCCAGCGCCAGCAGCGGCCCTGATGGTTCAGGCAATATCAAGATGAACAAGACCTCCCTCAAGCTGCCCCCGATCGCCACGCTCGGGCCGTTCATTGCGCTGTTGCTGGCCTGCCTGTTCTTCGCGACCCAGAGCGAGCGTTTCCTCTCGGCCCAGAACTTCTCGCTGATCCTGCAGCAGGTCATGGTGGTGGGCGTGATCGCCATCGGCCAGACCCTGATCATCCTGACCGCCGGCATCGACCTGAGCTGCGGCATGGTCATGGCGCTGGGCAGCGTGGTCATGACCAAGTTCGCGGCCGACTACGGCCTGTCCGCGCCCGCGGCGATCGGCTGCGGCATCGCCGTCACGACGCTGTTCGGCCTCGTCAACGGCCTGCTGGTCACCAAGGTCAAGCTGCCGCCCTTCATCGTGACGCTGGGCACGCTCAACATCGCCTTCGCCGCGACCCAGCTCTATTCGAAGTCGCAGACCATCACCGACATTCCCGACGGCATGACCTGGCTGGGCTCGACCTTCCGGCTCGGCGGCACCGCGATCGTCTACGGCGCGGTCCTGATGCTGGCGCTCTACCTGCTGACCTGGTTCGCGCTGCGCGAGACCAAGCCCGGCCGCCATGTCTACGCGGTCGGCAACAACCCCGAGGCCACGCGCCTGACCGGCATCCCGACCGAGAAGGTGCTGCTGGCGGTCTATGTGATGGCTGGCGTGTTCTACGGCATCGCCTCGCTGCTGAGCGTGGCCCGCACCGGCGCGGGCGACCCGAACGCCGGCCAGACCGAGAACCTCGACGCGATCACCGCGGTCGTGCTCGGCGGCACCAGCCTGTTCGGCGGCCGCGGCGTCGTGCTCGGCACCCTGGTCGGCGCGCTGATCGTCGGCGTGTTCCGCAACGGCCTCACGCTCATGGGCGTGTCCTCCGTCTACCAGATCCTCGTGACCGGCGTGCTCGTGATCCTCGCCGTCGCCACCGACCAACTTTCGCGCAAGGGAGCCCGCTGAAATGACTACGACCTCCAACGCCCCCATCGTCATGCAGGCCAAGGGCCTGGTCAAGCGCTACGGCCATGTCACCGCGCTGCACGGCGCCGACTTCGAGCTGCGCGCCGGCGAGATCCTCGCGGTGATCGGCGACAACGGCGCCGGCAAGTCCTCGCTGATCAAGTGCCTGTCCGGCGCGACCATCCCTGACGAAGGCGAAATCTGGCTCGACGGCAAGCCGGTGCATTTCCGCAGCCCGATCGACGCGCGCCGCGCCGGCATCGAGACCGTCTACCAGGATCTCGCGGTCGCGCCGGCGATGACGATCTCCGAGAACCTGTTCCTCGGCCGCGAGGTGCTGCGTCCCGGCTTCCTCGGCTCCGTGCTGCGCATGGTCGACAAGAAGAAGATGCTGGAGGAGAGCATCGCGCGCATGAACGACCTCAAGGTCGGCATCCGTTCGATGACGCAGGCGGTCGAGACCCTGTCCGGCGGCCAGCGCCAGTGCGTGGCGGTGTCGCGTGCCGCGGCCTTCGCCCAGCATGTGGTGATCATGGACGAGCCGACCGCAGCGCTCGGCGTCAAGGAAGGCAATATGGTGCTGGAGCTGATCCTGCGCGTGCGCGACAAGGGCCTGCCGGTGGTGCTGATCTCGCACAACATGCCGCATGTGTTCGAGATCGCCGACCGCATCCATGTCGCGCGCCTGGGCCGCCGCATCGCGGTGCTCGACCCCAAGAACATCAGCATGTCCGACACCGTCGCCGTGATGACCGGCGCCATGCCGCCGGAGCAGATCCCGCGCGAGGCGCTGGCCCACTGACCCCCCACGAGAAGGAAAAAGAAATGCTCAAGGGACTCGATCCGCTGTTGACGCCGGAGCTGCTGATGCACCTGTGCGCCATGGGCCATGGCGAATGGGTGGCCGTGGTCGATGCCAACTTCACCGCCGACTGGCTTGCCAAGGGCAGGCCGGTGGTGCGCCTGCCGGGACACAGCCTCGAGCGCGTGGCGCGCGCGGTGCTGTCGGTCTTCCCGCTGGCCAGCGACGTGGTGCAGCCGGCCGGCTACATGCAGCACAGCGGCCTGCCTGCGGGCGAGACCACCGCCGCTCAGCAGGCCTTCATCGCGCTGGTCCAGCGCGCCGAGGGCCTGGCGCGCGAACAGGTCGAGGGCATAGAGCGCTTCGCGTTCTACGACCGCATCGCCGGCGCCAGCCTGATCGTGCAAAGCGGCGAGGAAACCGCCTTCGGCAACGCCATCCTGTGCAAGGGAGTGATACTGCCGGCCGGCGATAATTCCTGACCTGCCAGCTTGCCGCCATGTCCCGCTTGATACCCCGAGAAGAAACCCCCAGCCCGGGCGTCGCCACCGCGGCCCCGAAGATGCGCGGCTCCAACCAGCAGGGCATGCGCCAGTTCAACGAGCGCACCGTGCTGCAGGCGATACGGCTGCACGGCGCGATCCCCAAGGCCGAACTGGCGCGCTGCACCCAGCTGTCGACGCAGACGGTGTCCATCATCGTCGAGCGTCTGCTCGAGGACGGCCTGCTGCTCAAGCAGGAGCGGGTGCGCGGCAGGATAGGCCAGCCCTCGATCCCGCTGGCGCTCAATCCCGAGGGGGCCTTCAGCCTCGGGGTGCAGGTCGGGCGGCGCAGCCTGGAAGTGCTGGTGATCGACTTCCTGGGACATATCCGGCACCAGCATGTCTTCCATTACGACTATCCCGACCCGGACCAGGTGTTGCCGCAGATCGCCGCCGCGCTCAAGGCCTTGCGGCGCCAGATGGGCGAGCGCTGGTCGCGCGTCGTCGGCGTGGGCCTGTCCGCGCCGCTGTTCATGAACCAGTGGGGCGAACTGCTCGGACCGCAGGCCGTCCCGGCCATGGCGAAGTGGCAAGGGGTGGATCTGCGCGAACGGGTGCAGGCCCTGACCGAGCTCTCGGTGGTGTTCGCCAAGGACACGATCGCGGCCTGCACCGCCGAGCTGCTGCAGGGGCGGGGCCAGCACCTGCGCAGCTTCCTCTACGTCTTCCTGGGCACCTTCGTCGGCGGCGGCCTGGTGCTGTCGGGCCATCTGCTGCCGGGCGAGCGCGGCAATGCGGGCGGGATCGGATCGATGCCGCTGGGCATGGCCGGCCCGGGCGCGCCGGCCCAGCTGCTCGAGCTGGCCTCGGGCTGGCAGCTGGAGCAGGCCCTGCTGCAGGCAGGCCTGGATGCCCAGCTCGTGCACGAGGACGAGATCGTCGATGCCCGCTACGAGGCGCTGACCGGCCCCTGGCTCGAGCGCGCCGCCAATGCGCTGGCCATGACGGTGACGACGTCGGCGGCGCTGCTCGACCTCGATGCCGTCGTGCTCGACGGCTCGCTGGCGCGGCCGCTGCTCGAGCGGCTGCTGCAGCGCACCCGCCGCGCCCTCGAGGCCTATCCGCTGGTCGGCATTGTCCGCCCAGGCCGGCTCGAGCTCGGACAGGTCGGGGCGCACGCGCGCGCGCTCGGCGGCGCGCTGCTGCCGCTGCACACGCAGTTCTTTCCCGACAAGGACATCTTTCTCAAGCAGGACGCCTGAGGCCGGCCGGCGGCCGCGCAGGCTAGCCCTGGAAGCCCGGCAGCGCCAGCAGTTCGTCGTAGCTGGTGACCGCCGCGATCACGTGCGGGCCGGCCAGCGCGGCGGCGTCGTGGCTGGTCAGCAGCGCGACTGCGCGCATGCCGGCGCGGGCCGCCGCCTCGATGCCGGCCGGGCTGTCCTCGAACACCAGGCAGTCCTGCGCGGCCACCCCCATGCGGCGGGCGACCTCCAGGAAGATGGACGGGTCGGGCTTGCCCGGCAGCCCCTCGTCGCCGCCCACGGCGACCTCGAACATGTCGTCCAGCCCCCGCTGCGGCAGGCGCTCGAGCACGAAGCCGATGTTGTGGCGGTCACCCGCGCTGCCCAGGCCGCAGCGCTGGCCCCGCGCCAGGGCGTGGCGCGCGAAACGCTCGAAGCCGTCGACCCAGCGGAAGTCCGCGCCGAAGGTCTCGCGGTAGAGCGACTCCTTCTCGTGCGCCAGGTCTTCGGCCTTTGCCTGCGACAGCCCGGCGCCGAACAGCGCGTGCATGCATTCGACGCCGGTGCGGCCGTTGGTCACGCGTTCCAGCTCATGGGCGCCCAGGGTCAGGCCGTGGCGGGCCGCGAAGCGCACGAAGCTGTCGCGGTGCGCGGGCATGGAGTCGACGATGGTGCCGTCCATGTCGAAGATCAGGTGCAGGTCTTTCATGGTGTTCAGTCCTTGAGCCCACCGGTGGACAGGATGTCCCAGCAGGCGCCCAGGGTATGGTAGTCGGCCTTGCCGGCCGGGGATTTGGTGTTCTCGAGCTTGGCGCCGTCGGCCGCGACGATGCGGAACCAGGCGCCGTGCTCGTGATCGATCAGGTGCCGCCAGCTCCAGGACCAGGTGTCGAGGTACTGGCGACGGAATTCGGGCTCGCCGGTGGCCTGCCACAGGCGCCAGGCGCTGGCCAGCGATTCGGCCTGGACCCAGAAGTACTTGTCCGTGTCCCAGGGGCTGCCGTCCGGCGCGAAGCCGTAGATCAGGCCGCCGTGGGTCGCGTCCCAGCCGAGGCGGTAGGCGGCGTGCTGCAGCTGCGCCGCGCGCTCCAGCCAGCGCGGCTGCGGCCGGTGGGCGTGCGCCTGCAGGATCAGCTTGGCCCATTCGGTCTGGTGTCCGGTCTGGTAGCCCCAGGGCTTGAAGATGTCGTCGCGCTGCCCGCGGTTGTAGTCCCAGTCGGGCCGCCAGCCGGCGTCGTAGTGTTCCCAGATCAGGCCTTCGGGTGGCGCTGCGAGCTCGAAGGCGAAGCGCTCGATCAGGCTGGCGGCGCGCTCCAGGTAGCGTGGCTCGCCGGTGGCCTCGAAGGCCGCCAGGCAGGCCTCGCACTGGTGCATGTTGGCGTTCTGGCCGCGGTAGGGCGAGAGCACGCCGCTCTCGCTGCGCTCGTCGGCGTAGGCGCGCCAGGCGGGCTCGTAGAAGGCGTCCTCCATGCGGTCGAAGGCGCGTGCGACCGCCTCGGCATCGACCAGGCCGGCGAGGCAGGCCTGGCTCGTCGCCAGCAGCACGAAGGCCTGGCCGTAGGCGAGGGCGCGCGCGTCCTCGACGGCGCCATCGGCGACGGTCCAGGCATGGAGCCCGGCATTGGGGTGTCCCGGCGGCAGCTCGAACGCCGTGCGCAGGTGGTCCAGCGCGTGCCGCGCCAGGTAGCGGTAGCGCGATCGCCCGCTGCGGCGCCAGGCCATGCACCAGTTGACGACGTGGCGCGTCGCGCTGACCAGGTGCCGGTGCCCGGTGCGATAAGGCCTGCCGTCGTCGAGCAGATAGTGCTGGAAGCCGCCGGCGGGGTCAAAGGCACAGCGCTCGTAGAAGGCGAGCGTGTCGTCGATGTGGCCTTCGAGGACGGCGCGGCTCTCGAAGTCGGGCAGCTGCATCGGCCTCATTCGTAGCGCACCGCGACGCGCTGGCCGCTGCGCGCGCTCTCGAGCACCGCCAGCGCGACGGCCAGCGACTTCAGGCCCGCCGCGCCGCTGGCCATGTCGTGCGGCTCGCCCGCGATCGCCTTGTGCATCTCGCGCAGGCCGCGCAGGTAGAGGTTGTCGTGGTCGAGCCGCAGCGCGAGGTCGCCGTCGGCGCGGCGCCAGACCAGCTCGCCGCCCGGTGCCTGGTTGAGCACGCCGCGCGCTTCCAGGCAGGCCTGGTCGCCCAGGATCTCCAGCCGGTTGGAGGCATGCGGCGTGTTGAAGCCCTGATGCGTGAAGGCGGTCAGCCCGCTCGGGAAGTGCCAGAGCGACATCGCGTTGTCCTCCACGCCGCGGCCCATGCCGCTGTGGCTGGACATCGCCACGACTTCGGACGGGTACTCGCCGAGCAGGAAGGCGAGCGAGTCGGCGTTGTGCACCGCGATGTCGAGCACGACGCCGCCGCCGGCGGCGGCGTTGTCCACGCGCCAGCCCTGCAGCTTGGCGCGCAGGAACACCGAATGGCTGATCCGCGCCGCGACCAGGCGGCCCAGGCCCTGCTCGCGCAGCACGTCGCGCATCTGGCGGTGGGCGCTGTTGTGGCGCAGGTGGTGGTTGGTGCCCATCACCACGCCGGCGCTGCGGCAGGCCTCGACCATGCGCCGCGCCGCGGCCAGATCGGTCGCGAGCGGCTTCTCGCACAGCACATGGCAGCCCAGGGAGGCGGCCAGCAGCACCGCCGCCTCATGCTGGTCGTTGGTGTTCGAGACATAGACCGCGTCCGGGCGCAGCCGCTCGAGCTCGCGCGCGTCGCCCAGGGCATGGGGGATGCGATGCTGGCGCGCGAAGGCCGCAGCGCGCTCGGCGCTGCCCGACACGACAGCGACGACCTCGTCGCCGGCGGCGCGGATCGCGCCGACCATCCATTCCGAGGCGATGTTGCTCGCCCCGATGAGAGCCCATTTCATCATGCTGTCTCCTGTGTGCGGTCGGGGGTCTGGACTTCGCTCCAGCGCAGCACGGCGTCGGCGCGCTGGCGGCTGGCTTCGATCAGCCGCGCGTTCGGCTCGTCGTTCGAGGCGATCCAGTGCTGCGCGTCCTCGCGGCTGCGGCCGAAGTGGACATGGCGCTCGACCAGGCGCGCCAGCCGCAGGTCCTGTTCGACCTCGAGGTACCAGACCTCGTCGAGCAGGGACGGGACATCGGCCCAGTGCCCCTCGTCGAGCAGCAGGTAGTTGCCCTCGGTGATCAGCAGCTGCGTCTGCGGCTGGACCGCGATGCTGCCCGCCACCGGCTCCTCGATCTCGCGCCTGAAGTCGGGCGCGTAGACGACCCCGGTCAGGCCCTGGGTGCGCAGCCGGCGCAGCAGCGCGACGTAGCCGGCGCTGTCGAAGGTCTCGGGCGCGCCCTTGCGCTGCTCCAGGCCGAGCCGCTGCAGCTCGGTGTTGGCGAGGTGAAAGCCGTCCATGGGCACGACCTGGGCCTGCGCGCCCAGCCACTGCCGCAGCAGGACGGCGAGGGTGGACTTGCCGCAGCCCGGCGGGCCGGCCAGCCCGAGGACGCGCCTGCTGCCGGCCTGCAGCAGGCGGTCGAGTCGTTGCCGGAACTCGGCGGGGAGAGGAATGTCGTCTGTGCTCACGGCTGGGTCGGGTGTTGAAGGCGCAATGTGGCGCTACGACCGAGATTTGACCCCCTCGCGCTGGAGCCGGGCGCGCCGGCTGCGGTTACGAGACCAGAACAAACCCGATCGCCGCTCCGGATTTGTAACTAAGTTACCTATTTTGGCTACCATGCGCACATCGGCCGAAGCAGCGCGGCAGGCGCCGCCGGCAGTTCAACCCTTTTGGAGACGAATATGACGATCAAGATTGGCATCAACGGCTTCGGTCGCATCGGGCGCATGGTTTTCCGCGCCGCCGTGCAGAACTTCAGCGACATCGAGGTGGTGGGCATCAACGACCTGCTGGAACCGGATTACCTGGCCTACATGCTCAAGTACGACAGCGTGCACGGCCGCTTCCAGGGCGAGGTCGCGGTCGACGGCAACACCCTGGTCGTCAATGGCCGCCGCATCCGCCTGACGGCCGAGCGCGATCCCGCCCAGCTCAAGTGGAACGAGGTCGGCGCCGATGTCGTGATCGAGGCCACCGGCCTGTTCCTCGACCAGGCCGGCGCCGGCAAGCATCTGGCGGCTGGCGCCAGGAAGGTGGTGATCTCGGCGCCGAGCAAGGACGACACCCCGATGTTCGTCTACGGCGTCAACCACCAGGGCTACGCCGGCCAGGACATCATCAGCAACGCCAGCTGCACCACCAACTGCCTGGCCCCGGTGGCCAAGGTGCTCAACGACAAGTGGGGCATCAAGCGCGGCCTGATGACCACGGTGCACGCCGCCACCGCCACGCAAAAGACCGTCGACGGCCCGAGCAACAAGGACTGGCGCGGCGGCCGCGGCATCCTGGAGAACATCATCCCGAGCAGCACCGGCGCGGCCAAGGCGGTCGGCGTGGTGATCCCGGCAATCAAGGGCAAGCTGACCGGCATGGCGTTTCGCGTGCCGACCAGCGACGTCTCGGTGGTCGACCTGACGGTCGAGCTCGAGCGCGCCGCGAGCTACGCCGAGATCTGCGCCGAGATGAAAGCGCAGTCCGAGGGTGCGCTCCGGGGCGTGCTCGGCTACACCGAGGAGAAGGTGGTCTCGACCGACTTCCGCGGCGAGAGCTGCACCAGCGTGTTCGACGCCGATGCCGGCATCGCGCTCGATGGCACCTTCATCAAGGTCGTGAGCTGGTACGACAACGAGTGGGGCTATTCGAACAAGTGCCTGGAAATGGCGCGCGTGGTCGCCCAGGGCTGAGCCGCGGAGCAGGGAGCAAGACATGAGTGCAATCGTTGATATCGTTGGCCGCGAAGTGCTGGACAGCCGCGGCAACCCGACCGTCGAATGCGACGTGCTGCTGGAAAGCGGCGTCATGGGCCGCGCCGCGGTGCCCTCGGGCG
>JBEEPT010000276.1:0-5024 GCA_041190985.1 Pseudomonadota bacterium
AACGCCGACCTGGGCTCCACGCTGAAGAAGCTGGTTCTGATCCGCAAGATCATGGCCGACCTGTACGCCGCGGGCTACCCGGCCGACGCCATCGTGCTGAACCCGGCCGACTGGGCCACCATCGAGATCGAGCTGTTCACCACCGCGGCCGGCCAAACCCTGTACAGCGTCAACGACGCCGGCCAGGCCCGGCTGTTCGGCGTGCCAGTGATCCAGGCCATCGGCATGGCGGCCGACACGTTCCAGGTGGGGCGCTTCAGCGAGGCCTACATGATCTACAACCGCGAGGGCGTGGTGGTGGAGATGAGCGACAGCGACAGCGACAACTTCACCAAGAACTTGATCACGCTGCGCGCCGAGCGGCGCCTGGCGCTGGCTACCGAGAAGCCCGCGGCCGTGCGCGGCGGCGACCTGACGCCCGCGTGATGGCCCGCTGACCGATCGTTCCTCGATCCAAGAGGCCCGCCACCGTGCGGGCCTCTTTACTGGAGGAACCCACATGCAGGTACTCATCAGGTTCATCGCCAGCGGCAGCAGCAGCGTCACCGGCAACTTCGCGCCGGGCGACCTGTTGCGCTGCGGCGCAGACCATGCACGGCACTTCGTCGAGGAGGCGCGCTGCGCCGTCTATGCCGACAGCCCCGCCGCGCCGCCCAGCCATGTGGCGCGCGATGACACCAAGCCCGCCAAACCGCGCCGCACCAGCGCAAAGGATCGAGCATGACCATTCAGCTTCTGCAGCCGTGGAACGGCAACGCGCCCGCGATCTACACCACATTCACAGCCGCCGAAGAGGCCAGCCTGATTGCGAAAGGGTTGGCGCGCCTGTATCCGGTAGCCAACGCTGCCAGCCCCGTGGTGAAGACCGGCAGCTACGTCGGCACCGGCAACCTGCGTCGCGTGGCGTGCGGAATGCGCCCCGATGTGGTGTTCGTCGTCGCGGACGATTCTCAGTACATGATCTGGCGCCACCAGGGCACCTACCGTGGCCGCGCCGTGCGCATGGGCAGCAAAGGCGGGCACTCGTCCGGCGGCGTCATCGAGTTCACAGACGATGGTTTTCAGGTCACTTCTGCCGCGCAGTCCAACACCAACGGCACCACCTATCACTGGGTGGCCATCGCCGACAACGGGTCTGGCCGCCTGGTGATGGGCGGGCACATCGGCAACGGCGCGGTGCGCGACTTCTCATCCCTGATCGAAGAGACGCCGGTTTTCTTCATGGCCGGCCGCGACAACACCTACAGCCGCTGGTTCCGGGCAGCGGGGCAGTCCAACGCCTACGCGATGGACGCGGCCGCCAGCAGTTCGACCATGATTTCGTCGCTGTCCCCAGTGACGATCTCCGCCGCAGCCGATCTCAACGAACTGACGGAGTACCCCAGCAATCCTGGTGCCGAGGGTGTGGACTGGATCGCGTTTCTGGACTGCCCGGCGTGGAGCGTCCTGCAATACACCGGTGATGGCACCGCGTCCGACTACGTGGTGCGCCTGCCAGGGTGGTCGGCCGAAGAATACGGCGCCATGGCCATCATCAAGGGGCACAACGACTCCACCCCGACTGCTGCGCAGATCGTGGTTCCTGCCAAGAGCAGCACCCGAGCGCTGCCGGCTGACGGCACATCCTGGACCAGCACCGCGGTCTCGGCCTGGAATGGCCCGCTACTCACGCTATCGGGCACGGGCGGCGCCAATTACCTCAAGGTCAACGAGGCTGCCACGGTCTACACCGTGTTTGCCATCAAGGCCAGCCCGCTCACGCAATCGGTTTCGCAACTGCCATCGCGCACCTATGTCGGCCGCCCGGCTCTGCGCTGCGAAACCGGCGGCGGCATCATCACGCAGGTGACGGAAGACGTCTTCGACATCGAGGCGAACGTGAACAGCGTGCGACCGATCACCGTCGAGTGGTTCGGCATCTACGATGCTCGCGCCGCCGAATCACCGCTGTGGGCCTTCTCGCAGACGCCTGCGGTGTGTGCCCTGCGATTGTTCGGCGCCACCGGGTCGTGGGACACCACCAATGACCTGACGGAGCTGCGGCTCGTGCGTTATTCCGGCGGCGAAGTCGAGGACAACTTTGGCCGGCGGCCCGCGCGTGGCGCCCTGGTGCACCTGGTGCTGCGCTCCAACGGCACGCACGACAGCAGCACTTATCGGCTGACGATGAACGGCCGGTATCACATGGAGGTCAAGCGTAACCACGGCATAGGGCAAACGGCGACCACCAAGCTGGCGTTCATGTGCCACCGCGACACCAGCGATGCCATTGCAAACTCCTCCGTGGGCATGGCGATGGCCCTGTGCCGCCTGTGGGACCGGGAGCTCACCAACAGCGAAGTCGCTGCCCGCGCTCAGATCTGCTTCGGCGCGCAAGACGTCGCCGACGTATCCGATTTCTTCGAGGAGTGGGACGCGGCGAACTATGGCGCCGGTGTGCTGCCGGCAACCAGGAACATCGAAAACTGCGGTGTGGTGACGAACTGCACGCAAATTTACGTCTGACATGCGCCTGTTGACTGCTCCAGTGCTCGAGCCCGTCACGGCTTCCGAGGCCAAGCTCGCCGCGCGCATCGCCGAGACGTCGGCCTTCGACGCCATCGTGCCAGGCCTGATCGTCGCCGCCCGCCAGCTGGCCGAGCAGGTGACGGGCCGCCATCTGATGCAGCAGACCTGGCGCATCGAGCTCACCGACTGGCCGGCCAGCACCGACGTGTTCGAGATCCACCGCGCCACTGCCGCCGCGGTGTCCTACTGGAGCACCGGCGCCGCCTGGGTCACGCTCAGCGGCGCCAGCTACGAGTTCGCGGCGGTGGGCAACGGCACCGGCATCGTGCCGGCCATCGGGCTCGCCTGGCCCACGCTGGGCGAGAAGGCCATCGGCGCGCGCGTGCGCATCGACCTGACGGCCGGCGAGACCGACCCGCAGGCCGTGCCCGAGTGCGTGCGCCTGTACATCAAGGCGCTGGTGGCCTACTGGATCGACACGCCGGTGGCGGCGTCGGGCGCCTCGCTCGAAGAAGCGCCGTTCCTGCGCATGCTGCTGGATCCGGCCAAGCTGTACTGACGCCCGCCATGGCCCGCCACCTCTCCGCCGCTGACCTGCGCGACCAGATCGTGCTGCAGCAACTGCCCGCCACGCAAGACGCGCACGGGCAGGAATCAGCCACCTGGGCCGACTTCGCCACCGTGTGGTGCAAGCCCGAGCCCCTGCGCGGGCGCGACTTCTTTGCCGCCGCGCAGGCGCAGGCCAGCGTGTCGGCGCGCTTCACCATCCGCTGGCGCGACGATCTGCCGGCCCGCCTGCGCGTGCTGTGGCGCGGCCAGGCCTATGACGTGCAAGGCGAGCCCATCGACATCGACGGGCGCCGCGCCTGGCTCGAGCTGATGTGCCAGACCGGGGTGAGGGACGCCGCATGATCAGCGCCAAGGTGTACGGCATCCCCGAGCTGAAGGCCGCGCTGGCCGGTATCGTGCCCAAGCTGCGGCGCCAGGCGCTGCGCAACGCGCTGGCCGCCGGCGCGCGCATCGTGCGCGACGATGCCAAGCGCCGCGCACCGGTGCTGCAGCCCACGCTGCGCGCGCCCTACCGCAAGGCCGGCACCGTGCGCAAGGCCATCGTGGTGCGCACCAGCAAGCGCGCCCGTGCCAAGGGCGACGTGGGCGTGTTCGTCAACGTGCGGCCGGCCAAGACCGGCCAGCGCGGCGCCAAGAACCCGAGCGACCCGTTCTACTGGCGGTTCCTCGAGTTCGGCACCCGCAAGATGAGCGCGCGCGCGTTCCTGCAGCCCGCCACGGCGCGGCTGGCCGAGGCACTGGAGAAGTTCAAGGCCGTGATCGGCCCGCAGATCCAGAAGATGAACAAGAAGGGCGGCACGCTGTGAGCGCCGAGACCGACTTCCGCGCGCTGCTGGCCGGCCACGCCGGCACCGTGGCGCTGGTGGGCGCGGCGATCGCGCACAACGCCATAGCGCCCAGCGTGGCGCCGCCCTACGTGGTGTTCACAGCCCAGCACGATCGCGCGCTGGGCCTGGACAACACCCTGCTGGCCGACCCGTGCGTGATCACCGTGCAGTGCTGGTCCAAGACCGCCGCGCAGGCCGAAAGCGTGGCCGATGCCGTGACTGCCGCCGTGGCCACGGCGCCGGCAGCGCGCGGCGCCTGCGTGACGGCCCGCGCCAGCGGCTATGACGAAGAAACCGGCCTGGACGCCACCGTATTGACTGTCGAGTGGTGGGCCTGACCGCACAGCCCGCCCGCTGCCACCGCAACCCCAAGAAGCCCGCCCCGTGCGGGCTTCGTCGTTTTCAGCAACCCACCGGCCGCCGCGCCGGTTCAAAAGAGTAGGAGCCAACCATGGCACAAGGCGATCTGATCATTGGGCGCGGCGTCCGCGTCGAGGTGGGCAAGACCGAAGGCGCGGCCAAGACGGTGACGGCCGTCACCCTGGCCAACCCGGGCGTGGCCACCAGCACCGCGCACGGGCTGTCCACCAAAAGCGTGGGCTACTTCTACAACGTGGCCGGCATGGTGAACCTGGAGGGCCAGGCGGTGCGCCTGGGCACCGTGGCCACCGACACCTTCCAGCTCGAAGACATCGACACCACCGACTACCCGGCGTTCACCTCGGGCACGTTCATCCCCATCACCGCCTGGTCCACGCTGAGCAAGGCCACCAGCATTGCCGAGGGCGGCGGCGAGGCCGACAAGCTCAACGCCACCGTGCTGCTGGACAACATCCGCCAGGAGCGCAACGGCCTGCTGGCCGCCGAAACGATGACCATCGGCCTGCTGGCCGAAAGCCTGGCAAGCGAGGCGCTGCAGATCGTGCGCCGCGCCGCTCGCGACTCCGACCTGCTGGTGTTCCGCGTCACCTGGAACAACGGCGACGTGCTGGTGTTCCGCGGCGAACCAAGCAAGCCCGGCCGCGACGTGCAGCAGGGCCAGCTGGGCACCGGCACCATCAGCGTGACGGTGCGCGGCTTCACCACCGAGGGCGCTGCCTGATGGACTGTGCAGCGCTG
>JBEEPT010000277.1:0-6264 GCA_041190985.1 Pseudomonadota bacterium
GAGAGCACGTAGACGGGCTCCGTGGCGCTCAGGGCCGTTCCGGTGACGGTGGGCAGGGTTCCAGTTGAAGCCAGGACGATCTTCGTTCCTGCGGCCAATCCGTGCGACGCAGAGCATGTCAGCGTGTTGGTGCCGGTGTTGATGCTCGACACCGTGCGCGTGGTCGTCGTCCAGTCGGTTCGCGGCGATGGGATGTCTGGCTTGAGGGGCCGCGACTGAATCAGCAGCGGCACGCGGTCGCCGTTGCACTCCACCCAGAGGCGCACGTTGACCGGCACCGTCAGCGTCAGCACGCCGCCCGCGATGCTCTGCGTCACCCCCTTGTCCTTGGGGTAGACGACCGCCGAAGTGATCGGACCAGCGATGCGCGTGATCGCCACCGTGGCCGTCTGGTCGGCGCCGAACTGGAACCACGCGGGGGCAACCGTCGCACCGGCCGACCACGCCTGCGTTGGCATCACGGCCACGCGCGAGAAGCCGTAGACGTAGGCCGCCACCCCGTTCACAGTCGCGCTGTAGCGCGTCGACTGGTAGGTGCTGCTGCCTGGGGTGGGGTAGACCTCGACCGTCATGGCGTTGCTGGCCGGTCAGAGGGGCCGGCCGGCGCGGCCGTTGGGGTCAAGCCTTCTTCAGCCAGACGGCGGGCGTGTCGCTGATGAGGTCGAACACGCCGAGCGGATTCTTCTCGGCGTCGTAGATCGACACCTCTTGGTCTCCCTCCAGAACGAACGTCGCGGCCTCCGGAACGTCGTCGGTCGGCCCCTTGCGCAGATGGTTGTCGATGAAGGCATCGCGGCGAGGGCGAAGCACGCGCTTGCGCGGCGCGTGCATCACCATGCCGTCCTTCTCCACCGACTTGCGCTCGGGAATGGCCCCCTGGTTGGTGGCCGAGGACTTCTTGACGATCAGGGTGGAGGTCGGAGCGTTCGTGCTGGTCATAGGGAGAGGCCGGCGCTACCAGCCGGCGAGTGGCGTCTTGGGCGTCAGCTTGGCACCGAACAGCGTTGCGTCGCCATCGGGGCTGACGTGCCGCGTGATGTCAACCTGGACTCGCCCCGTCGCGAACGCAGCCCCGCTCACGATGAACCGCGCGCCGATGTACTGCATCTGCGTGGGGTAGATCGGGGTCAGGCCAGCATTCACCGATTCGGACGTGCTCAGTGGTCGGAGCGGGTAGTGGAACGTCGCGCCGACTCGCAGGATTGCCCCAGGGTGCCTCGCCCGGTAGCACTCGATGGAGTCGGCGTCGGCCAAGTTGGTCGTCGGCGAGTACACCGGAACCACGTCGACCAACGTCGCAAGCTGGTCGAAGTTCTCCGTGACCCGGACGCGTAGGAACAGGTCGGTTCCCACGCCCAGGTCGCGGACGCCCTCGAAGACGTTCAGCAGAACGCCCGAGACAAGCGTCGGCCGCGTCCTCACCGCCGTCAGTTGGTACTGATCGGGCGTCAGGATGGTGCCCGACGTGATCGCGAGGTTCGTCGCGATACGGGTGCTGAAGTCTTGCACCATGGGGTCACCACCCCACCGGATAGTGCTTCACCGCGTCGCCGACGTGGTTCGGGCCGAACCAAGCGTTGAACGTGCCGCCGGTGAGCGGACCCGTTGCCACCGTGTAGCGGACGCCGAGGTAGCGACGCATGCGCGGCTGATGCTGGCCGGGACCAGCCGTCGCGATGGTCGCGTTCACCGTGCCGACACCGGGGATCACTTGGCCGATCCAACGAGCCGAGAGGTTCGTCGGGATCGTCAGCGTGATCGGGAGCGACTTGGTGTTGCCCGTCGTGGTGACGACGGTCAGCTCCTCCTTGGTGTAGGGACGCGAGGACGCCAACACGGTGACGTTGCCCGTCAGGTCGGCGGCGTCTGCCGTGATGATCTCGAACGTCACCGTCGCGGCGCCGGCCGCCGTGGCCGACGTGAGCACGGTGAAGTTCGCCTGAATGTCGGAGCCGTTGCCCAGATCCCGACCGACCGTGAGGTCGATCGAGTCCGTGGACACCGCCGTTGCCGTGACGGCCTGCGCCGTCGAAACCACACTGCCTTGGTGCTTGACCATGTGTTTCCTCCGTCAGCCTCAGCTGACGACGGCCTCCGTCTCCAGGATCTGGTCCATCAGGACGATCGGGTTGCCGTGGAACATGAGCTGCTGGCTCCCCGGAACCCCGAACTGCGCGCCGCTCTGCTCGATGTAGCCGAGCCCGTTGACGCTCTTCTCCGTCGCGAGACGCACCAGCGCCGAGAACGACGCCTGACCCGCGTGGAACACGATCGGGCCAGAGCCCAGCCGGCCCATGCGCGAGATCAGGTAGAGCATCCCGTGGATGATGTTCAGGAAGCTCGTGGGCGCCTGATTGCCCGACAGCGCGGCGAGTTGCGCCACGTCGATGTTGCAGATGCGGCCGAGGCAGCGCCAGTCCTGCAGCGCGAACCCGATGCCCATGTTGACCACCTGACGGTAGACGTCGAGCACGCCGCTCGCGTCCGTCGCACGGCACAGGCCCATGTCCTCGGACGACAGGCCAGCCGTCATCCCCGGCGGGGTGATGAAGTAGGCGCCGCGCTCCATGTACTTGACGGCGTAGATGCTCGTCTGAGCGTTCGCCGTGGCGCCGCCGCAGTTGAAGATCTGCTTCGCGTTGCCGCCCGTGAGGGTGGCCATTCGGACGGCCCAGCCGTTGAACTGGTCGTCGTTGAGCGAGCCGTTGGCGTAGACCACGGCCTGCGATGCCTTCTGCAGCACCGACTCGAACGAGGACGTGCGCTCGTTCATCAGCGTCTCGGCCAGAGCCTCGCCGCGCACGAGGTGGCGCGGGATCTCGGTCGACTGCTCGATGATCGCCCAGCCCTCCTGGATCTTGGCGCTGGTGCTCTTGCTGATCGGCACACCCTTGCCGACCGTGACGAAGTAGGCATCCGGCAGCGAAGTGCGGATGACGAACTCCTCGCAGGTGTCCATGTTGGACTCCTGCCACCGGGCGTACTTCATCCAGTCGTTGCGCTGCGCGAGCAGCTCAGCCGGCTTGACGAACTGACCCTTGACCTTCGTCGTCGCCCGATCGACGAAGTTGACGTACCCGTTGCCGTTGACGGCCATTGCCTATCACCCGCGCCCGAGAGAGCGCTTGAAGATTTCCTTGGCCTGCTCGAGTTCGCTACCCGCCGAACCGGCGGAACTGGGCTTGCCGACAAACATGCGATCGGGAGAGATCTGCTGGTGAGCCTTCGCGAAGGCGATGCGGAGGAAGGCCGGGATCGCCTTGCCCTCCAGCTCCTTCAAAGACGACTCGGGGACGAAGCGGCGCAGGAATGCGTCGCTGTCCTTGACGGTCTGCGTGAACTTGGCGCCGCCCCACTCCTTGTCCTCGTAGAGCTGGCGCGCGAAGTCCTCGCGCACCTTCTCGGCGGCTGCCGCTCGCTGCTCGGAGAGCGACTTGTGCACGTGGTCGAGCACGGCCTGCGCCTTCTCGCCAGTGATGCCGGCGATGCGCGCGGCGTCCTTGACGAAGCCAACGACGTGCTCGTCCGCGCCCTCGGGCACCTTGAGCTCCAGTTCGGTCGGCGCGGCCTCGGTGGTGGCCGGCTCCGACTTCAACGCTGCTTCCAGCTTGGCCGCGAACGACTCCTTGGCCTCGGCCTTCGGCGCTTCCGCCTTCGGTGCGGCAACGACAGGCTCGGCCGCTGCCGTGGTGGCCGGCGCGGCGGCGGTGACGGGAGCGGCCTGCGGTGCCGCGTTACTCGTCGCCGGGGCCGATGAAGTCGTTTCGGGCGCGGATGCGGTCACGGTGCTCCTTCTCCATCTGGTCGAAGAGGTGCGCCAAGTCGGGCGCAATGAGCCGCGCTTCCAGTTCCAGCCCGACGCTCCGACGCCCCTCGTTGAAGGCCGTCTCGTGCGTGTCAGGGCGGAACGACTGCGCGCGTATCCCGGTGTCGCGGCGGATCGAATCCACGAAGCGACGGCCCTGGATGGTCGACATCACCCAAGCAAGGTCAGCCTTCGCCGCCTCGCGCTCTGCACTCAGGAACGTCGCGACTCGCGCGTCGCGTTCCGTCTGCGTTGGGATGTCCACGCTCACGCGGCGGACGATGCGCAGCCCGTCGGGTGGTTATGGGACAGGCCGAGAGAGTGGCCCGCCCCGTCGCTCTCCCATGACACGACGAGACGGGCCGAGCCGCACGGGTAGCGCCCGTCCGACCCCGTATGTCAGTCGATCAGCAGCCACTTCCCCGTGCCGTCGTCGTCACGGAGCATCTGCTGCCAGATTTCGCGGGCCTTGTCGTTCGTGGGCTCGTTGCGCAACACGGTCTGCACGGCGAGCGCCATGAACGACACCTGGAAGTCGTCGCTGCGCTGCCGGCGTCCGTCGAGGGCCAGCAGCTCCCACTCCACCCACCGAGCGCCGTCGTTCGTCCAGGCTTGGTCGACGACCAGCTTGGCCGCGTTGGCCGCGATGAGGGGGAGGTGCGTGCCGCCGTCGCCCAGGACGCGGCATGCCAAGTCGAGGCCGTAGGCTCCGAGCGCCTGCTGCCACGGCATCCACCACGAGCCGGTGCCGAGGCTACCCACGTCGACCAGAACGTCCCACGGGCCGGTGACGGGGAGTTGGCTCGACAGCCAGTTGGCCCGTTCCAGCCAGTGCGCTCGGACCCGCTCGGCCAGCGCCCTGTCTCGGAGTTCGCGCCACAGGTGGACGACGGCCAGCCCTTCCCAGCCGACCTCGCGGGCGCTCCACACCTTGGACGTGGGGGCACCGGGCGTCGTGGTGAGCTGGATCAGGTAGTTCCGCGCCTGATGCTCCAACAGCCGTTGGCATGCCGGCGTGCCCTTGAAGCGCGCAGCCATGGCCAGCCGGGAGAAGAACAGGTGCTGCGCATCCGGGCCGTTCCAGCCGTTCGTTTCCGGCAACGACTGGTCGCGCGGCTTGCCCAGCATGTCCGACCCGCTGCGGTGCGGGCGGCTGTAGAACATGCGCAGGTTGGGCCGCGTGATGGCGTCCACCATCGACCCGTCGGCTTCCAAGTGGTGGCACGGGTGGCCGGCGAAGTGGAGCGCCGCGAGGTAGTTGACCGTCTCCGCACCGGCACCGTCGGCAAGCAGCGACTCGCAGCCAGCGAAGGCTTGGTCCTCCTGGCCGCCCGTCTGCCCCGTGTTGCGCGCCGGGCCGAGCACGGGGTTGTCCCAAGTGTGCAGCGCCAGCGCCGAGCGGGTGAAGTGCTGCGTGGCCCACTGCCGCGCCGAGAAGGCGAACGAGAAGCGCGGGTTGCCGCCGGCATGCGATTTCGTGCAGCCGCGAACGCTGATGCCCAGCGCCGACACGGCCATGAAGTTGGCGAACTGCTGCGTGTCCGTGACCAATCGCGGCCACAGGATGGCGAACGGCACGACGCGCGCTTGGCCGTCCCCGAACTTGGTGCCGGGGGCCACGATGCGCGAGCCGATGGGCAGGCCAACAGGAGCCACGGCGCCGTCGCCGAACGCCAGCAGGATGCCGGGGCACTCCTCGGACAGCAGCGGCGAACCCGCCTTGCTGGCCGTCACCATGCACTCCCCGACCATGTAGGGCTCACCGGGATACCAGCGCAGCCACACGTCGACATGGAACAGCAAGTTGAGCCGCAACGTGCAGTGCGTCACCCACGCCGCCCCCTCGGGAGCGAACGAGCGCACCACCATGTCATTGCCGTTGCACTTCAACACGCCGCCGAAGTGCGACACGGGGTCGGCCGGCAGCGGCAGCGGCAACGCCAACGCGCTCGGAACGTCGGGTTCGACGACGACCTCGGCCCACGGCTCCAGGTCGACGAACACGTCCACCAACTGCGTGTCCAGGCCGTTCATCGGGCCGAACACGACGCGCGATCCGGGGAGGTTGCCAACCCATGCGCCGTCGCGCTTCTGGCCGTCGTGTGTGCCGCGAGCCCAGCCGGTGAAGCGGTGGGGGGTGAGGTTCGCTACTCTCATCGTCGCCTTGTCGTTCTCGTTGACAGTCGCAGCCGCCGACCCGCCGGAAGCCTCGGAACCAGGTCCGAGACCCCCAGCCACATAGGGTTTCCGGGAGCGCTGCCGCCGCCCCCCTCGCCGCCGCTACCGCCTTCGCCGGGTGCGTACCCATCCGCGTACGTCTCCCACGCCGCTTTCGCGAACTCGGTCGCGTTGTAGGCGCTGTAGCTCGTGCCCCAACTGATGCTGGCAAGGCTCGCGTCTCGCGTCGCCATGGCGGCAAGGTTGGTGGCTCCAGGCCCTTCCATCCACTGCGCCATCAT
>JBEEPT010000278.1:0-3356 GCA_041190985.1 Pseudomonadota bacterium
CGCCATGAGCAGGTTCCTCATCGTGGTCGGCGGCGTGATCGTCCTCGCGGCCGTGCTCCCGGGCTGCGCGATCACCGGCCTGGACGGCGAGTCCAAGTACGCGTGCAAGGCCCCCGAGGGCGTCCGGTGCGACTCGGTGTCCGGCACCTACTACAACGCGCTGCAGAACAACCTGCCGGCGCAGCGCCGCTCCGCCGCGCCTCCCGTGGACACGTCTCCCCAGGCCGCGCCCGCCGGCAGCGGGCCGCGTGCCGCGCCGACGATGCTCAACGCCTCCACGCGCCCGGCCACGGGCGACGAAGGCGCCGCCTATGTGGCCGCGCCGCTGCGTGCCGCGCCGCGCGTTCTCCGGCTCTGGATCAAGGCCTGGGAGGACGCCGATCGCGATCTCGTTGGCGAGAGCCTCGTCTACGTCCAGGTCGACAACGGCCGCTGGCTGGTCGACCACGTGCAGCGCCAGCAGCGCGAGCCCTTCGTGCCGATCCGCGCGCCGCGGCCGCCGGCCGCCACCAAGTCGGCCGGTGCGGCGGCAGGCCCCAACGGCCCGTCCACCACGCCGACCGAAGACGCGCCCTCGCTCACGCAAGCCCTGCGCGCACTGCAGAACCGCGCGCCCGCCGCCGACCAATGACCTGAGAGGGCACCTCCATGCTCGAGTCCCTACGCCTCAACCTGTTCGGCGACGCGTCGCCGGCGGGGTCCAGCGACAAGTCCGGTCCAGGCCTGTTCTCGTTCGGGCACAAGGACGAATCGCCCGCCGACCAGTTCGCCAGCTGGCTGCCCTACATCTCCTACCTCGACGAGGAGCAGTTGTTCGTCAACAAGGACGGCATGGGCTTCCTCCTGGAGGTGATGCCGCAGAGTGGCGCCGATGACCGCATGGTCGACGTGCTGGTGTCGCTCTACTCGAACTGCCCACCCGACACGGGCATCCAGTTCCACCTCTTCGCCTCGCCCCACGTCTGCCCACCACTGCGCCGGTACGCCAACCTGCGCATGGAAGACCGCGACCAGATCCAGAAGGCCCAGACGTTCGGCCGGCCGGCGCGCAACGACAACCTCTACCGCAAGCTGGCCCGGCGCCGCTACGCGCACCTGTCCCACGGCGCACACCACAGCCTGACCCAGGGCTTCCACTACACGATCCGCGACTTCCGCCTGATGGTCAGCGTCTCGGTCAAGGCCGATCCCGCCAACCTGTCCGACCGCGAGCGCATCGTCGGACTGCGCGACGGCATGGCGACCACGCTGCGCTCGGCGTCGTTGCCCAACCGCGTCTGCGATGCGGCCGACCTGATCAACTGGTGTTCGCTGTTCGTCAACCCGGATCGCATCGACGCGGCCACCGCGCCCGACCTGCACTACGACGACGGGCGCGAACTGCGCGACCAGATCGTCGACCACGACACGATCCAGGATGCGCGCTCCAACGGCCTTCACCTGTGGAAGGAAGGCGCGGGCGAAGGCCTGGACGTGCGCTTCTTCTCCATCAAGTCCTTCCCCGAGCGCTTCGGCCTGTGGCAGATGGGTGCCCTGGTCGGCGACCTGATGCAGCCGGCCCTGCAGTACAGCTCACCCTTCCTGCTGACGATGGGGGTCTACATCCTGGACCCCAACTCGACCAAGACCGTGGTCACGGCCAACCACGTGCGGGCCACGCAGAACGCGGGCAGCAAGATGGCCGTGGTCATGCCCGACGTCGCCAAGAAGGCGCGCGACTGGTCGGCCGCCGCGGACGCGATCGACACCGGCGGCGCGCTGGTGAGCATGTACCACCAGCTCGGCCTGTTCTGCCATCCGTCCAAGGTCGCGCAGACGCAGGAGACGGCCAAGTCCATCTGGCGCGCGCGCGGCTTCGAACTCAACGCCGACGTCTACAAACATCGCCAGGCGCTGCTGGCCAGCCTGCCGATGACGCTGTCGCCGGCCTTCCACGGCGACTTGCGCAAGATGAAGCGGGTCACCCGCAAGACGATGGCCAACGCCATCCACCTCGCACCGGTCCTGGCCGAGTGGCGGGGCAGCAAGACGCCGACCCTGATGTTCGCCGGGCGCCGCGGCCAGTTGCTCACGCTCGACCTGTACGACAACGACGGCAACTACAACGCCGCCGTCATCGGCTCGCCGGGCTCGGGCAAGTCGGTCCTGCTCAACGAGCTGGCCTGGTCCTACCGGGCCATCGGCGCCAAGATCTGGATGCAGGACCTGGGGCGCTCGTTCGAGAAGCTCTGCCGCAAGGCCGAGGGCACCTTCATCGAGTTCCGGCCCGACGTCGAGATCTCGCTGAACCCGTTCCCGCTGGTCACCGACATCAACGAGGACATCGACATGCTGCTGCCGGCCATCGCCAAGATGGCCTCGATGAAGCAGCTCGACGAGGTCCAGATGAAGGCGATCTCGGCGATGTTGCTCAAGCTCTGGGCCAGGTACGGCCAGGACCTGGACATGACGATCCTGCGCGACGCCTTCGTCCCCGGGACGATCGAGGAACTGGGCATCAAGGAAGACCAGCGCGTGCGCGACCTGGCCGTGATGCTCAACCCCTACGCCAAGGGCGGCCAGTACGCGCGCTTCTTCAGCGGCCGCAACACGATCGACTTCTCCAACGACTTCGTGGTCATCGAGAGCGAGGAGCTCAAGCGCAAGCCCGACCTGCAGGCGGTGGTCAACATCATCCTGTTCCACGCGATCACCCGCGAGATGTACCTGACGCGCAACCGCAAGAAGGTCTGGTTCATCGACGAGCTCAAGCAGCAGCTGGGCGACTCGAGCGAGAACGACGTGGTGATGGCCGCGGCGATCGACGAGGCGGCGCGGCGCGCCCGCAAGTACGGCGGCAGCCTCGTGACGGCGACCCAGAACGGCGACGACTACTTCACCTCGGCACAGATGGAGTCCGCACTGAAGTGCTCGGACTGGACCTTCCTGCTGCGCCAGAAGCCCGAGTCGATCGAACTGCTCGCGCGCACGGGCCGCTTCTCGATGGACGAGCCGAAGAAGCGGCTGCTGAACTCGCTGCGCATGGAGCCGGGCGTCTTCTCCGAGTGCTACATCACCTCGCCCATCGGCGAGGGTGTCGCGCGCATCATCCTCGACCCCTTCTCGCACCTGCTCTTCAGCAACAAGCTGGACGACAACGCCC
This sequence comes from Pseudomonadota bacterium, assembly GCA_041190985.1. Classification (GTDB taxonomy): domain Bacteria; phylum Pseudomonadota; class Gammaproteobacteria; order Burkholderiales; family Burkholderiaceae_C; genus Malikia. The sequence goes on from JBEEPT010000278.1 coordinate 3,143, forward strand.
CGCTGGATGCGCTCCTGCGACAGGGACTGTCCATCGACGACGCCATCACCGAGCTGCTGCGCCGCCGGGGGCTTGCGGTATGAGCTCGCTCGCCACCCACGCGCTGATCTCGGTGTTCGTGACCGCCGGGGCTCTGCTCGCCTATGACCGCCTGGTCGTGAAGCCCGCTCAGGTCATCGGCATCGTCGACATCGCCGAGGTCTATCGCGCCAAG
>JBEEPT010000279.1:0-20525 GCA_041190985.1 Pseudomonadota bacterium
GTTCTGCAACCCGCCGCTGACCAGCCAGGAGCTGGCCGACAAGCTGACCATGGCCGGCCTGGAGGTCGAGGAGCTGGTGTCCGTCGCGCCGCCGTTTTCCAACATCGTCGTCGGCGCCATCATCGCGGCCGAACAGCACCCGAATGCCGACCGTCTGCGCGTGTGCCAGGTCGATGTCGGCCAGGCCGAGCCGCTGCAGATCGTCTGCGGCGCACCCAATGCCCGCGTCGGCATCAAGATTCCGGCCGCGCTGGTCGGCGCCGAACTGCCGCCCGGCGAGGACGGCAAGCCATTCAAGATCGGCAAGGGCAAGCTGCGCGGCGTCGAGAGCTTCGGCATGCTGTGCTCGGCGCGCGAGCTGAAATTGTCGGAAGAGAACGCCGGCCTGCTCGAGCTGCCCGCCGACGCCCCGGTCGGCCAGTCCATCCGCGACTACCTGAAGCTGGACGACCAGCTGTTCACGCTGAAACTGACGCCGAATCTGGCGCACTGCCTGAGCGTCTACGGCATCGCGCGCGAGCTCGCCGCGCTGACTGGCGCGCCGCTCAAGGCCCCGGGCTTCCCGGTGCTGGCGCCGCAGATCGCCGACACGCTGCCGGTCGAGGTGCAGGCCCCCGAGCTGTGCGGGCGCTTCGCCGGCCGCGTCATCAAGGGCATCAACCCGCAGGCCCAGACCCCGGCCTGGATGGTCGAGCGCCTGGCGCGCTGCGGCCAGCGCAGCGTCTCGGCCTTGGTCGACATCTCGAACTACGTGATGTTCGAGCTCGGTCGTCCGTCGCACATCTTCGACCTCGACAGGATCCACGGCGGCCTGCAGGTGCGCTGGGGCCGCGAAGGCGAGACGCTCAAGCTGCTCAACGGCAACACCGTCACGCTCGACGGCAACGTCGGCGTGATCGCCGACGCGCAGGCGGTCGAGTCGCTCGCCGGCATCATGGGCGGCGACGCCACCGCCGTCGGCGACGAGACGCGCAACGTCTTTGTCGAGGCCGCCTTCTGGTGGCCCAAGGCGATCGCGGGCCGCTCGCGCCGCTACAACTTCAGCACCGACGCCGGCCACCGCTTCGAGCGCGGCGTCGATCCGCAGCCAATCGTCGAGCACCTGGAGCGCATCTCCGAGCTCGTGGTGCAGATCTGCGGCGGCGAGGTCGGCCCGGTGGTTGACCAGGTCGTGAACCTGCCCGAGTCCAAGCCGGTGACGCTGCGCGTGGCGCGCGCCTGCAAGGTGATCGGCATGGCGCTGAGCCAGCAGCAGTGCGCCGACGCGCTGCGCAGCCTGAGCCTGCCGGTGACCGAGGGCGAGGGCACTGTGACCGTGACGCCGCCGTCGTTCCGCTTCGACCTGCAGATCGAGGAAGACCTGATCGAGGAAGTCGCGCGCGTGATCGGCTACGAGAACCTGCCGCACACGCCGCCGCAGGCGCCGGTGACCGCGCAGATCCGTCCCGAGAGCCAGCGCGGCAAGTTCGCCGTGCGCCGCCAGCTCGCGCTGCAGGGCTACCAGGAGACGATCAACTTCAGCTTCGTCGAGGAGCGCTGGGAGCGCGACTATGCCGGCAACGCCGACCCGATCAGGCTGCTGAATCCGATCGCCAGCCAGCTGAGCGTGATGCGCAGCTCGCTGCTGGGCAGCCTGCTCAACGTGCTGAAGTTCAACACCGACCGCAAGGCCGCGCGCGTGCGCGTGTTCGAGCTCGGCCGCGTGTTCCGCAAGGACGCGAGCGTGGGCGACAGCGAGACCACCGTCGCCGGCTTCGACCAGCCGATGCGCGTCGCCGCGCTGGCCTGGGGCGACGCCGAGCAGCAGCAGTGGGGCGTGCCGGCGCGTGCCGTGGACTTCTTCGACGTCAAGGGCGACGTCGAGGCGCTGCTGGCGCCGCGCGTCCCGAGCTTCGAGGCCGCCGAGCACCCCGCCATGCACCCGGGCCGCTGCGCGCGCGTGCTGCTCGACGGCCAGGCCATCGGCTACGTCGGCGAGCTGCACCCGCGCTGGCGCCAGCAGGAAGGCTGGCAGCTGGCGCCAGTGATGTTCGAGCTGGAGCTGCCCGCGGTGCTCGCGCGCGACATCCCGGTCGCGCAGCCGGTGCCGCGCCACCAGCCGGTCGAGCGCGACATCGCTGTCGTGGTCAAGGAATTGGTGACCCATGCCGAGCTGATGGGCGCCGTGCATTCGGCCAACGCCCAGGGCTGGCTCAAGTCGGCGGTGCTGTTCGACGTCTACCGCCCGAAGAAGGGCGTCGAGGTGCCGGGCATGGCCGCCGACGAGAAGAGCCTGGCGGTGCGCCTGAAGCTCGAGCGCGCCGACGCGACCCTGACCGACGAGGAGATCGATGGCGTGGTGCAGGGCGTGCTGGCGGCGCTGCAGCAGCAGGTCCAGGCGCGCCTGCGCTGAGGCCCGGATTCGAGATGTCACAGATGGAGCACAATTCGCAAGAGCAGGGCGGCAGCGCCCTGACCAAGGCGCAGCTGGCCGAGATCCTGTTCGAGCAGATCGGCCTGAACAAGCGCGAATCCAAGGACATGGTGGACGCCTTTTTCGAGCTGATCACCGAGACCCTGGTCGAGGGAACCGACGTCAAGATCTCGGGCTTCGGCAACTTCCAGATCCGCACCAAGGCGCCGCGCCCGGGGCGCAACCCGCGCACCGGCGAGGCGGTGGCCATCGAGGCGCGGCGCGTGGTCACCTTCCACGCGAGTCCCAAGCTCAAGGAGGCGGTGCAGACCGACCAGCCGCGTCCAGCCGCCGGCTGAAGCCGGCGCGGCCACGCCAGAACCGGCGCCGGGCCCGCGTGCCCGGCGCCGGTTTTCCGTTTCAGGCGTGGCGCGCGAGCCAATTGCCCGGACGCAGGTATTCCGTCGCCAGCGCGACGCCGAGCAGGATGATGCCGCCGCAGATCACCATCCAGGGCGTGATCGATTCGCCCAGCAGCAGGCTGGCGTAGAGCAGCGCGAACAGCGGTGCCATGAAGGTCACGGTCAGTGCCTTGCCGGCGCCTGCCAGTGCGATCAGGCGGAAGAAGACCACGTAGGCCAAGGCGGTGCACAGCACGCCCAGGGCGATCACGGCGCCCCAGGCGCTCAGGCCGGGCGCATGGTCTGGCCAGGCCAGCAGCGTGGGCAGGGCGGAAACCAGGGCGGCGCCGAGCAGGCTGCCGCCGGCGGTGCTCAGCGCGGGCACGCCGCGCAGGTAAATGCGGGTGCAGCTCGCGGCGATCCCGTAGCACAGCGTCGCGCACAGGCAGGCCAGCACGGCCCAGAGGGTGTCGCTGCCGCCCAGGCTGACCTTGCGCCAGGACAGCAGCGAGATGCCCAGGAAGCCCAGTCCCAGGCCGACGGTGCGCCAGCGGCCCGGTCGTTCCTTCAGCCAGAGCCACGCGACCAGGGCGCCGAACAAGGGGATGCTGGCATTGAGGATCGCGGTCAGCCCGGTGCTGATGTGCAGCAGGGCGTAGCTGTAGAGCGAGAACGGGATCGTGGTGTTGAGCACGCCCACGACGGTGAGTGGCAAGGCGTGGGCGCGGATCAGGCGCCAGTCATCGGCCCGGCGCAGCAGCGGCAGCAGGGCCAGGGCCGCGACGCTGATGCGCAGGCCTGCGGAGCTCACGGGCCCGAAGCCCAGCGTCCCGAGGCGCATGAACATGAAGGAGGTGCCCCAGATGGCCGCCAGCAGCAGGAAGTCCGGGCCCAGGGAGCGATGATTCGGTTTCATGGGAAGAGCGCGGCCTGGGCTTGCTCCAGCTGCAGCAGGAAGGTCTTGCGCGCCAGGCCGCCGGTGTAGCCGGTCAGCGCCCCATCCTCGCCCACGACCCGGTGGCAGGGCAGGATGATGCCCAGCGGGTTGCGGCCGACCGCCGCACCGACGGCGCGCACCGCGCGCGGCCGGCCTATGGCCTGCGCGAGCTGGCCGTAGCTGACCGTGCTGCCGCAGGGGATGGCGGCCAGGGCCCGCCAGACGGCCTGCTGGAAGTCCGTGCCCCGGGAGCAGTCGAGCGGCAGCTCGAAATCGCGCCGGCGGCCGTCGAAATAGGCCTGCAGCTGCGCTATCGCCTCGAGCAGCAGCGGGTGGGCGGGCTGCATGGGTGCCTGCCGCGCCCAGTCCGGGATGCCGCTCTGGTCGCAGAACCAGCAGCCCAGCAGCGCCCGTTCGCCCGCCACCAGCAGCAACTCGCCGACGGGGCTGCGCCAGACGGTGCGGGCGGCGGGCTCGGGGTGGGGGAGCTTGGCTGTCATGGTCAGCTGATCATGATACGGCAAGGAGAGAGGGGCAGATATTTCTACAATGTGGAAGTTTTGGTCACACACTGTCTATTCAAGATAAAGATGAAAGTTCCCGCTTCGGCCTTCAAGGCCTATGACATCCGTGGCGTCGTGCCCGACGCGCTCAATCCCGAATTCGCACACGCGCTGGGCCTGGCCTTCGGCGCGCGCGCGCTGGCGCTGGGCGAATCCAGCGTCGCCGTCGGCCGCGATGGCCGCCTCAGCAGCCCCGCCCTGGCCGCCGCGCTGATCGAAGGCCTGGTCGCCGCCGGCGTCCAGGTGATCGACGTCGGCATGGTGACCACGCCGATGCTGTATTACGCGGCCAGCACGCGCTGCAGCAGCGGCATCCAGGTCACGGGCAGCCACAACCCCAAGCACCACAACGGCTTCAAGATGGTGCTGGCGGGCCGCGCGATCTACGGCGAGGAGATCCAGGCGCTGCGCCGCTCGATCGAGGCCGGCGACGCGCCGCGCCGCGCCGACGGTGGCGTGAGCCAGGTCGCGGTGCAGGACGACTACATCGCGCGCATCGTGTCGGACGTCAAGCTGGCGCGCCCCCTGAAACTGGTGGTCGACTGCGGCAACGGCGTCGCAGGGGCCTCTGCGCCCCAGCTGTTCCGCGCGCTGGGCTGCGAGGTGATCGAGCTGTTCAGCGAGGTCGACGGCAACTTCCCCAACCACCACCCCGATCCGAGCAAGCCCGAGAACCTGCGCGATCTCATTCAGGCGCTGGACGCGACTGGCGCCGACCTCGGCCTGGCCTTCGACGGCGACGGCGACCGCCTGGGCATAGTGACGCCTGGCGGACAGAACATCTTCCCCGACCGCCAGATGATGCTGTTCGCGCAGGACGTGCTGAGCCGCGTGCCGGGCGGCCAGATCGTCTTCGACGTCAAGTGCAGCCAGCGCCTGGCGCCCGCGATCCGCGAGGCCGGCGGCGTGCCGCTGATGCACAAGACCGGCCACTCGCTGATCAAGGCACGCATGAAGGAGGTCGACTCCCCGCTGGGCGGCGAGATGAGCGGCCACATCTTCTTCAAGGAGCGCTGGTACGGCTTCGACGACGGCAGCTACGCGGGCGCGCGCCTGCTCGAGATCCTGAGCCGCAGCGACAACCCGGGCGCGCTGCTCGAGGGGCTGCCCACCAGCCACTCGACGCCCGAGCTCAACGTGGCCTGCACCGACGGCGAGCCGCACCGTCTGGTCGGCGAGCTGCAGGCGCTGGCGCGTTTCGACGCGCCGGCCGAGGTCAACACGATTGATGGCCTGCGCGTCGACTGGCCGGATGGCTTCGGCCTGATCCGCGCCTCCAACACCACGCCGGTGCTGGTGCTGCGCTTCGAGGGCCAGACCGCCGAGGCGCTGCACCGCATCGAGGCCGAGATGATGGCGCTGCTCAAGCGCGTCAAGCCCGACGCGGTGGTTGGCGCGTCGGCGCACTGAGTGAGAGGTAAGGGGCGCAGGGCGGCGGCCCCGCGCCGCGCGGTCGCACGGGCCGGCTCAGTTCGGCTGGCGCTGTCCCGCCAGCGCCTCGGCGCGTGCGATCAGGCGCGCGGTGCTGCCCTGGTTGCGGCGCAGCCAGTCGCCCGCCTGGGGACCTGGCTGCGCGCCAGCCAGGTCGGGCCAGCCGGCCAGCATGGCGGCCAGGCGCGTGCCGAGTGCCTCGCCCGAATCGACCAGGGTGACGGCCGCCATCGCATCGAGCTCGGCATAGACCTCGCGGAAATTGAACACCTGCGGGCCGCTGAGCACCGGCAGGCCGAGCACCAGGGGTTCGAGCGGGTTGTGGCCGCCGTTGGGCACCAGGCTGCCGCCGACATAGGCGATGTCGCAGGCGGCGTAGAAGTTCATGAGTTCGCCCAGGGTGTCGACCACCAGCACGGCATTGGCGCCGGGGACGGCAGTGGCATCTGGCGGCAGCTGGGGGGCTGGGGCCAGCGTGCTGCGGCGCAGGGCGTGTAGGCCCGCCGCCTGCACCGCTGCTGACACGGCCCCGGCGCGCTCGGGGTGGCGCGGCGCCAGCACCAGCAGGGCCTGCGGCTGGCTTTCGAGCAGCAGCCGGTGCGCGGCCAGCACCTGTTCCTCCTCGCCCGGATGGGTGCTGGCGGCGATCCAGACGGGGCGATCCTGGCCCAGCCAGCCGCGCCAGGCCCGGCCTGCGGCGACGACCTGCGGCGAGCGCTCGATGTCGAACTTCAAATTGCCCAGCGCCTCGACCTGGCTGGCTGAAGCGCCCAGCGCCACGAAGCGCTCGGCGTCTTCGCGGCCGCGCGCCGCGATCAGGCCGACGCGGCGCAGCGTCGGTCCGACCAGCCAGCGCATGCGGCCATAGGCCTTGAAGGACTTGTCCGACAGCCTGGCGTTGGCCATGAGCAGCGGCAGGCCGCGCCGCAGCGCGCCGACGTAGAGGTTGGGCCAGATTTCGGTCTCCATCACGACGCCCAGGCTGGGCTGGCAGCGGCGCAGGAACAGGCCCACCATCCAGGGCAGGTCGAAGGGCAGGTAGCAGTGCTCGACGCGGTCGCCGAACATCCGCCGCACCTGGGCCGAGCCGGTCGGAGTCGTCGTCGTGACCAGCACCGCCCAGTCGGGGTGCCGGGCCTGCCAGGCACGCACCAGCGGCGCGGCGGCGACCGTCTCGCCGACCGAGACCGCGTGCACCCACAGCCTTTGGCGTTCAGGCAGAACCGGCACGAAGCCGAGCCGCTCGCCCCAGCGCTTGCGGTAGTCGGGGTTGCCCTTGCCGCGCAGCCACAGCCGCAGCAGGGCGAGCGGGGTCAGCAGGGCCAGCAGCAGGGTATAGAGCAGGCGGATCATGTGCCGTTGGATCTTGGGCGTAAGGGGGCTCGGCAATGGCCGGGGCGCACGGCCAGCGAGCCGGTGCCAGGCTCAGCCGGCCAGCAGGGCGTCGACGCAGGACTTCAGGTCGGCGAAGGACCCGTCGGCATCCACCTGTCCCTGGCCCGACTCGGCGTTGTCCGACTGCACCAGATAGGCCTTGCCGACGCCGGCGGCGCGCGCCGCCTCGATGTCGGAGGGCTTGTCGCCGACCAGGATCGAGTCGGCCAGCGACAGCTTGAGCTCCTGCGCGGCGCGCAGGATCATGCCCGGAGCGGGCTTGCGGCATTCGCAGTCCTGCGCCAGTTCCGCGACCTCGCCCTTGGGGTGGTGGGGGCAGTGGTAGACGGCTTCGACCCCGGCGCCGGCCTCGGCCAGCGCCTGTCGCATCGCGGCGGTCAGGTCCTGGTACTGCTGCTCGGTGTAGTAGCCACGCGCGATGCCTGACTGGTTGGTGACCACCACCAGCACGTAGCCGGCGTTCTTCAGCCGGCGCATGGCGTCGATGGCGCCCGGCACGAATTCGAACTCGTCCCAGCGGTGCACATAGGCGCGGTCCAGGTTGATCACGCCGTCGCGGTCCAGGAAGGCCGCCTTGCGCCCCGGCGCGGCGCCGGCGCGGATGCGCTTGACCAGCGCGGTGGTCGAGTAGCCGTCGACGAAGGGGATCGCGACCGCGTCGCCGCCCCAGCTGCGCACGACCCGGGTTTCCTCCAGCGTCTCCATGTCGTAGTCGCCGCCCTTGACGTAGAGGTCGGGCCGGATCTCCTTGATCAGCTCGACCGGCGTGCGCTCGTCGAAGAAGGTCACCAGCGACACCGATTCCAGCGCCGCCAGCACGGTGGCGCGGTCCTCCGCCCGGTTCAGCGGCCGGTCCGGTCCCTTGCCCAGCAGCCGGGCCGAGGCGTCCGAATTGACCGCCACCACCAGCGAGCCGCCGAGCGCGCGCGCCAGATGCAGGTAGTTGACGTGGCCGCGGTGCAGCACGTCGAACACGCCGTTGGTGAAGACGAGCGGGCGCGGCAGCGCGGCGATGCGCGGCGCCAGTTCGGTGCGCGGGCAGACCTTGTCGGCGAGCTCGCTCATGCGAGTCCCAGCTGCTGCTCGATCATTCCGCACAGGGTGTGGCCGATCAGGATATGCGCCTCCTGGACGCGGGCCGTGACCGGGCTGGGCACCACGATGGCGAGGTCGCACATCGGCTTGAGAGCGCCGCCGTCGCGTCCCAGCAGCCCGATCACCTTCAGCCCGAGCGCGTGCGCCTCCTCGACGGCGCGGATCACGTTGCGCGAGTTGCCCGAGGTCGAGATCGCCACCAGCACGTCGCCGGCACGGCCCAGCCCCTGCACCTGGCGCGCGAACACCTCGTCGAAGGTGTAGTCGTTGGCGATGCAGGTCAGCGCCGAGGTGTCGGTGGACAGGGCGAGCGCCGCGAGCGGCTTGCGGTCCTTGATGAAGCGCCCGGTCAGCTCGGCGGCCAGGTGCTGGCTGTCGGCCGCCGAGCCGCCATTGCCGCAGAACAGCAGCTTGTTGCCGGCCTGCAGGGCGGCGACGCTCAGCTGCCCGGCCTGCGCGACGTCGTCGGCCAGCGTGTGCAGGGTCTGGAACAAGGCCAGGTGCTCGGCCAGGTTGCTTGCGAAGAGGGGGGCCACGTTTGCCTTGTACCTAAAAAGCGGAAATTGTATTGTCGTCACGAAGTCCCTGGAGCGGCGGCTGGTGAAGGGGGCTGTCGAGGCGCAGGGCAGTTCATGCAATGACGGGGCTGCCTGGCAGGTCCGCTGTCAACCGAGCTGCAGTGCTGCAGGCATAATTCGGACCTTTACGTTGGATTTTCTGCTCGCCGTGCCCTACGACCTTTCGACGCCCCTGGGCTATTTCAGGGCCTACCTCAACATGCAGCTTGAGGACCACGGCTTCATCCGCTCGATCTACAACAACTTCTATGCCCTGCCCGGCGGCATGTACCGCTGCAGCCAGCCCAGCCCGGCGCTGATCCGCAAGTACCACCGCCAGTATGGCATCAAGACCATCGTCAACCTGCGCGGCGAGAATCCCTACGGCGGCTATGCGCTCGAGGTCGCCACCTGCCGCGAGCTCGGCATCGAGCTGGTCGACTTCAACCTGTATTCGCGCGACATGCCCTCGGTCGAGGAGGTGCTGGGCGCGCGCGACCTCTTCAACCGCATCGCCTACCCGGCGCTGATGCACTGCAAGTCCGGCGCCGACCGCGCCGGTCTGGGCGCCACGCTCTACCGCCACTTCCGCCACGGCGAGCCGATCGCCCAGATCCGCGAGCTGCGCAAGAAGTACGGCCATTTCACCCTCGGCCGCACCGCGATCCTGGACTATTTCCTGCAGTGCTACCTGGACGACAACGCGCGCGAGCCGATGTCTTTTGAAACCTGGGTCGAGACCCGCTACGACCAGAAGGCGCTGACCGCGAAGTTCGACAGCGGCCGCATGGGCAACTGGTTCATCGACAAGCTGCTGCGCCGGGAATGAAGGGCTCGCTCCAGCTGTACCGGCGCCTGCTCGGCACCGCGTTGCCATACTGGAAGGTGATGGCGCTGTCGGTGCTCGCGATGATCGCCGCGGCCGCGCTCGAGCCGGCGATGCCCTCGCTGCTCAAGTCCCTGGTCGACAAGAGCATGATCGCCAAGGATCCGGTCTCGGCCTGGCGCCTGCCGCTGCTGCTGCTGCTGGCCTTCCTCGGCAAGGGGCTGGCCGAGTACCTCACCAGCGTGGCCAGCCAGTGGGTGGCGAACAAGACGGTGACCGACCTGCGCCAGCGCGTGTTCGAGCACCAGATGACGCTGCCGCTGTCGCTGCACCAGTCCGAGCCGCCCGGGCGCATGCTGTCGCGCATCCTCTACGACATCCCGCAGGTCGGCCAGGCGCTGTCGACCGCCTGGATCATCGTGATCCGCGACACCCTGGTGATCCTCGGCCTGGTCGGCTACCTGCTCTACAGCGCCTGGGAGCTCACGCTGCTGATCGTGGCGGTCGCGCCGGTGGTGGCGTGGATCATCCGCGCCGCGAGCTCGCGCCTGCGCCATTCGAACCGGGATATCCAGGACATCACCGGCCGCCTCACCGGCCTGGTCGAATCGTCCCTGGTGGGCGTGAAGGAGATCAAGATCTTCGGCGCGCGCGACTACGAGTCCGCGCGCTTTCGCGCCGTGGTCGACCGCCTGCGCAAGGAAACCATGCGCGCGGTCCGGGTGTCGTCGGCCAACGTGCCGCTGGTGCAGGTGCTGGCGGCCGCGGCGGTGTCCGGGGTGATCTTCGCGGCCACCAGCCTGTCGGCCAGCGACCGGCTGTCGCCGGGCGAATTCATCGGCTTCGTGACCGCAATGTCCATGCTGTTCGAGCCGATCCGGCGCCTGACCAACGTCAACGCCACGATCCAGAGCGGCCTGGCCGGCGCGCACAGCATCTTCTCGCTGCTCGACCAGGCTCCGGAGCCCGAGCTGCCCGCGGGCCAGCCCGCGGCGCTGCCCGGCGCGCAGGCGCAGGGCCATGTCTGCTTCGAGCAGGTGGGTTTCCGCTACCCTGGCCAGGCCGGCTGGGCGGTGGAGGATTTCAGCCTGGAGATCGAGCCCGGCCAGACCGTGGCGCTGGTTGGCGGCTCCGGCAGCGGCAAGACCACCGTGGCCAGCCTGCTGGCGCGCTTCTTCAACCCCGAACGCGGGACCATCCTGGCCGACGGCGTCGCGATCGATGCGCTGGCGCTGTCGAACTGGCGCGAACAGATCGCCTTCGTCGGCCAGCAGGTGGTGCTGTTCGACGACACGGTGGCGGCCAACATCGCCTACGGTCGCCCGGACATCGCGCGCGAGCGCATCGAGCGGGCCGCGCGCGCCGCGCACGCGCTCGAGTTCGTCGAGCGCCTGCCGCAGGGGCTGGACACGCCGATCGGCGAGAACGGCGCGCGCCTGTCGGGCGGCCAGCGCCAGCGCATCGCGATCGCGCGCGCCTTCCTGAAGGACGCGCCTATCCTGATCCTGGACGAGGCCACCTCGGCGCTCGACACCGAGTCGGAGCGCCAGGTGCAGGCGGCGCTGGGCACCCTGCTCAAGGGCCGCAGCACCCTGGTCATCGCGCATCGCCTCTCGACCATCGAGGGCGCGGACAAGATCGTGGTGATGGAGCAGGGGCGCATCGTCGAGGTCGGCCGCCACGCCGAGCTGCTGGCGCGCGACGGCGCCTACGCGCGGCTGTACCGCATGCAGTTCCAGGACGAACCCTTGCGCCAGGAGGGCTGAAATTCCATGATGGCTTCCCCAGTTTTTATTCCTCATAGGCTGCGCCGACCATGACGCCGACCCTGCCCGATTTCTCCCGCGGCCATGTGCTGATCGTGGGCGACGTGATGCTCGACCGCTACTGGCACGGGCCGACGTCGCGCATCTCGCCCGAGGCGCCGGTGCCGGTGGTGCGGGTCGAGACCGACGAGTTCCGCGCCGGCGGTGCCGGCAACGTCGCGCTCAACGTCGCGACCCTGGGCGGCGGCGTCGACCTGGTCGGCCTCGTGGGCGAGGACGAGCCGGCCGCGCTGCTGCGCCAGCGCCTGGAAGCCGGCGGCGTGGGCTGCCGCTTCGTGCCGGTGGCCGGCAGCCAGACCATCACCAAGCTGCGCATCCTGTCGCGCCACCAGCAGCTGATCCGGCTTGATTTCGAGGACGGCTTCGCCGCTGCCCGCAGCGCCGACGTCACGCGCGCGGTGCTCGAGCGCCTGGACGGCGCGGGCGCCGTGGTGCTGTCCGACTACGCCAAGGGCACGCTGGCCGACGCCCAGGCGCTGGTGCAGGCAGCACGCGCGCGCGGCCTGCCGGTGGTCGTCGACCCCAAGGGTTCCGACTTCGAACGCTACCGCGGCGCGACCGTGATCACGCCCAACCTGTCCGAGTTCGAGGCGGTGGTCGGCCGCTGCGGCGACGAGGCCACGCTGCGCGAGCGCGGCGCCGCGCTGCGCGAGCAGCTGGGCCTGGATGCCTTGCTGGTGACCCGCTCCGAGCGCGGCATGACGCTGCTGCAGCGCGGTTGCGCGCCGCTGGACCTGCCGACGCATGCGCGCGAGGTCTACGATGTGACCGGCGCCGGCGACACCGTGGTCGCGCTGCTCGCGGCCGGGCTGGCGGCCGGGGTGGACCTGGCCACGGCGACCGCGATCGCCAACGTGGGCGCCGGTGTCGTGGTCGGCAAGCTCGGCACCGCCACCGTCACGGTCGAAGAGCTCAGGCTGGCCCTGCATGCGCCGACCAGCCAGGCGCACGGCATCCTGGACGAGACCGGCCTGGCCACGCTGGTGGCCCGGGCGCGCGCCAGCGGCGAGCAGGTGGCCTTGTGCGCGGCGGCCTTCGACGGCCTGCAGCCGGCCGACCTGCGCACGCTCCAGGCCGCGCGCCGCGGCGCCGACCGGCTGATCGCCGCCGTCACCAGCGCCAGCCCGACCACCTTCCCTCTGGCCGAGCGTCTTGCGCTGGCCGCGGCCCTCGAGGCGGTGGACTGGACCATCGCCTGCGACGCGGCGCCGGCCGAGCTGGCCGCGCGCCTCGGCGCCACCCTTGTTTCCACGGAGAAAAGCGCATGATCATCGTCACCGGCGGCGCCGGCTTCATCGGCAGCAACATCGTGCAGGGCCTCAACGCCCGCGGCATCAGCGACATCCTCGTGGTCGACGACCTGACCGACGGCCGCAAGTGCCTGAACCTGTCGGATGCGCAGATCCGCGACTACCTGGACAAGGACGACTTCCTGGCCCGCGTCCAGGCCGGCGAGTCCTTCGGCCAGGTCGAGGCGGTGTTCCACCAGGGCGCCTGCTCGGCCACCACCGAGTGGGACGGGCGCTTCGTGATGAACGTCAACTACCAGTACAGCAAGGCGCTGCTGCACTGGTGCCTGGAGCGCAAGGTGCCCTATTACTACGCGTCGTCGGCCTCGGTCTACGGCGAGGGCCCGGTGTTCAGGGAGGCGCGCGAGCACGAGCATCCGCTCAACGCCTACGCCTTCTCCAAGTTCCAGTTCGACGTCTACCTGCGCCCGCTGCTGGAAAAGGCCGAAAGCCCGGTCGCGGGCCTGCGCTACTTCAATGTCTACGGCCCGCGCGAGCAGCACAAGGGCAGCATGGCCAGCGTCGCCTACCACCTCAACGGGCAGCTCGCCAAGGGCGACAGCGTGCGCCTGTTCGAGGGCTGCGACGGCTACGGCCCGGGCGAGCAGCGGCGCGACTTCATCCACGTCGACGACGTGGTCGCGGTCAACCTCTGGCTGCTCGACCATCCGCAGGTCTCGGGCATCTACAACTGCGGCACCGGCCGGGCGCAGAGCTTCAACGACGTGGCCAACGCGGTGATCGGCTTCCACGCTCGCGGCCAGCTCGAATACATCCCCTTCCCGGAGCATCTGGTCGGCCGCTACCAGAGCTTCACCGAGGCCGACATCGGCGCGCTGCGCGCCGCCGGCTACGACGCACCTTTCCTGACGGTGGAGCAGGGCGTGACCCGCTACATGGAATGGCTGGCCAAGCGCGCCTGACTCCGCAGTGAAAGCCGATTCCCGACGCATCCTCGTCGTCGGCCCGTCCTGGGTCGGCGACATGGTCATGGCGCAAAGCCTGTTCATGACGCTCAAGGCCGCCGATCCGGCGGTCGAGATCGACGTGCTCGCGCCCGGCTGGTCGCTGCCCATCCTGGAGCGCATGCCCGAGGTGCGGCGCGGCATCGCGATGCCGCTGGGGCACGGCGAATTCGGCCTGGGCAAGCGTTGGCAGCTCGGGCGCAGCCTGGCGCGCGAGCGCTATGGCCAGGCCATCGTGCTGCCGGGCTCGCTCAAGTCGGCGCTGGTGCCCTGGTTCGCCGGCATACCCCGTCGCACGGGCTTTCGCGGCGAGATGCGTTTTGTATTGCTCAACGACATCCGGGCGCTCGACAAGCAGCGGCTGCCGATGACGGTGCAGCGCTTCGTGGCGCTCGGCCTGGGCGCCGATGCGGCGCAGCCGCCCGCGACGCCGGCGCCGCGCCTGCGCGCCGATCCCGCCAACTTCGCGCGGCTGCGCGAGCAGTTCGGCCTGGCGGCGGACCGACCGGCGCTGGCCTTCATGCCCGGCGCCGAATACGGCCCGGCCAAGCAGTGGCCGCTGCGCCACTACGGCGAGCTCGCGCGGCTGCTGGTGGCGCGGGGCCACCAGGTCTGGGTGCTGGGCTCGGGCAAGGACCAGGCGGCCGGCGACGAGATCGCCGCCCTGGCCGGGCCGGGCGTCCACAACCTGTGCGGCCGCACCCAGCTGGCCGACGCGGTGGACCTGCTCGACGCGGCGGTGGCGGCGGTCAGCAACGATTCGGGCCTGATGCACGTGGCCGCCGCGCTGGACAAGCCGCTGGTCGGCATCTACGGCTCGTCGACGCCGCACCACACGCCCCCCTTGTCCGACAAGGCCACCAGTCTGTATCTGGGGCTGGAGTGTTCGCCCTGCTTCAAGCGTACCTGCCCGCTCGGCCACACCCGCTGCCTGACCGAGATCCTGCCGCAGCAGGTGCTGGCGCGCCTGCATGGCGTCGCCGGCCTGTCGCTCGGAGCCTGAGTCCGCTGCCTGTCCCAGCAATCCGCCCGCAGCCATGAGCCAGCCGACCGTTTCCGTCATCCTCATCACCAAGAACGAGGCGGCGATGATCCGCCAGGCGCTCGATTCGGTCGCCTGGGCCGACGAGATCGTCGTGCTCGACTCCGGCAGCACCGACGCCACGCTCGAGATCTGCCGCGAATACACCGACCGGGTGTTCGTGACCGACTGGCCGGGCTTCGGGCCGCAGAAGAACCGCGCGCTGGATCATGCGAGCTGCGACTGGGTGCTGTCGATCGATGCCGACGAGCAGGTCACGCCCGAGCTGGCGCAGGAAATTCGCGCGGTGATCGCAGCGCCGACCGCCGACGCCTAC
Organism: Pseudomonadota bacterium; assembly: GCA_041190985.1. Taxonomy (GTDB): domain Bacteria; phylum Pseudomonadota; class Gammaproteobacteria; order Burkholderiales; family Burkholderiaceae_C; genus Malikia. The sequence goes on from JBEEPT010000279.1 coordinate 15,036, forward strand.
AGCGTGCCACGCCTGTCGAGCTTCTGCGGCCGCTTCATGCGCCACTCGGGCTGGTGGCCGGACGAGGTGCTGCGCCTGTTCCGTCGCGGCAAGGGCCGCTTCAGCGACGATCGTGTCCACGAGCGCGTGATCGCAGAAGGCCGGGTGCAGGCGCTGCGCGGCCTGCTGCTGCACTACAGCTACCGCAGCCTGGACCAGCTGCTCGACAAGGTGAACCACTACTCGCGCGAGGGCGCGCTGGCGCGGCACGCGAAAGGAAAGCAGGCCGGGCTGGGCACGGCCATCGGCCACGGTCTGTGGGCTTTCGTGCGCACCTACTTCCTGCGGCGCGGCTTTCTCGACGGCGCCGAGGGCTTCATCGTCGCGGTGTCCAACGCCGAAGCCTCCTATTACCGCTACCTCAAGCTGATGTACCTGAACCGCGAAGGGGGGCAGGCCTGATGCGCCCGCTGCGCCTCCTGATCGTCAAGACCTCGTCGCTCGGCGACGTGATCCACATGCTGCCGGCCGTCACCGACGCGGCACGGGCCCGCCCCGGCCTGGTGGTGGACTGGCTGGTCGAGGAGGGCTTTGCCGCCATTCCGGCCTGGCATCCAGCGGTGCGCCGGGTGATCCCGATCGCGATGCGGCGCTGGAAGAAGCGCTGGACAGCCGCCGCCACCTGGCGCGAGATCGGCGCGGTGCGGGCCAGCCTGCAGGCCGAGGAGTACGACCAGATCGTCGACAGCCAGGGCCTGCTCAAGAGCGCGCTCTGGACCCGGGCGGCGCGCGGCCTGCGCTGCGGCTACGACGCGGCTTCGGCGCGCGAACCCGTCGCCGCGCGCTTCTACGACCGCCGCTACGGCGTGGCGCGCGAGATGCACGCCATCGAGCGCAACCGGCGCCTGCTGGCGCAGGCGCTCGGCTACGAGCTCGATGAGCTGCGACCCGACTACGGCCTGGCCGGCCTCGCCACGCGGCTGCCCGTGCCGGACGTCGCGCTGCCCGGGCGCTACGTGGTCGGATTGCACGGAACCAGTCGCGCCGACAAGGAGTGGCCGGTGGCCGGCTGGATACGCCTCGGCCACGCGCTGCTCCAGGCCGGTCGCCCGCTCGTGCTGCCCTGGGGCAACGAGACCGAGAAGCGCCGCGCCGAGGACATCGCCGCGGCCGTGCCGGCTACCGTGGTGCTGCCGCGCCTGGGCCTCGACGCCTTGGCGGTGATCATCGATCGCGCCGATGCGGTGGTCGGCGTCGACACCGGCCTGATGCACCTGGCCGCCGGGCTGGGCAAGCCAGGCCTCGCGCTCTACACCGCCACCCGGCCGGCGCTGACCGGCGTGGTGCCCGACCGCCATGCGGTCTGCCGCATGGAAAACCGCGAGACCGCCGCCGAGCTTGCCGCCGAGGCGGTCATCGCCGACCTGCTCGCGAAACTGCCGCCAGCCTGAAGCCATGACGACCTTCCTGCCCATCCTGATGTACCACCAGATCGACGCGGCGCCGCCACGCGGCACGCCGCTGCGCGGGCTCACGGTCACGCCGGGCAGCTTTGCGCGCCAGATGGCGCTGCTGCGCCTGCTGGGCTACCGGGGCGTGAGCATGAGCGAGCTCGAGCCCTACCTGCGTGGCGAGAAGTCCGGCAAGGTGGTCGGCCTGACCTTCGACGACGGCTACCGCAACAACCTCGAGCATGCGCTGCCGGTGCTGCAGCGCAACGGCTTCAGCGCCACCTGCTACGCGGTCAGCGACCCCTTCGAGGGGCGCAACGCCTGGGACGAGGACAAGGGCATGCCGCAGAAGCCCCTGTTCACGCCCGACGACATGCGCGCCTGGGTCGCGGGCGGCATGGAGCTCGGCGCGCACACGCGCCATCACGCCGACCTCACGGCCGTCGACGCCGAGGTGGCGCGCGACGAGATCGCCGGCTGCAAGCGCGAACTGGAAGCCATCATCGGGCGCGAGGTCAGGCATTTCTGCTACCCCTACGGCCGCTACAAGGCCGAGCACCGCGAGATGGCGCGAGAGGCTGGCTACATCACGGCGACCACGACCGAACGCGCGCGCGCGCGGCCCGAGGACGATGCGTTCGAGTTGCCGCGCGTGATGATCGCGCGCACCAACCACCTGCTGCTGTTCTGCTCCAAGGTGCTGCACGGCTACGAGGATCGTCGTCGATGAGCGCGGGGCAGCGATTGCGTGTGGCGGTGCTGAACCGCCACTTTGGTGCCCGTTTCGGCGGTGCCGAGCGCTATTCGGTCGCGCTGGTCGAGCAGCTCGCCGCGCGCCACGAGATCCACGTCTTCGCGCAGGAGCTCGAGCACGAGTTTCCGGGCGTCAGCTACCACCGGGTGTCACGTCCCCTGGCCAAGCCGCGCTGGGTCAACCAGCTATGGTTTGCCGCGCGGACCTGGTGGTTGACCCGCAAGGGCTTCGACGTCGTGCATTCGCACGAGAACACCTGGCACGGCCAGGTTCAGACCGTGCACGTGCGGCCGTTCCGCGTCGGCGTCTTCCATGGCCGCAGCGGACTGCGACGCGTGCTCAAGTGCCTGGAAATCCTGACCAGCCCGCGTCTGATCAGCTACTGGCTGCTCGAGGCCGCCCGCTTCAGGCTGCAGCCCAGTCGTCGCATCGTTGCGAGTTCGGAGTCGGTCCGCGCCGAGATGCTGGCCGGCTATCCCCACTGCGCCGGCGTGCTCAGCGTGATTGCGCCTGGTGTCCAGCTGCCCGCCGCAGCGCCGGACCGGATCGGTCAGCGTCGTCGGCTGGGACTGCCACAGGAGGCAAGACTGGCGCTGTTCATCGGCAACGACTACGGGAAGAAGGGCCTGCCGGCGCTGCTCGCCGCGCTCGCCGCGCTGCCCGGGCTACATCTCGCCGTGGTCGGCAACGGCGCGCACATCCCGGCCTTCCGCAAGCGCGCCGAATCGCTTGGCGTCGCCGACCGGATACACTTCCTCGGCTCGCTCTCCGACGTCAACCCGGCCTACGAGGCAGCCGACCTGCTGGTGCATCCGACGACCGAGGACACCTACGCGATGGTCGTGCTCGAGGCGCTGGCGCACGGCCTGCCCGTGGTGGTCAGCGCGCCGGCGTATTGCGGCATCGCCGCCGATCTGGAGGACGGGCGCGAGGCGCTGATCGTCGACGATCCGCGCGACCCCGCTCAGCTCGCGGCCGGCATCCGCCGCATCCTGGACGATGCCGCGCTGGCCAGGGCGCTCGGGGACGCAGGCAGAAGCTTCGCCGCCAGCTGCGGCTGGGAGGTCCAGGCCCAAAGGCTGGAGGCGATCTACCGCTCGGTCACCGGGTAGCACAGCGGGCTTTTTATCGCCAGACGAACTCTCCGCCGACGCGTTCGCCATGCAGCGTCATGCCGTACTGTGCGAGTTCCTGTTCCCGCCACTGGCGCTCGAGGCGCTTTTTTGCGTTGCGATCCAGCTTGCGCTGCAGCCAGGACTGTTGCAGCAGTTGGCGGTCGTTGTGCCGGATGAGCAGGTCGCCCGACTTCAGGCCCTTTTCCTGCTTCATCAGCGACTGCGTGATCGATCCGAAGTGGTGCAGCCACGCGGCGCCCGTGATGCCGCGCGCGATGCCGTGATTCTTCAGGTCGTTGAAGAAGATCGCATCCTCGAAGCCCAGCAGGCTGGGCGTAGCGCGGAAGTAGCCGACTTCCTGGAAAACCGAGCGGTGGATGCAGAGGCAGACGGCGTGCGCCGCAGGGGTGCGCAGGACCTTGCCCATCCTGGACTGTGCCTCTAGCGCGAAGGCGTCGTAGTCGTAATCCAGCGCGCCCTCGATCAGGGCCGGCGAGACGACCTTGAGCTGGTGCTTTATGGCCGCACCGATCATGCCCTCGATCCACCCGGGATGGAACAGGAGATCGTTGTTCATGACGATCGTCCATTCGGCCTGCTGGTGCAGTGCGCCCTGGTTCCAGGCGACGCCGCAGCCAAGATTGCTCCGATTGAAGATCCTGCCACCGAGTTCCAGCGAGGAGAGGTATTCCCGGGTGTCGTCGCTGGAAGCGTTGTCGACCACCACCACGCGGTTCAGGGGCGTTCCCGCCTTGACCAGGCTTTCGATGCACCACTTGGTGTACTGCGAGGCGTTGTAGCAGGCAAAAGTTATGGAGACGTCGAGGCTCATATTCTGTGCGTGCAGATTGCCGATGTTGGGGAGGAGTACGGGGCGGCAGGCATGATTCAGGGAAACATTCCGCTGGCTTATGAGGCGGTGTGGCGTGAGTTTTCGGGGTTGATCGTTTCTTTGCTTGCTTGCCCGAGAAAGAAATTCCTGATCTGATCCACAAAAACCTCTGGCTCGCCCAGAATCCTCGCCCGATAGTCATCGAAGGCCTGGTGGTGCTTGTCGAAGTCGCGGAATATGCCTGCCAGCAGTGTGTTGAAGTTGCTGATGAAGCTGGCGCCGGTCTGGTCCAGCTTGTAGGCTCTGGGGATCGGGATGTCTACCTCGTTGGCGGCGGAGCCGAGTTGTCCGGTGACGATGCAGCAGCCATGTATGGCGGCCTCGCGCGGCAGTCGGTCGCGGCCCGGATGATGGCCGAAGTCGATGTAGACCTTGGCTGTCTGGAATTTTTCTGTCAGCTGGCTTCGGTTGAAGCCTCTCAGTGGCGTGAACCTGACCTCCGGATTCTGGGCGATCAGTTGCTGGGTGACTTTCATGCCTTTCGAGGGATTGAACAGCACCTCGTTCACCCGGTTCTGCGTTCCGGTGTCCAGCCGGGGGTCGAGGAAGCGGGCGTTGATCGGTTCGAAAAACTCCGTGAAAGGAAGTCCCTGCCGCCTCAGATATTCGCTGGCGTAGTGACTCTGGCTGAAATGGACGAGGCCTTGCAGCGCCTTGATCCCGCCAAAAGGGCGGCGGCCCTGCAGCGACCGCTTCAGGTAGCGGATTCGGTCGCGCAGGGGGCTGACGTGCCGACGCTCCAGGAAGTTGTCGAGCGAAAGCCACCATATCGCCGCTTGCGCGTTCCTGACGCGCAAGGCGTCCATCGGGTAGACCTCCGGGAAAATGATCAGATGGCCTTCCCTGTCTTCAAAGGAGGCCGCTTGCACGTCAAATTCCCGATACGCTTCGGGCACTTCAAACTTCTTGTCGAACGGGTGGTAGCAGATGAATGCGGGCAGCCCCAGCTTGCGCATGCAGTGCACCAGGTGATGCAAGGCCTCGGGGCCTCCGGTCACCATGTTCCCGACGCAAACCACCAGGATTTTCTTGTAGGGTTTCATCTTCTGTTCAGGCCAGCGGGTCAACGAGGAACGCTGGCATCGCCGCACCAGACTTCAGGCTCGCAAGGAGTGATTTCAAGGTGCCTTGGCGGCCAGCAGCTTGGCCAGCGAGACATGGGGCTTCTTGGGATCGTGCGCCCGTTTGGCTGCGGGCTTGGGCGCTGTCTTGCGCGCGGGCGCCTTGGCATATCGGGCCAACGGCACCAGCGCGGCCTGCTCCAGCAGCCACTGTGCCATTTCCTGCGTGCTGACCTCG
>JBEEPT010000280.1:0-17443 GCA_041190985.1 Pseudomonadota bacterium
TCTGGCGATCGGTCAGGCGCCGCAGGCTCGCATCACCGAGCGCAGCGACAAGAGCTACTCCACGCAGGTCTACTACTCCATGGATATCGGGGCGACCCGCATGGAGGAGGAGCGCGTGGTGCAGATCCTCTGCGCCGAAGCGTAAGAGGAGGGCAGATCCATGTCGTTTAGTTTTGCTGCACGGGCTACCGACGGCCAGAACACCATCCCGCCCGTCGTTACGTCGGCGGCCTTCACCCGCGGGAAGGTGCGTGCCTACACCGACACGATCACCTTTGCTTCGCAGGCTGATGGCGCGACCATCGTGCTGTTCGGCTCGCGCGTGCCGAGAGGCTCTGTGTTCCTGGGCGGCGTGACTACCGCCTCGGCCACGGCTGGCGCGACCGCAACGCTGGCGATCGGCATCAGCGGCTCCACGGGCAAATACCGTGCAGCGGCTGTCCACACCAGCACGGCGCCGACGCTGTTCGGCGTCCACGCCGCACATGGCGTCGCGTCGACGGCCGACGAGCAGATCACCGTGACCGTGGCTGCTGCGGCCCTGCCCGCCAGCGGCACGCTGACGGTCACGATGTTCTTCGCCGAAGAGTAACGCGTAGCGCCGGCGGCCCACGCCGCCGGCGTTCTTCTCTGGACGAGGGGTCGCATGGCCACGGCAGTCGATATCTGCAACGGCGCGTTCGACCTCCTCGGTTCCCGCACCATCGCCGCGCTGACCGACGACAGCAAGGAAGGCCGCCTGGCCACCCGGCTGTACGCCAACACCCGCGACGAGGTGCTGCGCGCGCATCCCTGGAATTTTGCCCTAACGCGTGCGGCCCTGACCGCCGACGCGGCGCCGCCGGCCTGGGGCTTCGTCTACCGCTACGCCCTGCCGGCCGACTGCCTGCGGCTGCTCAATCTGGACGGGGGCCACTTTGAGGCCTGGCGCGTCGAGGGCCGCTGGCTGGTCACCGATATCGGCAGCCCGGTGAATGTCATCTACGTCGCCAGCGTTGCCGACACCTCGGGTTATGATCCGATGTTCGTCTCGGCGCTCGAGGCCGCGCTGGCCGCCAAGATGGCCTACCCGCTGGCCGGCTCGCGCGAGCTCATGCTGCAGATGACGCAGCTGTACCAGGCCCGGCTGGCGCTGGCGCGCAGCATGGACGCGATCGAAAACGGCCTCGATATCGTGGAGTCGCCGGTACTGCTCGACGCGAGGCTCTGATGGCGCGCGTCGCCGCCCTCGTCACCAACTTCACCGCGGGCGAGATCTCGCCGCGCCTCGAGGGGCGCGTCGACCTGGCCAAATACCGCGACGGCTGCCGCATCATGAACAACATGGTGCCGCAGGTGTATGGCGGCGCCCGCCGCCGACCCGGCACCCGCTTCGTAGCCGAGGTGAAGGACAGCACCCGCAAGACGCGGCTGGTGCCGTTCATCTTCTCGACGACGCAGGCCTACATCGTCGAGGTCGGCCACCTCTACATGCGGTTCTTCAAGGACGGCGGCCAGATCGTCAGCGGCTCGCCGGCCGTGCCGGTCGAGATCGCGACGCCCTACACCGAGGCGCAGCTCGCGGATCTGCAATGGGTGCAGAGCGCGGACGTCATGTGGCTGACGCATCCGAGCCACAAGCCCCGGAAGCTGTCGCGCACCTCGCACACCAGCTGGACGCTGACCGAGGCCGATATCCGAAACGGCCCGTTCCTGACCGAGAACGCCACCACCACCACGCTAAAGCTGTCGGCCGCAACCGGCACCGGCGTGACCATGACGGCCTCGGCCAGCCTGTTCCAGACCGGGCATGTGGGCAGCACCTGGCGCCTGCGGGAGGCGTCTGGTGCCCTGCCCTACCGGACCTGGGCGGCGGCCACGCTGGTGAAGAACGGCGAGCTGCGGAAATTCGACGGCCGCGTCTACAGGATGACGTCGACCGTCAGCAGCCTGTCGGCCACCTATGAGCGCTCCGGCGTGCAGGTGAAGATCACGGCCGCGAACCATGGCCTGATCACCGGCCAGCGCGTCACCTTGGACTTCACCAGCGGCGACGCCACCGACGGCTACTATGGCGTGACGGTGATCGATAAGGACACGGTCGAGGTCAACGACCTGGTCCGCACCGGCGCGACAGGGTTTCCCAATGGCGCGGTGAACAGCAGCGGCGCCGTCACGATCGCTCGCGACGCTCTGGCGACCGGCAATTCCTCGCCCATCCACACCGAGCGGACGGTCAGCGACGGTCAGGTGAATTGGGAATATTTGCACGACGGCAGCGTCACGGTGTTGGTGACCGCCTACAGCAGCCCGACCGTCGTGACGGTGTCGGTGCTGCGCAACACGGCGCCGGACAGCTTGGTCGGCAGCAACACCACCACCTACTGGTCGGAGGGCGCCTTCAGCGCGGTGCGCGGCTGGCCAGCCACGGCGGCCTTCTATGAGCAGCGGCTCTTCTATGCCGGCACGACGTACCAGCCGCAGACCATCTGGGGCAGCGTTTCGGCTGATTTCGACAACCACCTGCCGGGCACCGAGGACGATGCCGCGCTGAGCTACACGATCAGCGCGGACGACGTGCAGACCATCCGCGCCCTGGTGCCGGGTAAGGTGCTGACGGTGATGACGCAGAGCGGCGAGTTCGTCGTTCGCGCGACGACGGCCGACGCCCCCCTGACGCCGACCAATTTCAACGTGACGCGGGCCAGCGCGTTCGGCATGCAGGGCGCGGTGCGGCCGCGCCAGGTCGGCAATGTGGTGCTGTTCCTGCAGTCCGGCGGGCGCAAGGTTCGCGAGCTGGTCTACGACTTCAACAGCGACGCCTATGTCGCGCAGGACATGACGCTGCTGGCTGAACACATCACGGCCAACCGCATCGTCGACATGGCCTGGCAGCGTGAGCCCGACCCGATCCTGTGGTGTGTGCGCGGCGACGGCCGCATCCTCGGCATGACCTATGACCGGGCGCAGAACGTCGTCGCCTGGCACCGCCATCAGCTCGGCGGGAATGCGGCCAACTATACCGACACGCTCCGCGAGACGGAGGGCAGCACGCTCCGCGTCACCGAGAACGGCGTGCAGCGCGTGTCGGAGGACTATGACGACCGAGCCTATGCGCCGGTCGATGCCATCGCGTCCCTGCCGCGGGTCGACGATGACCAGATCTGGCTGGTGGTAAAGCGCCTGATCGGCGGCACCTTCAAGCGGTACGTCGAATACATGACTAACCTGTCGTGGACGGACGCCACCGACGCGGTCCATCTCGACAGCAGCCTCGAGTACAGCGGCGATCCAGTGAACACGGTGTCGGGTCTGTCGCACCTCAACGGCGAGGAGGTCGAGGTCTGGGCCGACGGCGCAGCGCATCCGGCCCGCACGGTGTCGTCCGGCAGCATCACGTTGGACCGTTACGCATCCAAGATCCAGGCCGGCCTGCCCTACACCTCCGAGCTGCAGACGGGGCGCCTTGAGCTCGGCGCACAGGACGGCACGTCACAGGGACGGCCCAAGCGCATCCATCAGGTAGTCGCCCGCGTGCTGGACAGCGCGTCGTTCGAGATCGGCCCCGACGCGGACACCACCGACCCCGTGCCGCTGACGCCGGCCGCCGGCGAGACGCTCTACACCGGCGAGGCCGAGGTGAGCTTCCCCGTCGGCTGGGCCACCGAGGGCCGCGTCTACATGCGCCAGACCGGCCCCGCGCCCTTCAACGTGCTGCTGCTGGCCCCGCGCCTGGTGGTTCACGAGCAATGATGGCGATCGTGCCCTTCGACGCGGCGCACGTCGCGCAGCTGAGCGAAGACCCGATGCACCGGGCCATTGCTGCTGAGATGGCGCGCATGGGCCCTGGCCAGACACTACTCGAGGACGGCCAGCCCGTGGCGGCGGCTGGCCTGGCGCGGCTGTGGCCTGGCGTTGCCGAGGGCTGGTTCCTGGCCAAGCCCGACCTGACACCGCGCCAGCGCCTGACGGTGGCGCGGGCGGTGGCCCGCAGCCTGCCGGCGACGCTGCGCGACCAGGGCGTGCAGCGCTTCCAGGCGTCGGTGCGCCTTGGCGCCGAGCGCGCCGCGCATCTCGTCGAGTGGCTGGGCCTGACGCCGGAGGGGATCATGCGAGCCTACGGCCCCGATGGGGCAGACCACATCCGCTATGCCTGGGTGCGGCCGTGATGTACCGCCGCCAGATCCACCCGGCTGCCGCGCCCGACTACGCGGTCTGCTGGCTGCTTGAGACGGCAGTCTTCGCGGCGGCCGCGTCGAGCGTGATCGGCGCCGCCGGCGCGATCCAGGCTGGCCAGGGGGCGCAGGCCGCCGCCAACTTCAACGCGGCCAGCATGCGCCAGCAGGCGCAGATGCAGGCCGAGGCCCGCAACCAGCAGCTCGGCTACAACCAGCAGCTGGCCGCCGTGCAGGAGGCGGAGCTGCGCACGCAGCAGGCGCGCGAGGCCGAGGCGATCCGGCAGCGCGGCCGTCGCATCCTGGGCGCGCAGCGGGCCGGCATGGCCAAGGCCGGCGTCGAGCTGACCGAAGGCACCCCGCTCGAGATCCTGGCCGACCAGACGCGCGAGATCGAGCTGCAGGCTGCCGACAGCGCCTATGCCGCCGACGTCACCAGCCGGAAGATCCGCACCGGGCTGCAGAGCGAGTCCTACGCGACCGCCATGTCCAACGCGATGGACAGCTACTTCACAGAGCGCCGCGCCAGCCTCGCCATCGCGGAGGGCCGAAACGCCCGCACCGCCTCCTACTACCAGGCCGGCAGCAGCCTGCTGGGCGGCGCCAGCAACGCGGCGCGCCTCTACCTGCCGCCGACGAGGTAAGCCATGCCGCGCATCCCGTTTGAGACGGCGAGCCCCCCTCCCCGCGCTGGTGGCGGCGAACGCGGCCTGCAGCTGGCCGCCATCCCGCAGGCGCCGCTGGCCAACCCGCAGAGCTTCGCAGCACCTGGCCGCGCGATGCAGCAGGCCGGCATGGAGCTGTCCAACTTCGCCGCGCAGGTGGGCGAGGTGGTCATCCGCGCCGAGGGCGAGGACGCCTACCAGCGCGGCCTGGTCGAATGGAGCGAGCGCCAGGAAGGGGTTCGGCAGCGCGTCACGCAGCGCCTGACGTCGACCAACCCAGACGAGCGCATCGAGCGGTCGGCCGTGCCCCGCGTCTTCGCGGACGAGGCGCGCACCGAGCTGACCGGCTTCCTCGACAACGTGTCCAACCCCTACGCCCGCCGCCGCCTTGCGGCAGATGCCGGGCGCGGCATCGTAGTGGCGTCGGCCGACATCCGCCGCGACAGCCTGCGCATGCTGGCGGGCGAGCTCGAGTCCGGCCTGACCGACCTGGCCGAGCGGGCGCGGACGGCGCAGGCGAACGGTGCCAGCAATGCTGGCCAGCTGTTCGAAGCTCTCGAGACGCAGCTGGCCAATGCGCGCGGCATCGTCGACCCGGTCAGGCTCGGCAACATCCGGCGCGGCTTTGTCGACGGCGTGGCGCAGGACACCATCCTGGGCGCTGCGCAGCCCAACCCGCTGGCGGCGATGCGGTCCATCACCAGTGGCCGCTTCAGCGATCCGCGCGTGCAGTCGGCGTGGGACAGCCTGACCCCGGTGGCGCGCGACCGCATCACCAGCAAGGTGCGCGACGACGCCAACTTTCAGCTGGCGATGGCCAGCCGGACGCAGACCGACGGCGAGCGCAACGCCCGCGTGCAGGCGGAGAACGCCGTCAAGGATTTCGAGGACGCCATGCGCGGCGGCCAGCCAGAGCAGCAGGCGACGGCCCTGGCCAACGTCCGGCGGTTCGGCACGGCGCAGCAGTACGCTGCGGCGGCTGATCAGTTTTATGGCGTGCCGGCCAACCCGCGCGCGGCCAGCGCCGAGGCGTTCCTCCAGTCTCGCCTGGACGATCGCGGCAACCCGCTGACCATCCCCGAGCTCAACGACCTGCGTGCGACCCGGCGCATCAACGACCAGCAGTACACGGCCTACAGCCAGCGCATCACGTCGCGCGACGACCGCGGCTTCCAAGACGCGCAGGCCTTCATCCGCAACGCCCTGGGCGCGCCTGGCCCAGAGGTGGGCGACAACGTGCTGTCGGCCGCCCAGCGCCAAGCTCGCGACAACGCCAACAGCACGATTAACCGCCTGATGCTGGAGCGCGCCCGGATCCCTGGCCTCAACATGCTGGAGTGGGCGCAGCGCGAGGTGGGCCAGACGGTGCCGCCGGAGCGCTCGGTGCAGATCCGCCAGGCCGAGGCCAGCATCGCCCGCCTACCGCCGACCCTGCGGTCGCGCGACGCCATCGAAGATCTGCAGCAGCAGCTGGCGGCCCGCCGCGCCTACGAGAACCTGCCCTGGCTCACGCGCCAGACGACGGCTGCGCCGCCGATGCCGACGGCGCAGGGCCAGCCGGTGACCGAGCAGACGCTGAGCCGCTGGCTGGGCTGGTTTGACACGATCGAGCAGGGACAGCAGCGCCGATGAGCTACACCAGCGCCGACAGCGACCTGCTGCCCATGCCGCCCGCCAGCGGCCAGATCATCGAGGTGTTCCCGCGCCAGGAAGGCGGCGGCGGCCTTGGCTCAGGCCTGGGCGAAGGCGTCGGCGCTGGCAGCGGCCTGGGCGGCCCGGCCGCTGTCGAGGTTGAGGTTGTCGGCCAGAGGCCTGCCGCGCCGTCAATGGTCGGCCTGGGCGGCATGGCTGACGCCGCGCCCGAGGCGCCGATGGCGCTGTCCAGCGAGATTGAAGGGCGGTTCGCCAGCCGCTTCTGGGGCCGCGCAGGCGTGCTGCCGCCGGCGCCAGAGCAGCCCGCCGCCGAGCTGCGGGCGCAGCCGGATCCGGCCGGCTTCGACGCCATCCGCTCCCCCACCGAGCCCCGGCGCGGCACGCTGCGCCTATCGCCTGGCGGCACGCCGCAGCTGCCTGGAGGCATGCCCCTGCCGCCGGTGCCGCCCGAGCCCGAGATGGTCGGCCCGCAGCAGCCGGCCGAGCCGATCGGCGCCAACCTGCTGCGCGAGGAGGTGACCAACCTGATGCTGGCCATGCGGCAGGGCGTCACCTCGAGCGCGCTGAACATGGCCGAGCCGGTGGACGACTTCGAGATCCGCCGCCGCCTCGAGCCCGCCTTCAACGACGACGGCCCGGTGGCCGAGCGCCTGGCCGCCGCCCGCGAGCGCGCCGCCGAGCTCGGCATCGAGGTCGCATTCCGCGCCGGCCGCGACGGTCGCATCGAGGCGGTGGCCCGCACGCCCGACATGGCCGCACCTGGCGGCGCGCCGGGCCGCATAGCCGACGGGCTGGGCCGACTGTTCGGGCTGGGCTTTGTTGATCCTGTCGGCGGCGCGGTGGCGCTCGGCGCGCGCGGCGCGGCGCCTGCAGCCGGCGTGGCGAGCGCTGGCGGAGCTGGGCCTCGGGCCGTGGCGTTCACGCCGGCCCCCGCCGCGACGCGCCTCGCAGCCCGTCAGAATGTCGCCGGCCGCATGCTCGGCCTGGATCCCGAGCATCTACGCGCCCTGACGGGATCCGGCCAAGCGATGCCGACCCCTGGCGGGCGCACATCGCAGTACGTCACCAACGCGGTGAACCCCGGCAACGCGGTGACGATGGCCGGGCGCATCCAGCAGATTGCCGGGCGCCACCCGGATCCCCTGGCCAGCGAAAGCGCCTGGCTCCGCATGATGGCGGAAACCTACCAGAGCGCGGTGGTGCCGCTCACGCCGACCTACCTGATCCGCATGGCAGGCGATGTCGGCGCCTGGGCGCGGGAGCATGCCCGCCTGACGCCGCAGCAGATCGAAGGCGCGCGGCGCGGGCTTAACGAGACGCTGGCCTACCGCCAGGTCTACAGCGACGGCACGGCGACCGCCGTCGACACCGGCCTGCTGGCGATGTGGGGCATGCTGTCGCGCCGCATGTCGGCCTATCCGCATGAGGCGGCCTTCCTCGACATGGCCGACCGGGCGGTGCCGTTTGTCGAGCGGGCCGCCGCTGGCCGGTTCACGTCGGCGCCGGAAGCGCTGGCGGTGCGGTTCGACAAGGACAGCGGCGAGGTGATTGAGGGCAGCCTGGTGCGCGGCCGGTCGGACCTCGACGACTGGCTGCTGATGGTGCGCGACGCCATGCCGGGCGACAGCCCTGGCCGCAGCGCGACGTCGAACCTCAACGATTTCGGCCGCACGTTCCTGCGCAAGATGAGCGAGCGGCAGCCAGACGGCCGCACCGGGCTGCAGGCGTTCCATGAGCTGCTGGCAGACCAGAGCCTGACCGGGCCGGAGATCCGCCGCGCCTTCTACGGCTTGGGCGAAGGCCTCGGCTTCACCAACAAGGTGCTGTCGTTCATGCTGCTGGTCACCGGCCGGCGCGACGTGATGGTGCTGGACCGCATCCAGATCAATCGCATCTACGGCGACGGCAGCGCCATCTACGACGATGTGGCGCCCATCTTCGACACGGGCCCCGGCATCGTCCAGTACGAAGCCCTGGAGCGGTCCCTGCTCGCCCGCCTGCCGGCGCTCTACGACCAGCTGGGCCGGCGCGAGTTCTTCAATACGTTCGGCGTCAGCGGCTACCATTGGGAAAGCTGGGTGCTGAACAGCGGCCAGGTGGTCGAGCATCCGACCATCCCGCTGATCCGGCAGGGGGCGGCTGTGGCAAACAGCGGCCGGGCTGGGTCTGTGACCGAGGGCCGCTTCTACGCTCGCGCCTATGGCACCGAGTACGTTGTCCTGCCTGACGGCCGGCGCATCTTCGTGCAGATGACCAGCGACGGGGAGCCGCGGGCCTTCGACAACCTGCGCGAGCTGTCGGCGTTCCTCAACGAGACATTCGGCCGCCAGTCGGGTATCATGCCGGCCGGCTTCCCTGGCGTCACGGCGCTGAAGGGGGGCGACGTACCATGGCAGGAGTGGCGCAATGCAGCAGGAGAAGGGATCGACCGTGGACGGCTCGACGAGCTCCTCCGGCGTTCCGGCCGCAGCCTCACCGCAGATGAGCGCAGCTTCGTCCGCGGCGCTGGCGCGGTTCCGCCGCCTGGTGGAGGCGGGGGCGCCCCCGATGGCGCCCGAGCCGCAAGAGGTAACACCGCAGCCGGAGAGCCCGGCGGCGTAACGCCGACCGCGGCGCCAGACGACGATCTGGTAGCCGCGGCCAACCGTACCGCCCGCGCCGCTGGCGCCGTTGGCGAGCGGGCGCTGGTTCCACGCCTGGTCAATGAGCGCTTGCGCCCCGGCGATACTGTCCTCGATTTCGGCTCTGGCCCGGCTGCGATGCACGCCGAGCGCCTCCGGGCGCAGGGCGTCGATGTGACGGCCTACGATTTCGGCAGCAATGTGCGCGGGGGTGTCCATGACCCTGACGCGCTGTCTCGTACCTATTCGCTGGTCTACGCCAGCAACGTGTTCAACGTGCAGGGCAGCGAGCAGATGCTGCGTGGCACGCTTGAGCAGGTGTTCAGCGCGACCGCCCCCGGTGGCCGCGCCATTCTCAACCTCCCGCAGTCTCCCCGCTTTGGCGCGTGGCAGGGCAACGCGAGCGATGCCGCGAAGCTCGAGGAGCTTCTGCGTGAGCGCTTCCGCGAGGTCGAGCGCATAGGCGGAACGCGACAGGCACCCGTGTTTGAGGCAAGGCGATGAGCGAAACCCGCACGACCAGCGGAGGCCTGGGCGGCCTCGAGGTGCAGGCCGACGGCCCGGCTGCGGCCCTGGCCGGTGCGGCGCCGCCGCTGGCCCCGATCCCGACCGTGACGCTCGACAGCGCCGAGGGGCCGGCAGGCCGCGTCGAGATCGTGCAGCCCGAAGGCCTCGCCCCGGAGCAGGCCGGCAGCGGCAGCGGCGCCCCGCCGACCGATCAGCCCGAGGCCCCTGCCCCGCTGCTGGGCGCCGAGACGGAGCCCGGCCAGGAGCTGGCCGCACCAGCCGAGCCGGCGGCCCAGCGCCGCACCCGCATGGTGCCGGGGCCGCTCGGCGGCGTGGCGGTGCCGGACGACCTCGAGGAGGTTGGCGGCCTGCTGGACCTGGCGCGCCGCCTGCGCGGCACGCGGCCCAACCCGATGGGCGCGCCGCGGCCGAGCGATTTCGTCGAGCAGGCTGGCCGCACGCTGATGGTGCGCGAGGCCACCACCGAGGAGCAGGAGGCGCTCGCCAACGCCCTCGGCCGGCCTGGCGGGCCGTCGCTGCGCATGGTGTCGACGCGCGGCGGCTACATGCCAACCGACGTGCAGGAGTTCATTGGCGCCGTCCGTGAGGCGAACCAGACGCTCTTCGACGAGATGCGCCGGGGGCGCATGTCGCGCGAGGAGATGATCAGCATCGCGGAGGCGATCGGCCTGGACGGCGTCGTCAACCGCCTGCTGCGCCGCCAGCCGGGCGAGACGGAGAACGCCGAGGGGCTGATCGCCGGCGCCGTCGCGCTGGTCAACGTGAACGCCGAGCTGCGCGAGAGCGCCGCCGCGCTGCTGCTGAATCCCAACGCCGGCCCGGCCGAGCTGCGGCGCTACGGCCTCAACCTGGCGCTGGCCTCGGCCCTGTCGGGGCAGCTCAACGGTGCCGCCGCCGAGGCCGGCCGAGCGCTGGGTGCGCTGCGCTTTGCCGGCGAGGCGCTGGCCATGGCGCCGGCCGAGCAGCTGGGCGGCCTGGCGCAGCGTCTGGGCGTCGTCGGGCAGGCTGGGCCGGACGGCCTGCGCGTGCCGAGGGGCGCCAGCGACGAGGCCATCGTCGACCTGCTGGGCGGCGCTGACGTACTGCGTGCCAGCGCCATCGCCTACAACGCCCTGCCGACGCCGGCGGCGCGCGCGCAGTTTGCCTCCCGCAGCCTGCGCGCCCGCACCACCGACGCCATCGTGGCGGCCTGGGTGAACAGCCTGCTGTGGCTGCCGACCACGCACATCAAGAACGTGCTGGGCAATGGCACCATGGGCCTCTGGCAGGTGCCGGAGCGCCTGCTGGCCGGCGCGATCGGCGGCGTGCGGACCACGATGGGGGTCGGCAGCGACGAGCGCGTCTATATGGGCGAGGCCTTCGCGCAGCTTTACGGCATGTACAGCGCGATGGGCGATGCGCTGGCCGCCTCCGGCCAGACCTGGCGCACCAACATCCCTGTCGGCGGGTCGGGCAAGATCGAGCTGCCCCGCCCCAACCCCATCAGCGCGGAAGCGTTCGAGCTGTCGGGCGCGCCTGGCCGTGCGCTCGACCTGCTTGGCACGGGCATGACACTGCCTGGCCGCACGCTGATCACGACCGACGCCTTCTTCCAGACCATGGCCTACCGCGCCGAGCTGCACGCGCAGGCGCTGCGATACCGGAACCAGCTGGTTGAGCAGGGCGTGGACATCGCCAAGGCGGCCGAGGAGGCGGCGCGCTTCTACGAGAACCCGCCCGAGGCGTGGCGCGATGCGGCCGAGGCGTTCTCGCGCAGCGTCGTGTTCCAGCAGGAGCTGGGCCCAGGCATGCAGATGGTCGGGCGCGCCATGCAGCACCCGCTCGCCAAGGTCATCGTCCCCTTCTTCACGACGCCGACCAACATCGTCCGCGCCGTGCTGCACCGGACGCCGGTGGCGGCCCTGTCGCCGGCGGTGTGGGGCGACATCCTGGCCGGCGGCGCGCGCGCGGATCTCGCGCTGTCGCGCATGGCGCTGGGCAGCATGGCCATGTGGTGGATGTACGGCCAGGTGGTCGACAGCTCCTTCCGCGAAGACTTCCGCATCACGGGCGCGGAGCCATCGCAGGCTGCCCGCCGCGACAGCTTCCGCCGCCAGGGCCTGCAGCCCTACAGCATCTGCCACCGCACAGAGGGCGGCTGGAGCTGCACCAGCTACCAGGCGCTGGATCCGATCAGCGGCCTGCTCGCCATGGCGGCCGACACCGCGACCTATGTCCTCGACCATCCCAACGTCGACGGCGACGAGGCCGGCATGCGGCTGAGCCTCGAGAGCTTTGTCGCTGGCGGCGTCACGGGCCTGTACCAGTACATGCTCGAGAGCCCCTTCCTGCAGGGCGTCAGCGACCTGACGCGGATCATGAGCGACGCGCGGCTGGAGCCTGGCGAGCGCACGACCCGCATGGTGCAGCAGCTGACGCGCCAGGGCGCCAATGCGCTGATCGGTGCGCAGCCCCTGCCCCTGACGGGCGGCCCCTTCAGCGGCGCGCTGGAACGGGCGATCGACCCGACGGTGCGCGAGAGCCGGCTGCAGGACCGCGACTGGATGCAGGCGAACCCGGTCACGCGCGGCTTCGCGGAAGCCTTCACGGCGGCGCGTGCCCGCAGCCCGCTTGCCAGCGGCGACCTGCCGGCGGTGCTGAACCTCTGGGCCGAGCCGGTGCAGCCGACGGCCGGCGGCGCGTGGGAGCTGTTCTGGCCGTTCCGCACCACGCGGCCCGGCGTGTCCGACCGCCTCGAGCAGGAGCTGCTGCGCCTGGGCGGCGTGCTGCAGATGCCGCGCCGGCAGTTCCCCGGCACGACGGTCGAGCTCACGCCGGCGCAGTACAACCGCCTGCTGGAGGACATGAACAGCGCCGAGGTCGGCGGCGGCATGACCATGCGGGAGGAGATGGAGCAGATCATCGAGCTGCCAGGCTGGGATGGCATGGACCCAGCCGACCAGCTGGCCGCTCTGCGACAGGTCCGCGACAGGCGGTGGACAGCAGCGCAACGCCTATCGTTGGGGGCAGACGACGACCTGGCCCGGCGCGTCGAGCGCGACCGCGACTTCCGCCGGGTGATGGGCCGGAGCCCGGCGCGAGGAGCATTCGATGAGTGAGCCCACGCAATGGCACCTCGACAAGCGTGTCCCGGTTGGCCTGATCGCCGGGCTGGCGCTGCAGACGGCCGGCATCGTCTGGTGGGCCTCGCACCTGTCGGCCCGCGTCGACCAGGCGCATGAGGCGATCGCCACCCTGCGCGCATCCGAAGCCGCGCGCTCGGTCGAGGATCGGCGGATCTCGGAAGCCCTGGCCCGCCTCGATGAGCGCATGCGGGCGCAGACCGAGATACTGCAGCGGCTCGAGCGGAGGTCGCAGTAATGGCCCGCCGCATCAGCATCGAGGCGCTGGCCCTCATCAAGCGTTGGGAAGGCCTGCGGCTGGAGGCGTACCGTTGCGAGGGCGGTGTGCTGACGATCGGCTACGGCAGCACGCGGGACGTGCGGGCCGGCCAGCGCATCACGCAGGTCGACGCCGAGCGCCGCCTGCTGCGGGATCTCGGCCTGTTTGAGGCGGCCGTCGAGCGCCTGGTGCAGGTGCCCCTGTCCGACGGCCAGCACGGTGCGCTGGTCAGCTGGGTGTTCAATGTGGGCGAAGGCGCCGCAGCGCGGTCGACCCTGCTGAAGAAGCTGAACGCCGGCGACTATGACGCGGTGCCGGCCGAGCTCATGCGCTGGAACAAGGTGAAGGGGCGCGTCGTCACGGGGCTGGCCAACCGCCGCGCCGCCGAGGCTGGCCTCTGGGCGCGGGGCTCGCCGGTGGCCAGCAACTACGTCGAGCCGGCGCCGGCCGCCGCCACGGTGACCGAGGCGGCTGCCACCGGCACCGGCAAGGCGGCGCTGGGCGTCGGCCTGGCGGGCATCGCGTCCACGCTGGCGCAGGCGGCCCCGGCGGTCGAGGCGCTGGGCGCCGTCGGGCCGATCGTGGGCGTAGCGCTGGTGCTGACGGCAGCGACCCTGTTCCTGCTCTGGCGCAAGGGCCGGATTTGATGCTGCCCCTGCTCGGCGTCTGGTGGTCGCGCTCCGTCACGCCCTACGTCGCCGCCGCGCTGGCGGGCTTCGCGCTGTTCGGCAGCGTGCTGCTGGCTGGCCGCCGCCAGGGGCGCGTCGAGGCGGAGCGCCGGGCGCTCGGCCGTGACCTCGAGACACGGGAGACGCGGGATGCGGTGGAGCGCGGTGTGGCTCGCGAGCCTGACGCTGCTGGCCGGCTGCGCGACAGGTGGAGCCGGGACTAACCCCTGCTCGGGGTGGCGGCCGATCTACATCAGCCGGGCGGATGTGCTGACTGACGGCACGGCGCGGCAGATCCTGGCGCACAACGAGACGGGCGCGCGCCTTTGCGGCTGGTGATGGGCTGCGGGGCCATATTAGATACCGTTTACTCACGCCTTGTTGATGTAATGTTCGCGGTTACACGGCGGCTGTCCATCACAAACTTGGGCGCCGGATAATGATTAACGGTATCGCTTTGTGTGCGTCGCATTTAATTGCGCCGTCTACTACTGTGCGCCCCATGGGGCGCCCGCTGCTCTATCCCGACCAGACGATCGCGCGGCTGCCGCCAGGCACGCTGCAGCGCGTCCACGCGTCTTTGCGCCCAGGCGAAGCGCCCGCTGATTTCATCAGGTTTGCCGTGGCGGTCGAGCTCGCCCGCCGCGAGCTCGAGCGCGAGGAAGAGGCCCGGCGCGGCAAGCGCCAGGCCTCGCCCTGATCACCGCACCTCGATCCGCATGTCGCGGATGCGTGGGATCTGCGGGCGTTCGTGTTCCTCGCAGGCGGCATACGCCACCGGCCGCCGGTTATACGCCGCATTCGCCGCCTCGAGCTGCAGCCGCTCGAGGCAGGCGTTGCGGGTGCCGTGCCAGGACAGCAGCGGCAGGCCGCTGACGTCGCCAGCCAACACGATGATCGCCGCCCACATTTTCACGATTTACAGCCCGGCTGTAGTGTCACTACAGGCGGCACTACAGCGTCCACCAGGGCGATGCCGCGCACCAGGCCGGCGGTCATCTGGATCTGGCCCCGCTGCTGCAGGCCGATCAGGAGGTCGCGCACCGCGTTGCGGCTGCTGACCCCGATGGCGGCGCACATCTCATCGCGGAGCGGCGCCTCCCCGTGCTGGGCGATGTAGTCTCGCAGGAAGGCCAGCAGCTGCGCCTGCCGGCGCGTCGGGGCGAGGCGGCGAGCGTAGGTCATGCCACCAGCTCCGATATGTACAGGCTGCCGCGGGTCACCCGCTCCTGCGTGGCCGGCACCGTCTTGGCCGGCTGCGCCTTGAACCGCTTCGACGGCCACCGGACGGTGATGCCCTCGACATGACCGACCTCATGGTTGCCGAGCATCGACATTAGGCCGGCCTCGGCCTGGTCGATCATCTCGTCGACCGCCTTCCGGGCCCGCTTGCCGTCGAGGATCATGCGCGCCAGGTCGGCGGCCTCTGCCGGCAGCGCGATGGGCGGCGCGTCCTCGTCCTGCATCTGCCAAGTCCGGCGGGCGTCGGCCGCGCTGGTCGGCGGATACCATTCCGGCCCCTGCAGGCGCGTCTCGAACTCCACCACCGCGTCGCGGATTTTCGCGTGCCACTCGTCGCTCGACTGGTAGAGATAGATCCGAAGCTCCTGCCCCTGGTGCAGCACACCCACGGCCGCCCATTGGTAGCCGGTGCAGAGCATCAGCCCCTGCACCTGCACCGGGCCACGGTACGGTGGCGGCTCCTCGGCCGGCTCGGCGCGGGTTGTCTTCGCCTCCAGCACGCCGCGGCCATACAGCTTCACGGGGCCGGCTGGGCAGTAGATGCCGAGCTCGGGGTTGGTGTCGGCCACCCACACCTCCGGCGCCGTGCCGCGCCCATCCAGGCTGCCGTAGAGCATGCCGTAGCGTGCGCTCACGCCGTCGGTGACCATGCAGCCGGCCTGCACCGGCTTGGTGATGCCGGTCTGCACGCGGACCAGGCCGAGGCGGCGGGCCATCTCGCGCAGCACGATCGGCTCCAGCAGGTTGCCCCATTCGGCCCCCTCCCCTGCCGCGTCGCGCGGCCGGGCCCGGCCCAGCCGGGCGTCGAGGCTCTTGGCCAGCTCATCGTTCGGCGTCGACCAGGGCGACAGGCCCAGGACCGCCGGCAGCCGCGAGCAGCTGATGTGCGTGTCGGGCGTGATCTTTCCGACCATGGTCAGCCCCCCACGCCGGAGGCTAGGCTGATGATCCAGCCAGACCAGATGAGCGCGTAAACGCTTGCGGCGGCCAGCGGCCCACCGACCAAGATGCTGACCCAGTCAGCCAGGTTGAGCTGGTTCGCTTGACTCGGCGAGCGCGTCGAGTCACACAAGATATGGTGGTAAGACGCTGAATTGCCACAATATATCTTATGCGGCATGCGGTGCTGTGAATTGTGCGAAATCATAATGTTGTCCCCCGTCTTAAAAGCCAACGCTACCGGCCGCCTACCCCCAACATCTTGTAGGCGGCCCGTGACGACGATCAGCGTGTCGTCCCGTTCCAGCGCGCCCCGCCCTTCAAGGACCGGTGCGCGAAATAGCAATGCGAGCGGGCCGCCATCAGCCGCGAGCTGATGTGCATGGGCGCATCCGCCAGCTCCTCCAGCTGCAGCGCCAGCTCCTTCAGCGCGGCGGCGGCGCGCAGGACGTCGTCCCTATTGGTCAGCGGCACGGTGATGCGCGACACCAGCTGCCCGCCCAGCACGCCGGCATAGGCGTCGGCGTTGCGCTTCGCCCGCTGCTCGCGCTCGGACTCTTCGCGGACCTGCTCATGCTTCAACCGCAACACCATCGCCGCCTCCTCTGAGGCCTTCCTCGCCGCCGCGGCTCTGCTGGCCGTTTGCGGTACCGCTTTGTTAACAGGTCCGTCATTAATGTTAACGGCCCCGCTTAGTCCAGCCCCGCGTGTAAATTTTTTTGAATCGTTCCAGCCCATGAGTCTCAGCCTCCCGCCGACCGCGCCCGCAGCAGCAGCGTATGCACCGCGCCGACGCCCCAGGCGTCGCCCCGCAGGGGCTTCACGCCGCGCCGGTTGAGCTCGGCCGCCACGCCGCGCACCGAGGTCACGCCGCCGGCCAGGATGTCGCGCACCACCGGCAGCAGCACCGCATCCCGCGCCTCGCGCTCGGCCGCCAGCTGCGCCCCGCGCGCCGCCCCGCCGCGCTCCGGCGTCGGGCTGCCGAGCTCGACGCCCTGCGCCTTCTTCACCGCCAGCGCCGCCTTGGTGCGGGCCGAGATCATGCTCGCCTCGTACTCCGCGATGTTGGCCATCAGGCCGAGCAGGAAACGCGACTGGCCGGGGTCGTTCAGCTGCGGCACGTCGCAGGCGCAAAACGCGACCTTCGCCTCCATCAGGTTGGCCACGAAGGACAGGCTGCGGCTCAGCCGATCGAGCTTGGCCACCACCAGGGTGGCGCGCATCGACTTGGCCCGCGCCAGCGCCAGCGTCAGCTGCGGCCGGTCGCCCCGCTTGCCGCTCTCAACCTCGACAAATTCGCCCACCTGCACCCAGCCCTCGGCCGGGTGGTGGCGGGCGACGGTCGCGCGCTGCGCCTCGAGGCCGAGGCCGCTCTCGCCCTGCTTGTCGGTCGAGACGCGGAAGTAGGCGACGAAGGGCTTCAGAGGCTGGGGCGTGTCCATGGCGGGGCTCCCGTTGGTGTTCACACACCATGCGCCACCTGCCGCCTGACTGTCAAGCGCCTGCCGTCTCCCTGTCGCCAGCGCCCCTACACCATCGCGACAGGCTGGTGACAGTATCGGTCTGATCCAAGCATTGGCACCCTAAGCTGC
>JBEEPT010000281.1:0-4379 GCA_041190985.1 Pseudomonadota bacterium
AGGGCGAGATCGACTGGGACCTGTTCTTCGGCACGCTGGCCGAGGTCGGCTTCGACGGCGTGCTGTCGTCGTGCGTGTTCGCCTGGGAGGAGCGCGCCGAGGCGTCCAGCCGCTTCATGCGCCAGGAAATCCAGCGCCACATCGACCGCCATTTCCGCCGCTGAGCAAGCCCCCGTCCATTTCACTTTCACTTCACACGCAGGAGCAGACCATGAGCTTGAAGATTGGCGTGATCGGCACTGGCGCCATAGGCCAGGACCACATTCGCCGCATCCAGCAGACCCTCACCGGCGCCGAAGTGGTCGCCGTCACCGACATCAACCTCGAACAGGCCGCCGCCGCGGCCCGGCAGTACGCCCCGCGCGCCCAGGTGTTCGCCGATGGCGAGACGCTGATCGGCTCGCCATCGGTCGAGGCCGTGCTGGTCACCTCCTGGGGGCCCACGCACGAGGCCTTCGTGCTGGCCGCCATCGCCGCCGGCAAGCCGGTGTTCTGCGAGAAGCCACTGGCCACCACGGCCGAGGGATGCCGCCGCATCGTGGACGCCGAGATCGCCCATGGCCGACGGCTGGTGCAGGTCGGCTTCATGCGCCCCTACGACGCCGGCTATCGCGCCCTCAAGAAAACCCTCGACGACGGGCTGGTGGGCGAGGCGCTGATGGTGCACTGCGCGCACCGCAACCCCAGCGTGGGCGACAGCTACAGCACGCCGATGGCGATCACCGATACCGTGATCCACGAACTGGACGTGCTGCGCTGGCTGCTGCAGGACGACTACGTCAGCGCGCAGGTGGTCTACCCGCGCAAGACCCGCCGCGCCTCCAGCCACCTGGCCGATCCCCAGATCGTGCTGCTGGAAACCGCCAGGGGCGTGCGCATCGACATTGAAGTCTTCGTGAATTGCGACTACGGCTACGACATCCAGTGCCAGGTGGTGGGCGAGACCGGCATCGCCAGCCTGCCCGAGCCCAGCGCCATTCCCATGCGGCGTTCTGCCCGCAGCGAGCAGGCCATCCTCACCGACTGGAAGCAGCGCTTCATCGCGGCCTATGACGTGGAATTGCAGGACTTCATCAACGGCGTGGCGCAGGCTCGCCTGGGCGGTCCCTCGGCCTGGGACGGCTACGCCGCCGCCGTGGCGGCCGATGCCTGCGTGCTGGCCCAGGGCAATGGCCAGATCGTGCCGATTCGGATGCCCGGGCGACCGGCGTTCTACGGCTGATCCTGCCGTGCCGGCCGGGTCAGCCGTCGCGCAGGTTGGCGGCACTCGTCGCTGGCCTCATGACCGATGACCGCGACGCGCCCGTCCATGCCCCACAGCGCTGCCGCCACCCCTTCGCTGCCGCCGCCCGTGTTGTAGATGCCGAGCAGCGGACCATCCGCGCCGGCGCTCTTCAAGGCGTCGAGCACCGCGAAATAGCAGCCGTCGTGCGAATCATGGGTGTCCGGCGCCCGCACCACCTGCCAGCCGGGGCCGCTCAGCACTTCCTCGCAACCCTGCTGGCGGGCCTGGTGGGCCAGGTAATCGCTGCGGCCGCTGAGCAGCAGGACACGCCCGGGCACCGGGCACAGCCGGCGCAGCAGGTGCCCCGCCGTGCGGCCGGCCTGGCGGTTGTCTATGCCCACGTAAGGGTGCGGGGTGTCGCAGTTCACCTCGGTCACCACGGTCACGACCGCTTCGCCGCGCTGCATGGCATCCAGCGCCCGCCTGAGCTCGGTGAAGAAAGGCGTCTCGTTGCGGGGCAGCAGGAGGTCGATGCGCACCAGCGAGCGCTGCGGCTGCGGCAGGTGGCGATTGATGCCCAGGCGTTGCGCCGCGGCCAGTACCCTGGCGCGGGCCGCGGGGGATACGCTCTCGCGCTCGTTGAGCACCCGGTCCGCCGTGGCCATGCTGACGCCGGCCTCGCTGGCGATGTCGATGAAACGGGCGCTGCGTTTGCGTTTTCCAGTCGGGGGCACGGCAAGACCTGAGGGTTGGGGCAGTCGTGCACCTATTGTGATGGCTGGCTGGCTGCCCGCCCGGACGCCCTGGGCGTCTCCCCGTCGCGTCCAGGTTCAGCGGTAGTCCACCCAGCTGGCCCCGGCATCGGCCGAGCGCACGCAGTTCTCGACCCAGCGCACGCCCTCGACGCCGGCCTCGATGCCGGGGTAGCGCATTGGCGCGGGCAGCTTGCGGTCGGCGGCATCCATGGCCAGCGCGAAGCGGTAGTACAGGTTGGACCAGGCCTCGAACAGGCCTTCGGGGTGGCCGGCGCCGATGCGGTCGTCGGCCAGCGCGGCCGGGTGCAGGTAGCCCATGCCGCGCTCCAGCACCTGCAGCGGCTTGCCCTGGACCTCGAAGGTCAGCTGGTTGGGCCGCTCGTCCCACCATTCGATGCTGGCCCGGGAGCCTATGACCCTGACCTTCTGCCCGTGCATGGAGCCGGCGTTGACCGCGCACGACCAGACATAGCCCACGGCGCCCGTGTCGTACTCCATGATGGTGAAGGCGTTGTCCTCCAGCGGGGCGCGGCTCTTGACGAAGCTCTGGCGCGAGCACATCAGGCGCTTGATCCTGAGCTGGGGCAGCATCACCTCCGCGATATAGAGCGGATGGGTGCCGATGTCGCCCAGCACGTAGCTCGGCCCGGCATGCCGGGGGTCCACCCGCCATTTGGTGGCGGGGTTGGCCGCCTCCACCGCCTCGTTGTGGAAGCCGTGGGCAAACTGCATCTGCACGATGCGGATCTCGCCCAGTTCGCCGGCGGCGATCATCTCGCGCGCCTGCTCGATCAGCTGGTGGCCGGCATAGCCGTAGGTCACGCCCACGATCCGGCCCTGGCGCGCGGCCAGGGCGCGCAGTTCCTCGGCCTCGGCGGTGGTGAAGCACAGGGGCTTTTCGCATACCACGTGCAGGCCGGCTTCCAGCGCGGCCTTGCTGATGGCGAAATGGGTACCGTTGGGCGTGGCAATCGACACCGCCTGGATGCCGTCCGCTCGCCCGGCCTCGGCCGCGAACATGGCCTGGTAGTCGGCATGGCAGCGCTCGGCCGCCACGCCCAGGTTCAGGCCGAAGTCGCGTCCGCGCCCGGCATCGATGTCGAACGCGCCCGCCACCAGCTGGAACACGCCGTCGCGCAGCGCGGCCGAGCGGTGGATGTAGCCGATCTGGCTCTGGCGGCCGCCGCCCACCATGCCCCAGCGTATCGGGGCGGGCAGCAGTTTTTCTCCGTTGATCATGGTCTTGTCCCTGGTGAAATGTTCAATGAAAACCCACGCCGCGCAGGAAATCGCGGCTGGCCTTGACGTCATCCAGCACCGAGCCGGCATTGCGCGGGTCGCGCTCCTGCTCCACGGTGATGTAGCCCTGGTAGCCGATGTCGGCCAGCGTCTGCTTGATGGCGTCGTAGTCGAGCACGCCCTTGCCGATCGGGCACATCACGCCCTCGGCGCAGGCCTCGAAGAAGCGGATGCGCTGGCCCATGACCTGCTCGAACACCGCCTGGTCGATGTCCTTGAAGTGCACGTAGTCGATGCGGTCGGCGTACTTGCGCAGGTACTCGACCGGGTCCATGCCGGCGTAGTAGGTGTGGCCGGTGTCCAGGCACAGGCCGGCGACCTCATGCGGAATGTCGCGCAGGATCTGCTCGATCTCGTCGGCGAACTCGATGTAGCCGCCCGCGTGCGGGTGGATCACGGTGCGGATGCCGTACTCGCGCCAGGACAGCTCGGCGATCTGGCGGATGTGGCCCGCCATCGCGGCCCAGGCCTCGGGCGACAGGCGCGGCGCGCGCTCGGCGTGGCCGGCGGCGTAGTCGCGCTCGTCATGGCCCCAGTCCATCACCACCAGGTAGGGCGCCGCGAAGCGCTGGCCGGTTTCGGTCGGCAGCCTGGGCAGCTGGCGCAGCAGGGCGCAGATCTCGTGCGTCTGGCGCAGCAGGCTGGCGGCGTTGGCGGGCGCGACCAGGTCGTCGAAGATGGTGCCCGCCACGACGCGCAGGCCGTGGCGTTCAAGTTCCTGGCCGGTGCGCTCGACGTCCAGCGGCATGTAGCCGTAGGGGCCGAGCTCCAGGCCCTGGTAGCCGGCCTGGCTGGCCTCCTGCAGGACGCGGGTCCATTGCGGCAGGTGCGGGTTCTTGACGTCGTCGACGCCCCAGCAGCAGGGGGCGCTGGTGATGTGGATGCTCATGGGATATGTCCAGGGAAGGAGAGGGTGAATGCGCCCGTGCGGGTTCAGGCGCGCTTGACGTACCGGTCGAGATAACGCTGGATCTCGGCACGCATGAAGCGGCTGGACGCCTCGGCGCGCTCCTCCCAGGCGAACACGCACGACGACAGCACGCCGTCGAAGCCGACCTCGGCCAGCGTGCCGAAGAACAGGTCCCAGTCGATCTCGCCCT
>JBEEPT010000282.1:0-44882 GCA_041190985.1 Pseudomonadota bacterium
CGACGGCGCCAACCATCTGAAGGACCACAAGGACGAATCCAACCCCTACTTCAGCTACGACCCTTCCAAGTGCATCGTCTGCAACCGTTGCGTCCGCGCCTGCGAGGAGACGCAAGGCACATTCGCATTGACGATCAGCGGCAGGGGCTTCGAGTCGCGCGTATCGCCGGGCATGAACGAAAGCTTCATGAAGAGCGAGTGCGTCAGCTGCGGCGCCTGCGTGGCGGCCTGCCCGACGGCCACGCTGCAGGAGAAATCCGTGATCTCGCTTGGTCAACCCGAGCACAGCAAGGTCACCACCTGCGCCTATTGCGGCGTGGGCTGCGGCTTCAAGGCCGAGATGAAGGGCAACACCGTGGTCCGCATGGTGCCCTGGAAGGATGGCAAGGCCAACGAGGGCCACAGCTGCATCAAGGGCCGCTTTGCCTGGGGCTATGCCACGCACAAGGATCGCATCACCCAGCCCATGATCCGCAAGAGCATCGACGACCCGTGGCAAGAAGTCAGTTGGGACACCGCCCTGAACTACGCCGCCAGCGAGTTCAAGCGCATCCAGAAGAAGCACGGCAAGGACGCGGTCGGCGGCATCACGTCGAGCCGCTGCACCAACGAGGAGACCTACCTGGTGCAGAAGCTGGTGCGCGCGGCCTTCGGCACCAACAACGTCGACACCTGCGCGCGCGTCTGCCATTCGCCCACCGGCTACGGCCTGGGGCAGTCGCTCGGCACTTCGGCCGGCACGCAGACCTTCAAGTCGGTCGAGCAGGCGGACGTCATCATGGTGATCGGCGCCAACCCGACCGATGCGCATCCGGTGTTCGCCTCGCGCATGAAGAAACGCCTGCGCCAGGGCGCCCGGCTGATCGTCATCGACCCGCGCCGCATCGAGCTGGTGCAGTCGCCACACATCAGGGCCGAGCACCACCTGGCGCTCAGGCCCGGCACCAACGTCGCCATGATCACGGCGCTGGCGCACGTGGTCGTGACCGAGGGCCTGCTGGCCGATGCCTATGTGGCCGAGCGTTGCGACGACAAGAGTTTCCGTGACTGGCGCGACTTCGTCGCCCGACCCGAGAACTCGCCCGAGGCCTTCGAGGCCGTCACCGGCGTGCCGGCGGCCGAGGTGCGTGCCGCCGCCCGCCTGTACGCCAGCGGCCCCAATTCGGCCATCTACTACGGCCTGGGCGTGACCGAGCATGCGCAGGGCTCGACCATGGTGCTGGGCATCGCCAACCTGGCCATGGCCTGCGGCATGGTGGGCCGCGAAGGCGTCGGCATCAACCCGCTGCGCGGCCAGAACAACGTCCAGGGCAGCTGCGACATGGGCAGCTTCCCGCACGAGCTGCCAGGCTACCGCCACATCTCCGACACGACCACGCGCAGCCAATTCGAAGCCACCTGGGGCGTGACGCTGAGCCCCGAGCCGGGCCTGCGCATCCCCAACATGTTCGAGGCCGCCCTGGACGGCAGCTTCAAGGGCCTGTACTGCCAGGGCGAGGACATCGTGCAGTCCGACCCCAACACCCAGCATGTCACAGCCGCCCTGTCGGCGATGGAGTGCATCGTGGTGCAGGACATCTTCCTCAACGAGACGGCCAAGTTCGCCCACGTGCTGCTGCCGGGCAGCTCCTTCCTGGAGAAGGACGGCACCTTCACCAACGCGGAGCGCCGCATCTCGCGCGTGCGCCAGGCCATGCCGCCACTGGCCGGACTGGCCGACTGGGAGGTGACGCAGCGCTTCGCCCGGGCGCTGGGCTACGACATGCACTACGAGCACCCGTCGCAGATCATGGACGAGATCGCCGCCCTCACGCCGAACTTTGCCGGCGTCAACTACGCCAGGCTCGAGCGCCTGGGCAGCGTGCAATGGCCATGCAACGACGGCACCGGGGAGGCCGGTACCCCGACCATGCACATCGACCGCTTCGTGCGCGGCAAGGGTCGCTTCTTCATCACCCAGTATGTGCCCAGCGATGAAAAGGTCACGCCCAGGTTTCCGCTGCTGCTGACGACCGGCCGCATCCTGTCGCAGTACAACGTCGGGGCACAGACGCGTCGCACCGCCAATTCGATGTGGCACGACGAGGACCGGCTCGAGATCCACCCGCACGACGCCGAGCAGCGCGGCATCCGCGCGGGCGACTGGGTCGGCATCGAGAGCCGCGCCGGCCGCACCGTGCTGCGCGCCGAGATCAGCGAGCGCATGCAGCCGGGCGTGGTCTACACCACCTTCCACTTCCCCGAGTCGGGCGCCAACGTCATCACCACCGACAGCTCGGACTGGGCGACCAACTGCCCCGAGTACAAGGTCACGGCGGTGCAGGTGGTGGCGGTGACGCAGCCGTCGGAGTGGCAGCAGCGCTACGCCGCGTTCAATCGCGCGCAACTGGATCTGGTGCCCCACGCGCTGGCCGCAGAGGAGGCGGCGCGATGATGGCGCATCCGCTGGAGGTGCTGCCCGAGGGGGCCGTACTGGCTCCGGCCAGGCGCTGGTCCGGCCATTGGCGCGAAGCCGGCGAGGACGCCCTGGCGGAGGAGGTGCCGGTTGCACTGGTGTTCAACGGCATCTCGCATGCGGTCATGATGGCCACGCCGACCGACCTGGAGGACTTTGCGCTCGGCTTCGCCTTGACCGAAGGCCTGATCGAGACCGCGGCGGAGCTCTACGGCGTCGAGGCGGTGCGCGTCCCCGCCGGCATGGAGGTGCGCCTGGACGTGGCGGCGGCCTGCGCCTGGCGCTTGAAGGAGCGCCGGCGCACCCTGGCCGGGCGTACCGGCTGCGGCCTGTGTGGCATCGATTCCCTGGCGCAGGTGCGCCGCGCCTTGCCGGCGGTACCGGCGGTTTCCGTGCCGGCAGCTGCCGTGGCGCGGGCCGAGCAGTCCCTGCGGGAGTGGCAACACCTGCAGCACTTCACGGGATCCACGCATGCGGCGGCCTGGGCGGATCTGGGCGGCAACATCCTGCTGGCCCGCGAGGACGTGGGACGCCACAACGCGCTGGACAAGCTGGTGGGGGCCTTGACCAAGGCACGCATCGACACGCGCGGCGGCTTTGTCCTGGTCACCAGCCGGGCCAGTTTCGAGATGGTGCAGAAAACGGTGGCGCTGGGAGCGGGCCTGCTGGCCGCGGTTTCGGCGCCCACCGCGTGGGCGGTGGCCTGTGCGCAGGAGGCCAATCTCTGCGTGGCGGGATTCGTGCGGGAAGGCGGCTTGACGGCCTATACCTTTGCGGAGCGGTTGATGTGCAGCGCAGGGAGGGACTGAGGCATGGACATGGAGAACCTGGTCGGCATGGCCAATCGCATCGGGACGTTTTTTGAATCGATGCCGGAGCGCGACGAGGCGCTGAAGGAAATTCGCGACCACATCCGCAGGTACTGGCCGCCCGTCATGCGCCGCGGGCTGCTGGAGCAGGCCGCGGCGGAGTCTGGTTCTGGACTGCACCCCCTGGTCAAGGCCATGCTGATGAGCTATGCGGCGGAGCTGGTGCCGCAAGAGTCCGGGCCGGGTGGGGTGCGGCCGAACCGCTAGAGTTGACTCGATTGATGCTTTATCGATAGTTGAAGGATGTCACCCCGGAGCCGGTGCAGCCCACCAGGGACGCCAGCATTATCGAGAACAACCTGGTCAAGCTGCACGACCTGATCCATCAGAACGGCTTCGACCGCCTGCGCCCGTTCCTTGAGCGGATAGAGGCCCATATCCTGGCCCTTGCCGGGGTGCAGTTCGACCGCAAGACCGAGCCGGGCAAGCTGGCGCTGGTGGCATGAGGCAGGAACATACAAAAACTTGTATTATCAAGGCATGAAGCCGATTGACTGTCGGGGCAGCTCGCTGGACGACCTGCGCGACTTTCCGGTCACTGCCATGAAGCAGGCCGGCTACCAGTTGGACCGCGTGCAGCATGGTCTGATGCCTGACGACTCCAAGCCCATGCCCACCATCGGCAAGGGAGTGACGGAGATTCGGATCTGGGACGAGGCCGGCACGTTCCGCGTGGTCTACGTCGCCAAGTTCGAGGATGCCGTCTACGTCCTGCACTGCTTCCAGAAAAAGACCCAGCAAACTGCGCGCAAGGACATCGACCTTGCCGCCAAGCGATACAAAGACCTGCTCAAGGAGTTGACGCCATGACCGCAAACCGATTCGCCAGCGTGTGGGACGCCATCGAGAACACGCCGCAGGAGGCCGCCAGCATGAAGGCCCGCTCCAGCCTCATGATTGAGCTGACCACCGTCATTCAGGAGCGCGGCATGACCCAGGCCGACGCTGCCGAGCTGTTCGGCGTGACCCAGCCCAGGATTTCGGACCTGATGCGCGGCAAGGTCAACCTGTTCTCGCTCGACACGCTGATGGACATGGCCGCGACGGCCGGCATGTCGCCCGTGGTGAAGGTGTCCAAGCCCAAGCTGGGCCGCAAGCGTGCTGCACCCCGCAGGCGAGCAGCAGAGGCAGCCTGAGTTTTTGCCCCAGCTAGCCCGGCGTCGAAACCCGGTCGAAAAGCCAGCCCTCCCGCTGGCCTGCTGGGGCACCCATCATGGGAGCGCATTCGGGAAGATGCAGCAATGACCGACGATCAAGTTTTCGCATGGGCTTTCCACGAGGAAGAATACAAACAAGCCATGGAGTTGGTGGCAGAAATCTCAGCGTTCCTGAGCCTGCCCGCTGAAAAACCGTCTGAGCTGGATATTAAGAAGAAGCGCTTGGGCAGCGCACGGTCAAGGCTCGATGAGATCATCACGGGGCTTGCTGCCGACCCCAGTGTTCCCAGGCAGATGATTGATGAAGTCAGACGATGCCGAGATGCCGCTGAGCTTGTTGGTCTGCCAGCAGAATCCCAATCCCTCTCTGCGCCACTTCCCGCAGTCTTTGTCCAGGTTCAGCTGTCGTGCGTTCAAGCCAATCAAGGGCCTGCTACCGAGTCGGTGTCTTCAGCGCAGGCGAAGGTGGAGCAGCCACTGCCGTCAGAACCGCCCCCTGCGCCAGCGCCCACCGCCTCGGTCGAACTGGAGCGGTGCCCCATTGAACAGCCAGAGCTGGAGCCCTTGCCTGAACTGGGCCTTGCATCCGGTGACTTGTTGATCTCGCGTGCCAATACCCGCGAGCTTGTCGGGAGCGCCGCCGTCGCGTTGCGGGACTTCCCCAGGTTGATGCTGTGTGACAAGCTGTACCGGCTGCGCTTGCGATCTGACACCAGCGCGCCCGTGTTTCTGGCTATGTATCTCGGCATTCCACGGGTTCGCGGGCAGATTGAACTTTCGGCGACGGGAGCCAGCAGCTCGATGCTCAACATCGGGCAATCGACCATCCTGGAGCTGGACGTTGCTGTCCCCCCGTCGGATGAGCTGGCAGCCATCACCGTTTTCGTCGACCGTGAAACCGCCAAGATCGACGAGTTGGTGGCCGAAGCACAATCCGCCATCAACCTGCTGCAGGAGCGCCGCACCGCCCTGATCTCCGCCGCCGTCACCGGCCAGATCGACGTGCGGGGTCTGGCTTCATGTTAAATCTGAAGGAAAAGTATCTTCATAGAAAGTTTCTGAAGAAAAAATCTTCATGCAACCAGTTTCTGAAGATAATCCCTCGATGCTGAAGATTTTTCCGCTCGTCGGAGGGGCACTGAAATGAGTGCCGTGGGCTACGCCTGGATCCAGGACGCGGTGCAGGCCCCGGATTTCCTGGGTGCCCAGCACGCGCGCGTGGCGCCGGTCAACCGCATCCAGCGACTGACCGAGGGAGCCTTGCTGGTCCCGCACAAGCTGGCGCCGGCGCAAGAACTGCTGCCCCAGGCGCTGTTCGCCATCAAGCACGAGGGAGTCCGGCTCGACCTGCTGGCGGCGGCGCTGCGCCGGATTCCACCCGAACAGCTGGTCGAACTGGTCCGTTCGGCGCCGAATGGGGTGTACGCCCGCAAGCTGGGCCACTTGTGGGAGGGCCTGCATCGGCAGCGCCTGCCGGGGCTGGACGATCTGGCGGTGGCGGCGGCCTATGTGCCCTTGTTCGACCCGGATGACTACATCGTCGGCGCGTCGCACCGCGATGCACGCTGGCGCGTCGAATTCAATGGCCTGGGTGATCTGTCGTTCTGCCCTGTCGTGCGCAAGACGCCTGAACTGACACGCCTGCTGCAAAAAGACCTCCTGGGCCAGACGCAGGCCTTTGCCGAGGCGATTGACGATGCCATGCTCGAGCGCGCCCTGTCCTGGGCCTATCTGAGCGAAACCGAGGGCTCGTTCGCCATCGAGGGCGAAACACCCAGCCACGACAAGGCCTCGACGTTCGCCTCGCTGCTCAAGCGGGCGCATGAGCAGCAGCCCCTGACTGAGGATCTGCTGATCGAGTTGCAGAATGCGGCCATCTCCAACCCCTTCGACAAGGCGGTGCAGTTCCGTACCGAGCAGAACCGCCTGCAGAAGGATACGCAGGGTGCCGCCGGCGTGACCTATGTGCCGCCCTGGCCGGATCTGGCGGTGGAACTGATGGACAAGCTCATGGACCTGGGAAACCGCCGTCCCCAGCAGCTGGACCCGCTGGTGCACGCGGCGGTGGTCTCTTTTGCATTCGTGTTCATCCACCCCTTCATGGATGGCAACGGTCGCCTGTCGCGCTTTCTGCTGCACCACTGCCTGGGGCAATCGGGCCAGCTGCCGCCGCAGTTCCTGCTGCCGGTTTCGGTGGCGATGAAGAAGCACGAGGCGCAGTACCTGCAGGCGCTGACCTCGTTCAGCAAGCCCGCCCGGCAGCTGTGCCGCGTCACCTGGGCCGGCGATGAGCATTACAGCTATGAATGGGCAGACGGGGCCGACATCTGGTTCCGCTACATGGACCTGACCCGCTGCGCGGAATTCGCGCTGGACATGGCAGAGGCGGCACTGGACACGCACCTGCGGCAGGAGGTGGATTTCCTGGGCCTGTTCGACCGGGTTGCCCGCTACATCAACGACCGCCACGATCTGCGCAGCAGCGATCTGACCACCCTGATCGTGACCATCTTCCAGAACGGAGGCAAGTTGTCGAACAACCGCCGCAAGCGGTTCGCCGAGCGCGTGCCGGAGCCTGCGCTGGACGCCATCGAGATGGCCGTGAGCCAGGCCATGCAGGGCTTGCCGCTGACCGGGCAAGAAGACGAAGACTGATACAACAGCAAACGGAGAAGCCGGTGGCCTTGCACCTCGAAGTGGCACTTGAGACCGACATCTGCAACCACCTCGGCGCCCATGGCTGGCTGTACGCCGCGCCCGGCAGTGACGGCGACGCCCGCGGCTACGACACCGCCCGCGCGCTGTACCCGGCCGACGTGATCGCCTGGGTACAGGCCACCCAGCCCCAGGCCTGGGAGGCGATCGCCAAGAACCATGGTGCCGCTGCCGAGGCCATGCTGCTCGACCGCCTACGCAAGGCGCTGGACGAGCGCGGCACGCTGGAGGTGCTGCGCGTGGGGCTGGACCTGCGGGGCCTCAAGAGCCCGCTCAAGCTGGCGCAGTTCAGGCCGGCGCTGGCCATGAACCCCGAGCTGCAGGCCCGCTACGCCGCCAACCGCCTGCGCGTGGTGCGCCAGTGCCGCACCAACACGATGACATCATCGACCTGGTGCTGTTCCTCAACGGCATTCCGGTGGCCACGGCCGAGCTCAAGACCGACTTCACTCAGGACATCAACGCGGCGGTGGACCAGTACCGCTTCGACCGCATCCCCAGACCGAAGGGCAGGCCGTTCGCCGAGCCGCTGCTGGACTTCCCGCGGGGCGCGCTGGTGCATTTCGCGGTCAGCAACCGCACGGTCATGATGACCACCCGGCTGCAAGGCCCCAGCCCCCATTTCCTGCCGTTCAACCAGGGCGACCATGGCGGCGCGGGCAACCCGCCCAACGGCCAGGGCCACCGCACCGCCTACCTGTGGGAGCAGGTCTGGCAGCGCGACAGCTGGCTGGAGATCATCGCCCGCTACCTGGTCACGCAGCGCGACAAGAAGAGAAGCAGATCCGCTCCATCCTGTTCCCGCGCTACCACCAGCTCGACGCCACCCGCAAGCTGGTCCAGGCCGTCCTGGCCGAGGGCCCGGGCCAGAAGTACCTGATCCAGCACAGCGCGGGTTCGGGCAAGACCAACTCGATTGCCTGGACCGAGCATTTCCTGGCCGACCTGCACGACGCGCAGAACCGCAAGCTGTTCGACACCGTGCTGGTGGTGAGCGACCGCACTGTGCTCGACACCCAGCTGCAGGAGGCAATCTTCGACTTCCAGCGCACCGCCGGCGTGGTCGCCACCATCAAGGGCGAAGCCGGCAGCAAGAGCAGCGAGTTGGGTGCGCCTGCACCCGTACAACATCAGCCAGAAAGTGGCGATCGTGGTGGAGCATTTCCGCGCGAACGTGCAACCCCTGCTCAAGGGCCATGCCAAGGCCATGGTGGTGGTCGGCAGCCGGCTGGAGGCCGTGCGCTGGAAGGTGGCGCTGGACAAGTACATCGCGGCCAGTGGCTACCAGCTCGGCTCCCTCGTGGCGTACTCGGGCGAGGTCAACGACCCCGAGAGCTTCCCCGAGCCCGTCACCGAGACCAGCGCCCAGCTCAACCCCAACCTCAAGGGCCGCGACATCCGCGACGCCTTCCAGACCGACGAGTACCAGATCCTGCTGGTGGCCAACAAGTTCCAGACCGGCTTTGACCAGCCGCTGCTGTGCGGCATGTACGTCGACAAGCGGCTGGCCGGCATCCAGGCGGTGCAGACGCTCAGCCGGCTGAACCGGGCCTACAACGGCCCCTTTGGCCTCAAGGACAGCACCTACATCCTGGACTTCGTCAACGACCCGGACGAGGTGCTGGCGGCGTTCCGGACCTACTACGAAACGGCCGAGCTGGCCGGTGCCACCGACCCCGAGCTGATCTACAGCCTGCGCGCCAAGCTCGACGGCAGCGGCCATTACGACGACCTCGAGGTCGAGCGCGTGGTGCTGGCCGAACTCAACCCCAAGGCGACCCAGGCCATGCTGGTGGCAGCGATCGAGCCGGTGGCGGACCGGCTGCTGAAACAGTACAAGGCAGCCCGGCAGGCCCTGGCCGTTGCCGAGGCCAAGCACCCCGGCGGCCCGGAATCGCAGCACGCCCACGACGAGCTGGATGCCTTGCTGCTGTTCAAGCGCGACCTGGGCACCTATGTGCGCGTCTATGCCTTCCTGGGCCAGATGTTCGACTACGGCAACACGGCGATCGAGAAGCGGGCCATCTTCTTCAAGCGGCTATTGCCACTGTTGGAGTTCGGCCGCGAGCGCGAGGGCATCGACCTGTCCAAGGTGGTGCTGACCCACCACAGATTGAAAGAGCAGGGCACCAGGGATCTGGCGCTTGGCGAGCGCGAAGGCGACTACAGGCTCAAGCCCCTGAGCGAATCCGGCGCTGGCCAGGTGCAGGACAAGCAGAAGGTGCTGCTGTCGGAGATCGTGGCCAAGGTCAACGACCTGTTCGAGGGCGAGCTGAGCGACGACGACAAGCTGGTCTACGTCAACCACGTGCTCAAGGGCAAGCTGATGGAGTCCGACCTGTTGCGGCAGCAGGCGGCCAACAACACCGAGGAGCAGTTTGCCAACTCGCCCGATCTGGCGCACGAGATCCTGAACGCGGTGATGGACGCGCTGGCCGCGCACACCACCATGAGCAAGCAGGCGCTGGATTCGGACCGGGTTCGCTCCGGGCCGAAGGACATCCTGCTGGGGCCGGCGCAGCTGTACGAGGCACTGCGAGAGGATGCGCGTGGATAGGCCAGTGTATTGACCCAGCGGCTTCTGCAGAGGTCGAGCTGCTGGCGCTGTGCGTGGTGGAGGCAGGAGTTGGTTTCAAGGTGCGAAAACCCTGTACCAGTGGCTACATGGTGGCTACATGAGCGGCCAGAAAGCAAAAAGCCCGCATTGCTGCGGGCTTCCTGGAAACGACGTAAGTCGTTGATATCTTGGCGGAGAAGGAGGGATTCGAACCCTCGATACGGTATAACCGTATACCGGATTTCGAGTCCGGCGCATTCGACCACTCTGCCACCTCTCCTGTGTCGAAGCCAGCATTGTAGCAGGCTTTTTGGGCTATTTTCAGGCTGCCTCGCGCAAAAGCTGCAACGCATCGTCGGCCTCGGTGGCGCTGGCGCCTTCGGCCACGGCTGCCATCTCATGCATCGCGGGGCTGGCGCTCCAGCCCTGGGCCTTGAGGTGGGCGATCGCCTCGCCGCAGTGCTTGGGCGAGGTATAGCCCCGGCTCTGCAGCAGCACGCGGCCGCGGGCGTCGGCAAGCTTGTAGTAGAAGCGGCCGTCCTTCTCGCGGTACTGCTTGAAGGTCGGCAGCGCGGCCTTGTCGGCCTTGGCCTTGGTCTCGACCGCCGCCTGCAGCGGGCGCAGGCCGACGGCGTGGCGCAGGCGCGCGGTGAAGGGCGTGGCGATCACGCGTGCCTTGGCGGCGCCGGCCTGCAGCATGGCCTCGACCTTCTCGGGGTGGGCCATCAGGTCCTCGTAGGTCGCGCGCATTGGCGCGATCTCGGCGTCGATGCGCTCGAACAGGCGCTGTTTGGCGTCGCTCCAAGCGATGCCGTCGGCGTAGGCCTGGGCGAAGGCGGCGGTTTCATCGGGCGTGGCGAAGGCCTGGAAGATCTGGAACAGTGCCGAGCCCTCGGTGTCCTTGGGCTCGCCGGGCGCCTTCGAGTCGGTCACGATGCCCATGATGAGCTTCTTCAACTGCTCGCGCGGCGCGAACAGCGGGATCGTGTTGTCGTAGCTCTTGCTCATCTTGCGGCCGTCCAGGCCGGGCAGGGTGGCGACAGACTCCTCGATCACCGCGTCGGGCAGCACGAAATGCTCGCCGTACTGGTGGTTGAAGCTGGACGCGATGTCGCGCGCCATCTCGATGTGCTGGACCTGGTCGCGGCCCACCGGCACCAGGTTGGCGTTGAACAGCAGGATGTCGGCGGCCATCAGCACCGGGTACATGAACAGGCCGGCGGTGACGCCGTCGTCCGGGTCGGCGCCGGCGGCGGCGTTCTTGTCCAGCATCGCCTTGTAGGCGTGCGCGCGATTCAGCAGACCCTTGCCGGTCAGGCAGGTCAGGAACCAGGTCAGCTCGGGGATCTCGGGGATGTCGGACTGGCGGTAGAAGGTGACCTTGGCCGGGTCCAGGCCGCAGGCGATCCAGGTGGCGGCGATCTCGAGCGTCGAGCGCTGCACGCGCGCCGGGTCGCCGGTCTTGATCAGCGCGTGGTAGTCGGCCAGGAACAGGAAGCTCTCGACCTTGGGCAGGCGGCTGGCGCGCACGGTGGGGCGCACGGCGCCGACGTAGTTGCCGAGGTGGGGCGTGCCCGAGGTGGTGATGCCGGTGAGGACGCGGACGTTGCTCATGAAGAAGGACAGGAAGGCGGGGGATGCGGGGGAAGGGACGGGGTTGGCCGGCTCAGAACAGCAGCCAGCGCAGCGGGCTCAGCAGCACCGCGATCAGGGCTTCGCCCAGGGCGATCAGCGGGCGCAGCCAGAAGCTGCCGACGATGCCGGTGACCACGAGCGCCATGACGATGTAGAAGCCCCAGGGCTCGACGCGCGAGACCGCCAGCGCCTGCTTCATCGGCAGCAGGCCGACCAGGATGCGGCCGCCGTCGAGCGGCGGTAGCGGGAACAGGTTGAAGGCGAACATCACGAGGTTGACGGTCAGCCCGGCGCGGCACATCTCGAGGAAGAAGCGCTCGTGCAGGCCCAGCGCGACCAGCAGGTAGCCCAGCACCACCCAGAGCACGGCCTGGGCGAAGTTGGAGCCCGGCCCGGCCAGCGCGACCCAGACCATGTCGCGCTTGGGGTTGCGCAGCCGGCTGAAGTTGACCGGCACCGGCTTGGCGTAGCCGAACAGGAAGGCGCCGCCGGTGGCGAAGTACAGGATCAGCGGCATCAGGATGGTGCCGACCGGATCGATGTGGCGCATCGGATTGAGCGAGACGCGCCCCATCATGGCGGCGGTCTTGTCGCCGAAGTGGCGCGCCGCGTAGCCGTGCGCCGCCTCGTGGATGGTGATGGCGAACAGCACCGGCAGCGCGTAGATCGCGACGGTCTGGATGATGTGGGCGAAGTCCATGGGGCCGATTGTGGCAGGGCGGACTCAGAGGCCCAGCGCGGACAGGGGGCCCTGGCCTTCGCGCAGCACCTCGGGGTCACCGCCGCTGCCCATGGGCACCAGGTCGATCACCGTGGTCGGCTCGAGCGGGCAGGCGCCGGCGTCCAGCACCGCGGCCAGCTCGTGCTCGAAGCGTTCGCGGATCTCGTACGCATCATTCAGGGGATGCTCTTCGTCGGGCGCGATCAGGGTGGTGCCGAGCAGGGGCGCGCCGTGCAGGGCGAGCAGATCCTGCAGCGCCCTGTGCGCCGGCACGCGCAGGCCTATGGTCTTGCGCGAAGGGTGGCTGACGCGGCGCGGGACTTCCTTGCTCGCTTCCAGGATGAAGGTGTAGGGGCCGGGCGTGCCGAGCTTGAGCAGGCGGTACTGGCGGTTGTCGACGCGCGCGTAGCTGGCCAGCTCGCTGAGGTCGCGGCACAGCAGCGTCAGGTGGTGCTTGTCGTCTATGCCCCGGATGCGGCGCAGCCGCTCGACCGCGGACTTGTCGTCCAGATGGCAGACCAGCGCGTAGCTGGAGTCGGTGGGCACGGCGAGCACGCCGCCCTTCTCCAGCAGCGCAACCGCCTGCTTGAGCAGGCGGGCCTGCGGGTTGTCGGGGTGGACTTCGAAAAACTGCGACATGCGCTGATTGTCCCACCTCGCACGGGCGCTGGCTCAGTTCCGCCCTGGCAGGCGCGCCGCCAGCCAGGCCGCGGCCGAGCCGCAGGCCGCGATCAGCGCGATGCCGGCGAACTCCAGCAGGCCGGGCACGTGGCCGAACACCAGCCAGCCGGCCAGCGTCGCGAAGCCGATCTGCCCATAGAGGTAGGGCGACAGCGTGGAGGCGGGCGCGCGGCCGTAGGCGGCGCCGAGCATGAAGTGGCCGACCGTGCCCATGGCGCCGGCCAGGCAGAGGATGGCCCAGGTGCGGACGTCGGCGATCTGCTGCCAGATCCAGGGCAGGACCGCGCACAGCGCGAGCGCGCCGACCCAGCCGGTGTAGAAGTTCAGCGTCATCGCGTCTTCGGTGCGCGCCATGCGGCTGGTCACGATCTGGTAGAGCGAGTTCGAGACGGTGCAGGCCAGCGGCAGCAGCATGATCCAGCCCGACGTCTCGCCGCCCGGCTGCGCCACCAGCAGCGCGCCGCAGAAGCCGCCGGCGACCAGCAGCCAGCGCAGCAGGTTGACGCGCTCCTTGAGGAAGATCGCCGCCAGTAGCGTCGTGACCATGGGCGTGAGCATGATGATGGCGGTGAATTCGCCCACCGGCATGTGCGACAGGCTGAAGAAGGCCAGCGTGCTGGTGGACAGCAGCAGGCCGCCGCGCAGCAGGTGCAGGCCGGGCAGCTGGGTGTGCAGCGAGCGCCAGCCGCGCGTGGGCAGGATGACCGCGCTCATGGCCAGTGCCTGGAACAGGTAGCGGAACCACATGACCATCATGACCGGGACCGTCAGGCTCAGGTACTTGGCAGAGCTGTCCAGGGTGGCGAAGCAGGCGAGCGCCAGCAACAGGAGGAGGATGCCCTGCAGCGGGCGGGCATGTGGGGTGTTCATGCCGGCTGGATGCGGTCGGCCAGCAGTTCCCAGACCGGCGTCAGTCGACCTTCGAGCAGGGGCAGCTCGCCGAGGTCGACGCGGCTTTCCTGCGGGCAATGGAAGTCGCTGCCGCGCGAGGCGGCGAGGCCGAACTCGAGCGCGAGCTCGGCGTACTTGAGGTATTCGCTGCTCGAGTGGCTGCCGCAGACGACCTCGACCGCCTGTCCGCCATGGGCCTTGAATTCGGAGAACAGCGCGTATTCCTGCGTCGGGCCATGGTCGTAGCGTGCCGGATGCGCGATCACGGCGACGCCGCCGGCCTCGCGGATCCAGTGCACCGCGTCGCCCAGGGCGGCCCAGCGGTGCGGCACGAAGCCGGGCTTGCCGTCGGCCAGGTATTTGCGGAACACCTCGTTGGTGTCCTTGCACACGCCGCTGTCGACCAGGAAGCGCGCGAAGTGGGTGCGCGAGATCAGTTCGGGGTTGCCGACGTACTTGAGCGCGCCCTCGTAGGCGCCATGGATGCCGACGCGGGCCAGCTGCTCGCCCATCTCCTGCGCCCGCGCGCCGCGCCCGCCGCGGGTGCGTTCCAGCCCGCGCAGCAGTTCGGCGTTGCCGGGGTCGAAGCCCAGGCCGACGATGTGCACGGTGGTGCCGGCGAAGGTGACCGAGATCTCCACGCCGCTGAGATAGGGCAGGCCGAGCGCGCTGGCGGCAGCCAGGGCACGCTGCTGGCCGCCGACCTCGTCGTGATCGGTCAGGGACCACAACTCGACTCCGTTGGCCTTGGCGCGTCCGGCCAGGGCTTCGGGAGGCAGGGTGCCATCGGAGATGGTCGAGTGGGAGTGCAGGTCGGCGTTGAGAATGCTCACCTGTGCATTTTAGTGCTGCGGCGCAGCAGCGTCCTGCGGCGGCCGGATTGTGCCGGACGCACCAGGGGATATGGACGGCACCGGGACGTGCGGCGGTGGCAGCTACACTGCGGGCGTGTCACTGTTCAAATCCGCCTCCCTCGTCTCCCTGCTCACCCTGGCCTCGCGCATCACGGGCCTGGTGCGGGAGCTGCTGATCGCGTCCAGCTTCGGCGCCAGCGCCCTGACCGACGCCTTCAACGTTGCCTTCCGCATTCCCAACCTGCTGCGGCGGCTGTTCGCCGAGGGCGCCTTCAGCCAGGCCTTCGTGCCGGTGCTGGCGGCCAGCCGCGCCAAGGATGGCGATGCCGCCACCCACCGCCTGATCGACCAGGTCACGACCCTGCTGGCGGTGGCGCTGACGCTGACCTGCGTGCTGGGGGTGGCGGGCGCGCCGGTGCTGGTCTGGGTCATGGCGTCCGGCCTGCAGCAGAACCCGCACGGCTTCGACGTGGCAGTGGTGCTCACGCGCTGGATGTTTCCCTACATCGGCTTCATGTCCGGCGTGGCGCTGGCGGCGGGCATTCTCAACACCTGGAAGCGCTTCGCGGTGCCGGCGGCCACCCCCGTGCTGCTCAACGTCGCGATGATCGTGGCGGCGGCCTGGGGCGCGCCCTGGTTCGGATCCATGGGGCTGGAGCCGATCTATGCGCTGGCCGGTGGCGTCATGGGCGGCGGCCTGCTGCAGCTCGGCGTGCAGATCCCGGCGCTCAGGCGCCTGGGCCTGCTGCCCCGACCTCACCTGAGCTGGCGGGGGCTGCGCGCCGCCTGGGCCCATCCGGGCACGCGCCGCATCGTCACGCTCATGGTGCCGGCGCTGCTGGGCGTGAGCGTGGCGCAGATCTCGCTGCTGATCAACACCCAGATCGCGTCCCACCTGCCGTCGGGCAGCGTGAGCTGGCTGACCTATGCCGACCGCCTGATGGAGTTCCCGACCGCGATGCTGGGTGTCGCCTTGGGCGTGGTGCTGCTGCCGCAGCTGGCGGCGGCGCGGGCGTCCGGCCATCCCGAGCGCTACAGCGAACTGCTCGACTGGGGCCTGCGCTGGGTCGTGCTGCTCGCGGTGCCCTGTTCGCTGGCGCTGCTGACCTTCGGCCGGCCGCTGGTCGCGGTGCTCTACCACTACGGCGCCTTCCGTGCCGCCGACGTGCAGCAGACCACGCTGGCGCTGATGGGCTACGGCGTGGGCCTGCTGGGACTGATCGCGATCAAGGTGCTGGCGCCAGGCTTCTACGCCAGCCAGGACATCCGTACCCCGGTCCGGATCGCCGTCGTGGTGCTGGCCTGCACCCAGGTCTTCAACCTGCTGCTGGTGCCGCACCTGGCGCACGCCGGCTTGGCGCTCGCGATCGGGCTGGGCGCGCTGCTCAACGCCGGCTGGTTGCTGTTCGGCCTGATGCAGCGCGGCGCCTATCGTCCGCAGCCCGGCTGGGCGCGCTTCGGCGCGCAGGTGGCGGTGGCCAGCGTCGGCCTGGCGCTGTTCCTGCTCTGGGCCGCCGCCGCGGTGGACTGGCTGGCGCTGGGTCGGCTGCTGCGCGTCGCGGCGCTGGCGGCGACGGTGGCGGTGGCGGCGCTGTTGTATTTCGGCGTCCTGTTCGCCGGGGGGCTCAATCTGCGCCAGTTTGTGCGAAAGTAGGACCATGGCGTTCCCATACCCGGCTCCCACCCCGCTGGCTTATTTCGCCTCGCTGGTGCGCGAGGACGAGGGCTTTCCACTGCTCGAGGCGACGGTCGCCGTCGCCATGGACGAGTATCCCGAGCTCGACGTGCAGCAGGTGCTGGCCCAGGTCGACCAGCTGCTGGCGCGCCTGCGGCGCCGGCTGGCGCCCGACGCCGGGGCGCTGCAGTGCCTGCGCCTGCTCAACCAGTTCTTCTTCCAGGAGCTGTCCTTCGGCGGCAACGTCAACCATTACTACGACCCCGACAACAGCCACCTCAACATCGTGCTGCAGCGCCGCAGGGGCATCCCGATCACGCTCGCGGTGCTGTGGCTGGAACTGGCGCAGGGGGTGGGCCTGAAGGCGCGCGGCGTGAATTTTCCCGGCCACTTCATGATCAAGGTGGAGCTGCCGCAGGGCCAGGTCGTGATCGATCCCTTCACCGGCGGCTCGCTGAGCCACGAGGACCTGGCCGAGCGGCTGGAGCCCTACAAGCGCCGCCACGGCCTGGTCGACGAGTTCGACGTGCCGGTCGGGCTCTACCTGCAGGCGGCGGCGCCGCGTGACATCCTGGCGCGCGTGCTGCGCAACCTCAAGGAAATCCACCGCAGCCAGCAGGACTGGGCGCGACTGGTGCGGGTGCAGGACCGCCTCGTGGTCCTGCTGCCCTGGGAGTGGGGCGAGCGGCGCGACCGCGGCCTGGCGCTGGCGGAGCTGGGGCAGACGGCCGCGGCGATGGCCGACCTCGAAGCCTACCTGGCCCATGCCGACGAGGCGCCGGACAGCGACGCGATCGCGCAGCGGCTGGACGAACTGCGCCGGGCGCAGCGCTAGAAACGGCGACGGGGCCGCGCGGGCCCCGTCTGCTTCAGCTCAGTTCGTTCAGGCGACGACGACCTGGGCGCCCGCGCCCTGCTCGGCGATGCGGCCGATCTCGTGGACGGTCTCGCCCAGCTCGCGCAGCGTCGCTGCGGTCGCGGCGGCTTCCTCGGCGGCGACCACGACGACCATGCCGATGCCGTTGTTGAAGGTGCGGTTCATCTCGATGTCGTCGATGCCGGCGGTCGCCTGCAGCCAGGCGAACAGCTCGGTCTGCGGCCAGCTGCCCTTGACCAGGTGCGCGGCGGTGCCCTCGGGCAGCACGCGCGGGATGTTCTCGAGCAGGCCGCCGCCGGTGATGTGGGCCAGCGCCTTGATCGGGTGCTTGGCCAGCGCGGCCAGCACGTTCTTCACGTACAGCCGGGTCGGCGCCATGATGGCCTGCCTGAAGGGCTGGCCGTCGAGCGTGGCGGGCACGGTGCCGGCGGCCTCGGCGCGCTCGATGCACTTGCGCACCAGCGAGAAGCCGTTGGAGTGCACGCCGTGCGAGG
Organism: Pseudomonadota bacterium; assembly: GCA_041190985.1. GTDB lineage: Bacteria > Pseudomonadota > Gammaproteobacteria > Burkholderiales > Burkholderiaceae_C > Malikia. Next base: position 17,582 of record JBEEPT010000282.1, read on the forward strand.
CCAGGCCCAGCACCACGTCGCCCGGCTTGACATTGCGGCCGGTCAGGATCTTGGACTTCTCGACCGCGCCGACGGCGAAGCCGGCCAGGTCGTATTCGCCCGCCGGGTACATGCCGGGCATCTCGGCGGTCTCGCCGCCGATCAGCGCGCAGCCCGATAGCTCGCAGCCGCGGGCGATGCCGCCGACCACGGCGGCGGCGGTGTCGACGTCGAGCTTGCCGCAGGCGAAGTAGTCGAGGAAGAACAGCGGCTCGGCCCCCTGGACCAGCACGTCGTTGACGCTCATCGCGACCAGGTCGATGCCGACGCTGTCGTGCATGTTCCACTCGAAGGCCAGCTTGAGCTTGGTGCCGACGCCATCGGTGCCGGACACCAGCACCGGCTCCTGGTAGCGCTTGGGCACCTCGAACAGCGCGCCGAAGCCGCCGATGCCGGCCAGCACGCCTTCGCGCATGGTCTTCTTGGCCAGCGGCTTGATGCGTTCGACCAGCGCGTCGCCCGCGTCGATGTCCACGCCGGCGTCTTTGTAAGAGAGGGGAGTCGTTGTCATGAGGGTAAGCCCGATAGAATTTGCGAGATTTTACGGCCGAGCCGCCATGTCCAAGCAAAAGTCTTCATGCAACTGAGCGCCAACCAAGCCCGAACCCTGGCCTGGTTGGCGCTGGCTGTGGCTTTCTGGTGGCTGTTCGGGCTGCTGGCGCCGGTGCTGCTGCCCTTCATGCTGGCGGCCGCCATGGCCTATGTGCTGCACCCCTCGGTCGAGTGGCTGCATGCGCGTCACCTGCCGCGCTGGCTGGGCGCGGGCCTGGCGCTGATCCTGTTGCTCTTGCTGCTGTTCGCGCTGTCGCTGCTGATCGTGCCGGTGCTCAACCACCAGCTGCCGCTGCTGCGCGACCAGGTGCCCGAGCTGCTGCTGCGTTTCAATGTCTGGCTGCAGCCCTGGCTGGCCCGCGCGGGCATGTCCTTCCAGATCGACGTCGACGCGGTGCGCGCCCTGCTCGGGCGGCTGATCGCCGGCCACGAGAGCGACCTGATCGAGGGCCTGCTGGCCTCGCTGCGCATAGGCGGCAGCGCGATCGCCACCCTGCTTGGCAACCTCGTGCTGACGCCGGTGGTCGCCTTCTACCTGCTGCTGGACTGGTCTGGCCTGACCGCGCGCGCCAGGTCGCTGGTGCCGCTGGGCTGGCGCGATCGCGCCCAGCGCTTCTTTGACGACACCGACGCGGTGCTGGGCCAGTACCTGCGCGGCCAGCTGCTCGTGATGGCGGCGCTGGCGCTGTTCTACAGCGGCGGCCTGGCGCTGGCGGGCCTTCAGCTCGCGCTGCCCATCGGCGTCTTCACCGGCCTGGCGGTGTTCGTGCCCTACCTGGGCTACGGCGTCGGGCTGGTGCTGGGGCTGCTGGCGGCGCTGCTGCAGTTCCAGGCCCTGCCGGGGGTGGCGCTAGTCGCGGGCGTGTACGCGGCCGGGCAGGTGCTCGAGAGCATGTTCCTGACGCCGCGCCTGCTCGGCGAGCGCATCGGCCTGCACCCGCTGGCCGTGATCTTCGCGCTGCTCGCCTTCGGGCACCTGCTGGGCTTCGTCGGCGTGCTGGTGGCCCTGCCGGCCAGCGCCGTGCTGCTGGTGGCGCTGCGGCGCCTGCTGGACGGCTACCGCCGCAGCCCCCTCTACCGCAATGGCAAGCCTTCGCCAGACGCAGGCCACACCGAACCTCACCGATGACCATGCAGCAACTCGTGCTGGACATGGGGCTGGCGCCCGTGCCCACGCTGGACAACTTCATTGCCGGGCGCAACGCCGACGCGCTCGAGCACCTCAGACACTGGGCGCAGCACCCCTTGAGCTCGCCCCTGCCGACCTATATCTGGGGCGGGCCTGCCAGCGGCAAGACCCATCTGCTGCAGGCGGTGCGCGAGAACCTGCGCGAGCAGGGCATACCGGTCGGCTGGATCGACTGCAACGTGGCGGCGCCGCCCGAGTTCGACGACCGCTGGGGCGCCGTGATCCTGGACGATTGCCAGCTCTACACCCCGGTGCAGCAGGCCATGGCCTTCAACTGGTTCATCAACGCGCAGTCGCCGCGCCGCGGCCCGGCGCGCTGGGTGCTGGCCGCGGCCGACTGCCCGCCGGCCGACCTGAAGCTGCGCGAGGACCTGCGCTCGCGCCTGGCCTGGGGCCATGTGTTCCAATTGCAGGTCCTGGGCGAGGCCGACTGCCGTGCGGCGCTGCGCCGCGCGGCCGACGAGCGTGGCGTGTTCCTGGGCGACGAGGTCATGGACTTCATGCTCAAGCGCTTCTCGCGCGACCTGGGCAGCCTGATGACGCTGCTCGAGACCCTGGACCGCTATGCGCTGCGCACCCAGCGCGCCATCACCATTCCGCTGATCAAGGCCATGCTCGAGAACGAGTGAGGCCGACCGAACAAAGATAGACCTGCCCGCCATGAAACTGGCCCTCTTCGACCTGGACCACACGCTGCTGCCGATAGATTCGGACTATTCGTGGGGCCAGTTCACGACCCGCATCGGCTGGACCGACCCGGTCGAGTTCACCCGCCGCAACGACGAGTTCTTCGCCCACTACCAGGCCGGCACGCTCGATGTGCACGACTACGTGCGTTTCGCGATCGAAGCCGTGCGCCAGCATCGCCCCGACGAGGCCGCCGCCGCGCACGCGCGCTTCATGGACGAGGTGATCCGTCCGAACCTGCAGCCGCAGGCGCTCGAGCTGGTGCAGCGCCACCGCGACGCGGGCGAGCAGGTCGTGATCATCACCGCGACCAATGAATTCGTCACGCGCCCGATCGCGCGCGCCTTCGGCGTCGAGGAGCTGATCGCGATCGAGCTCGAGCGCGGCGCCGACGGCTGGTACACCGGCGAGATCCGCGGCACGCCCTCGTTCCGCGAGGGCAAGGTCGCGCGCCTGCAGCAGTGGCTGGCCGCGCGCGGCCTGGGCTGGGACGACTGCGACATGACCTTCTATTCCGACTCGACCAACGACCTGCCGCTGCTCGAGCGGGCGCACAATCCGGTCGCCACCAATCCCGGCACGGCGCTGCGCGAGATCGCGCAACAGCGCGGCTGGCGCATCCTGGACCTGTTCCCCGAATCCGCATGATCAAGCAATTCATCGACAAGCTGCTGGGCAAGAATGGCCAGGGCAAGGGCGCGAAGTCCAAGTTCGGCAAGCGCGAGGACGTGCCGGCCGCGGTGCACGGCATCGACCCCTCGCTGGTCGACGGCCGCGCGCTCGACGTGGTGCACACGCTCAAGGCTGCCGGCTACGAGGCCTACATCGTCGGCGGCGCGGTGCGCGACCTGCTGCTGGGCCTGCGGCCCAAGGACTTCGACGTCGCGACCAACGCCACGCCCGAGCAGGTCAAGGTCCTGTTCCGGCGCGCCTTCATCATCGGGCGGCGCTTCCGCATCGTGCACGTGGTCTACGGGCGCGGACGCGAGCACGAGGTGATCGAGGTCTCGACGCTGCGCGCCCACCTCGACAGCGCCGATGCCGAGCAGGTCAGCGGCAACGAGCGCACCAGCAAGCACCAGCTCGCCAGCATGAAGCATGCGGTGGACGCCAGCGGCCGGGTGCTGCGCGACAACGTCTGGGGCCCGATCGAGCAGGATGCGGCGCGGCGCGACTTCAGCATCAACGCGATGTACTACGACCCGGAGACCGAGACCGTGGTCGACTTCCACCACGGCATCCGCGACGCGCAAAAACGCGTGCTGCGCATGATCGGCGACCCGGCCACGCGCTACCGCGAGGACCCGGTGCGCATCATCCGCGCGGTGCGCTTCGCCGCCAAGCTCAGCGGCCTCGGCTTCCAGTTCGACGCCAAGACCAAGGCGCCGCTGGCCGCCTCGCTGCCGCTGCTGGCCGACGTGCCGCAGAGCCGCCTGTTCGACGAGATGCTCAAGCTGCTGCAGACCGGCCACGCGCTGGCCAGCATCGAGTCGCTCAAGGCCAACGGACTGGCGCGCGGCATCTATCCGCTGCTCGACCTCGTGGTGCAGCGCGCCGAGGATCCCTTCGTGCGCTCGGCGCTGCTCGACACCGATCGCCGCGTCGGCGAGGGCAAGCCGGTTGCGCCCAGCTTCCTGCTGGCCTGCGTGCTCTGGAGCGACGTGCGCGCCGGCTGGGGCAGGCGCCAGCAAGGCGGCATGTCGCCCTTCCCGGCACTGCAGGAGGCGGTCGACGAGGTGTTCGAGTCGCGCATCGGCGACGTCTCGGGCCGCGGCAAGCTTGGCGCCGACATGCGCGAGATCTGGATGATGCAGCCGCGCTTCGACAAGCGCACCGGCGCGACGCCGTTCTCGCTCGCCGAGCAGCCGCGCTTCCGCGCCGGCTTCGACTTCCTGCGCCTGCGCGCCCAGGTCGGCGAGCTCGACGAGGAACTCGCGCACTGGTGGGAAACCTTCAGCACCGCCAGCGACGCGGTGCGCCGCGACATGATCGACGAGATCCGGCTGGAGCAGCAGCGCGCCAAGTCCAAGCCACGCGGCAAGGCCGCGGCCGGCGAGGGCAAGGGCGGCCGCGGCCGCGTCTACCGCCAGCCGGGCGAGGGCGAGTTCGCTGTGCCTGAGGAGGCACCTGCGCCGCTGGGCGAAGGCGGCGCTGCGGCAGGCGAGGGCGGCGGGGATGGCGAGGCGGCTCCGGCCAAGAAGCGCCGGCGCCGGCGCCGCAAGCCCAACGACGGTGGCGGAGCCGGTGGGGCGGGCGGCGACGAGCCGTCCTACGGCGCCGACGCATGAGGCCGGCGGTTCGCGCCTACATCGCGCTGGGCGCCAACCTGGGCGACGCCCGCGCCGCAGTGCGTGACGCGCTAGCGGCGCTGGGCCAGCTGCCGCAAACACGGCTGCTGCGGGCATCAGCGCTCTATCGCACCGCGCCCTGGGAGGCCAGCGGCCCCGACTTCATCAACGCGGTGGCCGAGGTCGAGACCACGCTGAGCGCGCCCGGGCTGCTGCGCGCGCTGCAGGCGCTCGAGCTCGAGGCCGGGCGCCAGCGTCCCTACCGTAATGCCCCGCGCACGCTGGACCTCGACCTGCTGCTGTACGGCGACGCGCGCATCGAGTCGGCCGAGCTGACGGTGCCGCACCCGCGCATGCGCGAGCGCGCCTTCGTGCTGGTGCCGCTGGCGGAGATCGCGCCGCAGCGCGTGACAGCCGAGGAGCTCGGCGCGGTCGCCGGCCAGGCCATCAGCGTCTGCCCGGATTGACCGCGCCCGGTCCGGCGCGACGGCTTCAGGCCGGTCCGCCCAGCCGGTATTTCCTGATCTTGTCGTGCAGCGTGGTCTTGGCCACGCCCAGGGCCTCGGCGGTACGGCTCAGGCTGCCGGCGTGGCGCTGCAGCGCCTCATTGATCAGGGCGCGCTCGAAGTCTTCCACCGTCTCCGCCAGCGGCCGCGGGCTGGCGCCCGCCTCGGCGGTGAAGGGCGGCGCGCCGGAGGCAATGCCCAGCACGCAGCGGTCGGCCACGTTGCGCAGCTCGCGCACATTGCCCGGCCAGTCGTAGGCCATCAGGCAGCCCAGGCGGGCCGGATCCAGGGCCGGCAGCGGCCGCTGGTGGCGCGCCGCGCCCTGCAGCAGGAAATGCTCGAACAGCAGCGGGATGTCCTCGCGCCGCTCGCGCAGCGGCGGCAGGGCCAGCGTGGCGACGTTGAGCCGGTAATAGAGGTCGGCGCGGAAGCGCCCCTGGTCCGCGAGCGCCTTCAGGTCCGCCTTGGTCGCGGCGATGACCCGGCAGTCCACCGGGATCAGGGTGTTGGAGCCCAGCCGCTCCAGGCTGCGCTCCTGCAGCACCCGCAGCAGCTTGATCTGCATCGCCAGCGGCATCGACTCGATCTCGTCGAGAAACAGCGTGCCGCCGCTGGCGTGCTCGATCTTGCCGATGCGGCGCTTGCCGGCGCCGGTGTAGGCGCCGGCCTCGTGGCCGAAGATCTCGCTGTCGAACAGGGTTTCTGGCAGCCCGCCGCAGTTGATCGCGACGAAGTTGCCCTTGCGGCGCGGGCCGGCCTCGTGCAGGCAGCGCGCCACCAGCTCCTTGCCGGTGCCGGTTTCGCCGTGGATCAGGATGTCGGCGGCGCTGTTGCCCAGCTCGGCCACCAGCTGGCGCACCCGGGCCATGGCCGGCGAGCGGCCTATCAGCCGGGCATCGAGCTGGTCACGGCTGTCCAGGCGCTCGCGCAGCCAGCGCAATTCCAGCGTCAGGCGCCGCCGCTCCAGTGCCCGGCGCACCACCTCGACCAGGTGGTCCGGCGAGAAGGGCTTCTCGATGAAGTCGTGCGCGCCGTCCTTCATGGCCTGCACCGCCAGCGACACGTCGCCGTGGCCGGTGATCAGCACCACCGGGAGTTCCGGATCGATGCCGCGCAGCTCCCTGAGCAGGGCCATGCCGTCCATGCCGGGCAGGCGGATGTCGCTGACGACCACGCCGGCGAAGCCGCGCGTGACGCGGCGCCGGGCCTTCTCGGCGCTGTCCACGCCGCTGACCGGGATGTCTTCCAGTTGCAGCGCCTGTTCGCAGCCCAGGCGCACGTCCGGGTCGTCTTCGACCAGCAGCACCTGCAGGGTCTCGTTCATGGCTTGGCTCCTTCGGGAACGGCGGGAAGGTCGAGCGTGAAGGCGGCGCCGCCTTGCGGCGGGTTGCTGCCCGACAGGCTACCGCCGAAATCGGCCACGATGCCGGCCGAGATCGCCAGCCCCAGCCCCAGGCCGCGTCCGCCTTCCTTGGTGGTGAAAAAAGGCTCGAACAGGTGCTCGCGCGCCGCTTCGCTCAGGCCCGGTCCGTTGTCCCGCACCTGGATCAGGATGCGCTCGCCCTCGCGCCTGGCGCTGATGGCCAGCGCCGGTGCCGGCCGGCCCTCCATGGCGTCCAGCGCGTTGCCGGCCAGGTTCACCAGCACCTGCTCCAGCCGGTTGGCATCGCACCAGGCCTGCAGGTCCTCCTGCGCCAGCTCGATGCGGGTCGCGACGCCGGCGCGCCTGATGCGCTGCTCCAGCAGGAACAGCGCGTTGTCCACCACCCGACGCAGCAGGACTGCCTGCGGCAGGCCGGAGGACTTGCGCGCGAAGGACTTCAGCTGGCCCGTGAGGCGGCCCATGCGGTCGACCAGCTCGGCGATGCGCTCGAGGTTGCCATCCGCCGTCGGCTGGTCGCCCCGGGCCAGGAACTTGCGTGCGTTGCCGGACAGGGTGCGCAGCGCCGCCAGCGGCTGGTTCAGCTCGTGCGCGATGCCGGTGGCGAGCTGGCCGATGACGGCGAGCTTGCCGGCCTGCACCAGCTCGTCCTGCGCTGCGCGCAGGGTGCGCTCGGCCCGGATGCGTTCGGCCACCTCATTCTGCAGGCGCGCGTTGGCGGTCGAGAGGTCGGCGGTGCGCTCGGCCACCTTGCGCTCGAGCTCGTCGTGGGCCTGCTGCAGCGCCTCGCGGGCGGCCAGCCGGTCCTTCAGGTGGCGCCGCCGCTCGTTCAGCATCAGTGCCAGGATGCACAGGAAGGCCGTGACCAGGCCGGTCAGGGCGGCGCGATCGAAGGCGGTTTGCCGCACCTGCTGTTCGTGCGAAAAGACGGTGATGTTCCAGGGGGTGCCAGGCAGCGGCTGGGTCTGGGCCAGGAAGCGTCCCGTGACGGGAAACATCGAGACCATCTCCGGGCCCAGCTTGGGCAGGCGCACCAGGCGGGCGCCGTGTTCCAGCTCGGCGAGCTCCACCAGGCCCAGCGGATCGAGCGCGCGGCGGTTGAACTGCTGGGTGCGGTCGAAGGCGCTGCGGGTGGCCTCGTCCAGCGGCCTGACCGTGGTGAACTTCCAGTCGGGCACCGAGGCCAGGATGACGACCCCGTTCTCGTCGGCGACCAGCGCCGGCGCCTCGGCCGTGGCCCAGGATTTTTCCAGCTGCAGCAGTCCCACCTTGACCACCGCCACGCCCACCGTGCCCTGTCCGTCGTTCAGGGCCGATGCCAGGTAGTAGCCGGGTTCGCCTCGGGTGGTGCCGATGCCGAAGATGCGTCCGCTGCCGCTTTCCTGGGCTTCGCGGAAATAGGGGCGAAAGGACAGGTCTTCGCCGAGGTAGCTGTCGGGCCGGCGCCAGTTGCTGCTGGCTTGCACCTTGCCCTGCTGGTCCAGCACGTAGATCGACAGCGTGCCGGCACGCTCGTTGAGCTGCTCGAGGTAGCGGTTCACCCGCGCGCTCAGCGCCGGACTGGGGCTGGCGAGCAGCTGCAGCACGTCGCGTTCCAGACCGAGCGTGGTCGGGAAATAGGCGTACTTGTCGATCTCCCGCTCCAGGCTGGTGGCGTACAGGTCCAGCCGGTGGCGTCCGGTCAGCTGCAGTTCGGCCAGTCCCATGGCCAGGCTGAAGCGGAAGGCGAGCAGGCTGGCCACGGCGATCAGGACGGCAAAACCCAGCAGCAGGACGGCCAGGCGGAGCAGTTTCTGACTGGATGCCATGGTGGTTCGGTTTTCCGGATTATCTGTCGCCGGCCAGTCCTGGGAATGCCGTCGTGGTTCAGGCTGTGGCCGGCAAGGGCAGCACCTCGTCCGATTCGGCCAGCTCGGCGCTGACCGGCTCGATCGCGCCTTCCCACTTGGCGACCACGGCGGTGGCGATCGAGTTGCCCAGCACATTGGTCACGGTGCGCGCCATGTCGAGGAAGTGGTCGATGCCCAGGATCAGCAGCAGGCCGGCCTCGGGCAGGTGGAACATCGGCAGCACGGCGGCGATCACCACCAGCGAGGCGCGCGGCACGCCGGCGATGCCCTTGGACGACACCATCAGCACCAGCAGCATCGTGAGCTGCTGGCCGATCGACATCTCGATGCCGTAGGCCTGGGCGATGAACAGCGAGACGAAGGCGGTGTTGAGCATCGAGCCGTCGAGGTTGAACGAATAGCCCAGCGGCAGCACGAAGCCGGTGATGCGGTCCTTGATGCCGAACTTCTCGAGCTGCTCCATCAGCTTCGGATACGCCGACTCGCTGCTGGCGGTCGAGAAGCCGATCAGCATCGGGCCGCGGATCAGCCTGATCAGGCGGAACACCTCCTTGCCCAGCACGCAATAGCCGGCGGCGATCAGCACCAGCCACAGCACCGCCAGCGCCAGGTAGAAATAGGCCATGTAGCGGCCGTAGACCTGCAGCACGCCCAGGCCGTGGATCGTGATGACCGTGGCCACCGCCGCGAACACGCCGACCGGCGCGAAGCGCATCACGTAGTCGGTCACCTGCAGCATCACGTGGACGATTTCCTCGGCGGTCTTGACCAGGCCGTTGGCGGTCTTGTCATGCAGCTTGCCCAGCGCGATGCCGAAGAACAGCGCGAAGATCAGGATCTGCAGGATCTCGTTGCCGGCCATGGACTCGAAGATGCTCTTCGGGAACACGTGGGTGATGAAGTTCTTCAGGTTCAGCGTCGAGGTCTTGAGGTCGGTGGTCGCGCTCGCGTCGGGCAGCGGCAGCGACAGCGCATCGCCCGGGCGCAGCAGATTGGCCATCACCAGGCCGATCAGCAGCGAGCACAGCGAGGCGCCGAGGAACCAGGCCAGCGCCCTGCCGCCGATGCGGCCGACCGCCCGGCCGTCGCCCATGCCGGCCAGCCCGGCGACCAGCGTGCCGAGCACCAGCGGCGCGATGATCATCTTGATCATGCGCAGGAAGATGTCGGTCAGGATGGAGAAGTAGCCGGCGATCTCCTTGGCCGCCGCCGTGTCGGGCGCGAGTTCGTGGCACAGGTAGCCGACGCCTATGCCGAGCAGCATGGCGAGCACGATCCAGCTCGTGAGCTTGTTCATTTTCATGGAAGACTCCATTGCCGCCCGGGGCGGTGGTTGCGATCAGTCGTCGGGTGCCCGGCGTGTGTTCACGCAGTGGCGCCCGGCGCCTTGTCTGTCGCAGCTTCCATGCCAGCCGCAGCCGCCTTGCCATCAGGATGCAAGTGATTGACTTGACTGGAAAATCTTGAAGGCAGCCGGATCGTTGGGTCGGATTTCCGGATCGTGGCGCCCGCAGCCGTTCGGAAAGCCGAACGGCTGGCCCGAGGCAGGGTCTGACTCGGTGCTCAGGGGGCCAGGCGCTCGCGCACCCAGCTGCCGCCTTCCTGGCGGTAGTGCAGCCGGTCGTGCAGCCGGCTCTTGCGGCCCTGCCAGAATTCCCAGCGGTCCGGCACCAGCCGGAAGCCGCCCCAGTGCGGCGGCCGCGGCGGATTGAGCAGGAACTGCGCGCCGTACCGGGCGGCGTTGGTCACGAGCAGCGTGCGGCTCTCGATCACCTGGCTTTGCGGGCTGGCCCAGGCGCCGATGCGGCTGTCGAGCGGGCGGCTGTGGTAGTAGGCGTCGCTTTCCTCGGCGCTGACGCGCTCGACCCGGCCCTCGATGCGCACCACGCGCTCGAGCTCGACCCAGTGGAACTGCAGCGCGGCCCAGGGGTTGCCCGCCAGTTCGCGGCCCTTGCGGCTGTCGTAGTTGGTGTACCAGACGATGCCGCGCGCGTCATAGCCCTTGATCAGCACCACGCGCGTGCTCGGGCGCAGATCGCTGCCGACGGTGGCGACCGTCATCGCGTTGGGCTCGGGGATTTCGCTCTTGATGGCTTCGTGCAGCCACTGGTCGAACTGCAGCATGGGGTCGGCGTGGGAAGCGTGCTCGTTGAGTTCGGCGCGCTCGTAGCTCTTGCGGAGGTCGGCGATCTTCATGACCGCAGTATAGGCAGGGCGGGCGCGGCGCGGCCGTAGAATCGCCCCTCCATTCCCTGCCGATCAGCCATGTCCACGACCACGCCCCCGACCGCCATCGACCTGCGCAGCCTGGCGCAGAAAGACGAAACCCTGTCCGGGCGCGCGCCGCTGAGCGCCTTCGCGCGCCTGAGCGAGGGCCTGCCCGAGTTCGCTGCCGCGCTCGCGCCCGTGGCCTGGAGCGCGCGCGCACAGTGGCGCCAGCCCCTGGGCACGCTCGCGGTCGAGGCCGCCAGCGCCGTGATGGCCGAGCCCCAGCTCTGGCTGCAGCTGCAGGTCAGCGCCGAGGTGCCGCAGACCTGCCAGCGCTGCCTGTCGCCCTATGTCCAGGCGGTCGAGGTCGACCGCTGGTTCCGCTTCGTCGCGACCGAGGCGATCGCGCTGGCCGAGGACGACGACAGCGAGGAGGACCTGCTGGTGCTGGAGCCGCGCTTCGACCTGCTCGCGCTGGTCGAGGACGAACTGCTGATGGAGCTGCCGCTGGTGCCGATGCACGATGAGTGCCCCGAGGCCCCGCGCATGAGCACGGGCGAACTGCCCGAAAGCGAGCCGCAGGACAAGCCCAATCCCTTCGCCGCGCTGGCGGCGCTCAAGGCGCGTAGCGGCAAGACTTGATAGCGTTGGCGAGTAGTCGCTATAATCAGCGATTTCGCGCTGGCCATGAACCCAGGTTTTCATGGGTCTGGTGCTGCAATCCAACCCATTTGATCTTGATAGGAGCCGACCATGGCTGTCCAGCAAAACAAAAAGTCCCCCTCCAAGCGCGGCATGCACCGCTCGCACAATGCCCTGAACGTGCCGGGCATCGCAGTCGAAGCCACCACCGGCGAGACCCACCTGCGTCACCACATCAGCCCGAACGGCTTCTACCGTGGTCGCCAGGTCCTGAAGAACAAGTCCGAGGCCTGATAGGCGCGTCAGCGCCGTCGTCCTCGCGACCTGGTTAGAAAGAAAGCCCGCATCTTGCATGCGGGCTTTTTTCATCTTGATGCAGCCATCCTGATGAGGGAGTTGGAATGATCACCATTGCGGTCGATTGCATGGGTGGGGACCATGGCCCCCAGGTCACCCTGCCTGCCTGCGCCGCCTTTCTCGCCTCCCATCCCGGTGCCCGTCTGATCCTGGTCGGCCTGCCCGACGCGCTGGCGCAACTGCCCGCCGGGCTCGACCCGGCACGGGTCCAGGTGGTCGTGGCCAGCGAGGTCGTGACGATGGACGATCCCGTCGAGGTGGCGCTGCGGCGCAAGAAGGACTCGTCGATGCGCGTCGCGATCGCGCAGGTCAAGGACGGCGCGGCGCAGGCCGCGGTCTCGGCCGGCAACACCGGCGCGCTGATGGCGATCGCGCGCTTCGTGCTCAAGACGCTCGACGGCATAGACCGGCCCGCGATCGCCTCCCAGATGCCGAACTTCCGCGGCGGCGCGACCACCATGCTGGACCTCGGCGCCAACGTGGACTGCACGGCCGCGCACCTGCTGCAGTTCGCGGTCATGGGCTCGGCGCTGGTGGCCGCCAGCGGCAAGGAGTCGCCCACGGTGGGCCTGCTCAACATCGGCGAGGAAGTCATCAAGGGCAACGAGGTGATCAAGCAGGCCGGCCAGCTGCTGCGCCAGGCCGCTGCCAACGGCGACCTCAACTTCCAGGGCAACGTCGAGGGCAACGACATCTTCAAGGGCGTCGTCGACATCGTGGTCTGCGACGGCTTCGTCGGCAACGTCGCGCTCAAGACCAGCGAAGGCCTGGCCAGTATGATTGGCGGCTTCATCCGCGAGGAGTTCTCGCGCAACCTGTTCACGAAGCTCGCCGCCGTCGTCGCGCTGCCGGTGCTGTCGGCCTTCAAGCGTCGCGTCGACCACAGGCGCTACAACGGCGCGGCCCTGCTGGGCTTGCGCGGGCTGGTCTTCAAGAGCCACGGCTCGGCCGACGCCTTCGCCTTCGAGCAGGCGCTGGCGCGCGCGTATGATGCGGCCCACCACCAGTTGCTCGACAACGTGAAGTCGCGCATCGCCCACGCCGCGCCGCTGATGGCGCAGCCGGGCCTTGCACCGGAGCCTGCCGCGGCCATCTGATCTGCGCCCGACGGCTGGATCAGTACATCCTGACCGAACATGAGACGTTATTCCCGCATTACCGGCACGGGCAGTCACCTGCCCCCCCGCCGCCTGACCAACGCCGACATGGTCGTCCTGCTGGCCGAGCGCAACATCGAGACCAGCGACCAGTGGATCGTCGAGCGCACCGGCATCCGCGCCCGCCACTATGCCGACGAAGGCGTCACGGCCAGCGACCTCGGCCTGCAGGCCAGCCTCAAGGCGCTCGAGGCGGCCGGACGCAAGGTCGCCGACATCGACCTGATCATCGTCGCGACCTCGACGCCCGACATGGTCTTTCCCTCGACCGCCTCGATCCTGCAGCGCAAGCTCAGCGAGCATGCGCAGGCCGTGGGCGAGCCGGGTGCGGGCGGCGGTGCGGCCTTCGACGTGCAGGCGGTCTGCAGCGGCTTCATCTATGCGCTGACCGTGGCCGACGCGATGATCCAGACCGGCGCCGCGCAGCGCGCGCTGGTCGTCGGCGCCGAGGTGTTCTCGCGCATCCTGGACTTCAACGACCGCACCACCTGCGTGCTGTTCGGCGACGGCGCCGGCGCGGTGGTGCTCGAGGCCTGCGAGCACGACGGCAGCGGGCCGGCCGTGCTGGCCAGCGACATCCACGCCGATGGCCGCCACACCGGCATCCTGTGCGTGCCGGGCACGGTCAGCGGCGGCCAGGTGCTGGGCGACCCGCTGCTCAAGATGGACGGCCAGGCGGTGTTCAAGCTCGCGGTCGGCCTGCTCGAGAGCGCGGCCAAGGCTGCGCTCTCGAAGGCCGGCAAGACCGAGGCCGACGTCGACTGGCTGGTGCCGCACCAGGCCAACATCCGCATCATCCAGAGCACGGCGCGCAAGCTCAAGCTGTCCATGGACAAGGTGATCGTGACCGTGGCCGAGCACGGCAACACCTCGGCGGCCTCGATTCCGCTCGCGCTCGACGAAGGCGTGCGCGCCGGCAAGATCCGGCCCGGCCAGACCGCGATGCTCGAGGGCGTGGGCGGCGGCTTCACCTGGGGTGCGGTGCTGGTGCGGCTGTGACCGCGCCCGGCCCCAGCGACAACAAGACTAGAAGGACGTGATCATGAGCAACTTCGCATTCGTTTTCCCCGGCCAGGGCTCGCAGTCGGTCGGCATGCTCGACGCCTGGGGCGAGCACCCGGTCGTGCTCGAGACCCTCCGGGAAGCCTCCGACGCCCTGGGCGAGGACGTCGGCCGGCTGATCCACGAGGGCCCCAAGGAAGCGCTGGCGCTGACCACCAACACCCAGCCGGTCATGCTGGTCGGCGCGGTCGCGGCCTGGCGCGTCTGGCGCGCCGAGGGCGGGGCGCTGCCGGCAGCCGTGGCCGGCCACTCGCTGGGCGAATACTCGGCGCTGGTCGCCGCCGGCGCGCTGACGCTGGCGCAGGCCGCGCCGCTGGTGCGCTTCCGCGCCCAGGCCATGCAGGACGCGGTGCCGGTCGGCGCCGGCGCCATGGCCGCGATCCTCGGCCTGGATGCCGACAAGGTCAAGGCCGGCTGCGCCGAGGCGCAGGCCCTGTTCGCCGCCGACAGCGGCGAGGTGGTCGAGGCCGTCAACTTCAACGACACGGCCCAGACCGTGATCGCCGGCAGCAAGGCCGCGGTCGAGAAGGCCTGCGAGGTGCTCAAGGCCAGCGGCGCCAAGCGCGCGCTGCCGCTGCCAGTCTCGGCGCCCTTCCACTCCAGCCTGATGCGCCCGGCCGCCGAGCGCCTGAAGGCCAGGCTGGCCGAGACCGTCTTCGCCGCGCCGCAGATCCCGGTGCTCAACAATATCGACGTCGCGGTCGAGACCGAGGCCGAGCGCATCCGCGACGCGCTCTACCGCCAGGCTTTCGGCCCGGTGCGCTGGGTCGAGAGCGTGCGCGCGCTGAAAGGCCGCGGCATCAGCCACGTCATCGAGTGCGGCCCCGGCAAGGCGCTGACCGGCATGGTCAAGCGCATCGACGCCGAACTGGTCGCCGCCGCCATCAACGATCCCGCCACGCTGGCCGAAGTCAAGGCCCTGCTGGCCTGAAGGAGAGAACATGTCTGAAATCCAAAGCGCAGGGCAGGTCGCCCTGGTCACGGGCGCGTCGCGCGGCATCGGCGCCGCGATCGCGCTCGAGCTGGCCCGCCAGGGCTACCAGGTGATCGGCACCGCGACCACCGACGACGGCGCGGCCAAGATCGGCGCGGCGCTCGCCGCCTACGCGGGCTGCCGCGGTGCCCGGCTGGACGTCAACGACGCCGCCGCGGCCGAAGCCCTGATCGACGCCATCGTCAAGGCACATGGCGGCCTGCAGGTCCTGGTCAACAACGCCGGCATCACGCGCGACATGCTGGCCATGCGCCTGAAGGACGAGGACTGGGATGCGGTGCTCGACACCAACCTCAAGGCCGTGTTCCGCATGAGCCGCGCCGTGATCCGTCCGATGATGAAGCAGCGCTACGGCCGCATCATCAGCATCACCAGCGTGGTCGGCGCCTCCGGCAACCCGGGCCAGGCCAACTACGCCGCCGCCAAGGCCGGCGTCGCCGGCATGACGCGCGCGCTGGCGCGCGAACTCGGCAGCCGCAACATCACGGTGAACTGCGTCGCGCCCGGCTTCATCGAGACCGACATGACCGCCTCGCTGCCCGAGGAGCAGCAGAAGGCCCTGCTGGGCCAGATTCCGCTCGGCCACCTGGGCAAGCCGGCTGACATCGCGCATGCGGTGGCCTTCCTGGCCAGCCCGCGCGCGGGCTACGTCACGGGCCAGGAACTGCACGTCAACGGCGGCATGTTCATGGCCTGATGGCGGGGTGCTGCGGCATTTCGTATAACATCGGCCCCGGCTTGCCGCCAGGGGGCCGAACCGGCCTCCGTGCAGTCGCGGCGAAGTGACCGCGCCGGCAGGGCTAAAATGGCGGCACTGTTTTAACCACCCTCAGAGGGAAATATGAGCGATATCGAAGCACGCGTTAAGAAAATCATTGCCGAGCAACTCGGCGTGGAAGAGAGCCAGGTGACCAACGAGAAGGCCTTCGTGGCCGATCTGGGCGCTGACTCCCTCGACACCGTTGAGCTGGTGATGGCTCTGGAAGACGCTTTCGGCATCGAAATCCCGGACGAAGACGCCGAGAAGATCACCACGGTGCAAAACGCCATCGACTACGCCGTCGCAAACCAGAAGTAATCCGCAATGAGCCGCCGCCGTGTCGTCGTGACCGGTCTGGGCTGCATCTCCCCCGTGGGCAACACGGTGGAGACCGCCTGGGCCAACCTGCTCGCCGGTCAGTCCGGCATCGACCTGATCACCCGGTTCGATGCCAGCAACTTCGCCTGCAAGATTGCCGGTGAGGTCAAGGGCTTTGACCTGGAGTCCTACATGAGCGCCAAGGAGGCGCGGACCATGGACACCTTCATCCACTACGGCATCGCCGCGGCCGCGCAGGCCGTCGCCGACGCCGGCCTGCCCACGGGCGAGGCGCTGGGTGAAGAGGAGGCCACACGCATAGGCTGCGTGATCGGTTCCGGCATAGGCGGCTTGCCTCTGATCGAGAACATGCGCGATGAACTGGTGAGCCGCGGCCCGCGCCGCATTTCGCCCTTCTTCGTGCCGGCCTCGATCATCAACATGATT
The DNA here is from genome assembly GCA_041190985.1 of Pseudomonadota bacterium. Taxonomy (GTDB): domain Bacteria; phylum Pseudomonadota; class Gammaproteobacteria; order Burkholderiales; family Burkholderiaceae_C; genus Malikia. Next base: position 34,019 of record JBEEPT010000282.1, read on the forward strand.
TCCGGTCACGTGTCCATGCGCTTCGGCTTCAAGGGGCCGAACCTCGCCGTGGTCACGGCCTGCACCACCGGCCTGCACTGCATCGGCGAGGCCGGCCGCATGATCGAATACGGCGACGCCGACGTGGTCGTCGCCGGTGGCTCGGAGGCCACCGTCTCGCCGCTGGGCGTGGGCGGCTTCGCCGCGATGCGCGCGCTGTCGACCCGCAACGACGATCCCAAGACGGCTTCGCGCCCCTGGGACAGGGACCGCGACGGCTTCGTGCTGGGCGAGGGCGCCGGCGTGCTGGTGCTCGAGGAGTACGAGCATGCCAAGGCGCGTGGCGCCAAGATCTACGCCGAGCTCTCGGGCTATGGCATGAGCGCCGACGCCGGCCACATGACGGCGCCCAACATGGACGGTCCGCGCCGCGCCATGGTCAATGCGCTGCGCAACGCCGGTGTCAACCCGGACCAGGTCGACTACCTGAACGCGCACGGCACCTCGACCCCGCTGGGCGACGTGAACGAGAACAACGCGATCAAGGCAGCGCTGGGCGACCACGCCAGGAAGATCGTCGTCAACTCGACCAAGTCCATGACCGGCCACCTGCTGGGCGGCGCGGGCGGCATCGAGAGCGTGTTCACCGTGCTCGCGCTGCACAACCAGATCAGTCCGCCGACCATCAACATCTTCAACCAGGATCCCGAGTGCGACCTGGACTACTGCGCCAACACGGCGCGCGACATGAAGATCGACGTGGCCGTGAAGAACAACTTCGGCTTCGGCGGCACCAACGGCAGCCTGGTGTTCAAGCGCGCCTGACGCCCGGCTGAATCCCATGCACGACGCCCCCTCGGTGGAATACCCGGCGGGGCGTTCTGCTTTTCAGGCGCGGCTGGAGGCGCTGCTGGTGCTGGCCTGGCTGCTGATGCAGGCCGGCTGGGCTGGCGCGCTCGAGGGCCGGGTCCTGCCCGGGGCCTGGTGGTTCTCGGCCCTGGCGGGCCTGCTGGCCTGGCTGGCGGCGCGCTGGCGTGCCCGCCATGCGGTCGAGGGCACGCTTTGCTGGCAGGCGGCGCCGGCCGGCGCGCATGGCCAGCCGGGCCGCTGGATCTGGCGCAGCGCCGACTACCGCCAGGGCACCGAGCTCAGCGCCCTGGCCTGGTCGCTCGATCTGCAGGCGCATGTCCTGCTGTACCTGCGCGATCGTGCCGGCCTGGGCTGCTGGGTCTGGCTCGAGCAGCGCAGCGCGCCCGAGGCATGGGACGATCTGCGGCGTGCGCTGGTCGCCTGGCGCGACGCCGGCGGCCGCACGGGGTGCTGAGCAAAAAGAGTCAGCGCCGGGCCGCAATGTTGGGTATATTGAGCAGATCGAGAGCCCAACATGCCCCCAGCCGCGCCCACTCTCCAGCCCGCTGACAGCGACCAGCTGCTGGTGCAGCGCGTGCTGGCCGGCGACATGCGCGCCTTCGAGCTGCTCGTGCACAAGTATCAGCGCCGGGTGGAGCGGCTGGTGGGCCGCATGGTGCGAAACAGCGACCTGGTGGAGGACATCGCGCAGGAGACCTTCATCCGCGCCTATCGCGCCCTGGGCCAGTTCCGCGGCGAGTCGCAGTTCTATACCTGGCTCTATCGCATCGCGGTCAACACCGCCAAGAAGCAGCTGCTGGAGCTCAAGCGCGATCCCGTCGTGACCATGAGTGCACTCGAATCGGACGAGGGTGATGAAACTTCCGGCTCAGAGCGCGAACTAATTGAACAAGCCATCGATACCGAGACGCCCGAAGCCGTGCTCGCCAGCAAGGAGATCGCCCAGGCGGTCAACGAGGCCATGGACGGCCTGACGCCGGAATTGCGCCAGGCCATCACGCTGAGGGAAATCGAGGGCCTGAGCTACGACGACATCGCTCAGGCGCTCGACTGCCCGATCGGCACGGTGCGCTCGAGGATATTCCGTGCCCGCGAGGCGATTTCGGCGCGCATCAAGCCGCTGCTGGAGCGCCAGAGCGGCAAGCGCTGGTAGACACCCCAACATTCATTCATGATTTCGCAGCAGAACGCCCCCTCCACCCCGAACCCAGACGCCAGCTGGCGCGAATCGCTGTCCGCCCTGGTCGACGGCGAATGCCGAGCCGACGAGCTCGCTGCCGTGTTGCAGGTGGGGGCCGGTCAGGCGGCGCTGCGTGCGGCCTGGGACGAGTACCTGGTGGTCGGCGCGGCGCTGCGCGGCGCCAGCGGCCGCGCCGCCATGCCCGCGCGCGGGGACTTCGTGGCCGCCGTGATGGAGCAGCTGGCCAGCGAGCCGCAGCCCCTGCCTGCCGATGTGGCTGTCGCCGAGCAGGTCGAGCGGTCGGGCGTGGCCGCCAACGATGCGCTCTGGCGCTGGAAGCTGGTCGCCGGGGTCGCCGCCGTGACCGCCTTGACCTCGCTCGCCTGGCAATTCGGGAACGGGGCGGGTGCGGCGCCCGCAATCGCGCGCTGGAATCAGGCCGCGCCGGGGGCAGAGCCGGGCCCGGATGTGGTTCTGGGCGCGTCACGCGCGTCCGGTGCAGCCGGCGTGGTGCCCGCTCTGGCCACCAGCCTGGAACGGCATTGAGCCCTGTCCGCCGGCGCTGGAGGCTTCGATGCTGTGGCATGCGGCCGCCGGCCGCTCACGTCCGCCGGCGTCCTTGAGGTCGGCCGGCGCCGTCCCCATCTGTCAGTCCCACAACTATTATTCCGAGGAGTCCATGACGATCCGTTCTTCCCTTGTCCGCCGCTGCAAGCCCACCGCCTTGGCCATGGCGACGGTGCTGAGCTCGGCCGCCACGCTGTGGCTGGCAGTTCCTGGCGCGGCCATGGCGCAGAGCCCGGCCGCGCCTGCGGCGCAGGGTGCCCCGCTGGTGCGGGGATTGCCCGACTTCGCCGACCTGGCCGAGGCGGTCGGCCCCTCGGTCGTGAACATCCGCACGCTAGAGAAGCTGGCTCCGGGCGGCCAGCCGGGCAGCCAGGAAGAGCAGATGCTGGAGTTCTTCCGCCGCTTCGGCCTGCCGCTGCCGCCGGGCGTGGTGCCGCGTTCGCCGCGCCAGCCGCGCGGCGCCCAGCCGGAGGAGCGCCCGCGCGGCGTCGGCTCCGGCTTCATCCTCAGCGCGGACGGCTACATCATGACCAATGCGCACGTGGTCGAGGGCGCCGACGAGCTGGTCGTGACGCTGACCGACAAGCGCGAGTTCAAGGCCAAGGTCGTCGGCGCCGACAAGCGTTCCGACATCGCGGTGGTCAAGATCGACGCCAGTGGGCTGCAGCCGGTGAAGATCGGCGACGTCGGCCGGCTGCGCGTGGGCGAATGGGTGATGGCGATCGGTTCTCCCTTCGGCCTGGAGAGCACGGTCACGGCCGGCATCGTCAGCGCCAAGCAGCGCGAGACCGGCGACTACCTGCCCTTCATCCAGACCGACGTCGCGATCAACCCGGGCAACTCGGGCGGCCCGCTGCTCAACATGCGCGGCGAGGTGGTCGGCATCAACAGCCAGATCTACTCGCGCTCGGGCGGCTTCCAGGGCATTTCCTTCGCGATCCCGATCGACGAGGCGGTGCGCGTGTCCGAGCAGCTGCGCGCCCATGGCAAGGTCGTGCGCGGACGCATCGGCGTGTCGATCGACGGGGTCAGCAAGGAGATCGCTGAGTCGCTCGGCCTGGGCAAGGCGCAGGGCGCGCTGGTGCGCGGCGTCGAGTCCGATTCGCCGGCGGCCAAGGCCGGCGTCGAAGCGGGTGACATCATCGTCAAGTTCGACGGCAAGAACATCGAGAAGTCGGCCGACCTGCCGCGCCTGGTCGGCAACACCAGGCCGGGCAGCAAGGTGACGCTGACGGTCTGGCGCCGCGGCAGCTACAAGGACCTGCGCCTGACCGTGGGCACCTTCGAGGACGAGCAGGTCGCCAAGGCTGGCGGCGCCGACAAGCCCGCGCCCAAGGCCTCCGGCGCCGCCCAGGCGCTGGGCCTGACGGTGCGCGAGCTGAGCGCCGACGAGCGCGCCGAGCTCAAGCTGCGCGGCGGCGTGGTGGTGCTCGGCACGGACGGCGCGGCCGCGCGTGCCGGACTGGTCGAGGGCGACGTGGTGCTGGCGGTGGCCAACCGCGAGATCACCGGCCTGAAGGATTTCGAGGCGGCGCTCGGCGGCATCGACAAGAGCCGTCCGGTCACCCTGCTGGTGCGCCGCGGCGACTGGGCCCAGTACGTCATCATCCGTCCGAATTCGCGCTGAACGGGGATTTGCCTACAATCTAGCCTTTGCATAGAGCTTGGCCTGTCTCTGGCTCCAGGCGCGTCAGTTGCTGGCGCGCCTTTTTTTGCTGGGCGTCCGCTGTGGCTGGCCCGGCGGACCCGACTGATCGCCCGTGATGAATCACATTCGAAACTTCTCCATCATTGCCCACATCGACCACGGCAAGTCCACGCTGGCCGACCGTCTGATCTCGCGCTGCGGCGGCTTGAGCGACCGCGAGATGAGCGAGCAGGTGCTCGACTCCATGGACCTCGAGAAGGAGCGCGGCATCACGATCAAGGCCCAGACCGCCGCGCTGCAGTACAAGGCGCGCGACGGCCAGGTCTACAACCTGAACCTGATCGACACCCCCGGCCACGTCGACTTCTCCTACGAGGTCAGCCGCTCGCTGTCGGCCTGCGAGGGCGCGCTGCTGGTGGTCGACGCCTCGCAGGGCGTCGAGGCGCAGACGGTGGCCAACTGCTACACCGCGCTCGATCTCGGCGTGCACGTGTTGCCGGTGCTCAACAAGATGGACCTGCCGCAGGCCGATCCCGACAACGCCAAGGTCGAGATCGAGGACGTGATCGGCATCGACGCGACCGATGCCATTCCCTGCTCGGCCAAGACCGGCATGGGCATCGACGAGATCCTCGAGCTGGTCGTGGCCCAGGTGCCGCCGCCCAAGGGCAACCCGGACGGCCCGCTGCGCGCGATGATCATCGACAGCTGGTTCGACGCCTATGTCGGCGTCGTGATGCTGGTGCGCGTGGTCGACGGCATCCTGAACAAGGGCGACAAGATCAAGCTGATGGCGACCGAGGCGATGTACAACGCCGAGAAGCTCGGCGTGTTCACGCCGCACAACGAGCCGCGCCCGGCGCTCAACGCCGGCGAGGTGGGCTACGTGATCGCCGGCATCAAGGAGCTCAAGGCCGCCAAGGTCGGCGACACCATCACCGCGGTCAAGACCAGCAGCGGTGCCAACCTGGTGGCCGCGACCGAGGCGCTGCCGGGCTTCAAGGAGGTCCAGCCCCAGGTGTTCGCGGGCCTGTACCCGACCGAGGCCAGCGAGTACGACGCGCTGCGCGATGCGCTCGAGAAGCTGCAGCTCAACGACGCGGCGCTGCAGTACGAGCCCGAGGTCTCGCAGGCGCTGGGCTTCGGCTTCCGCTGCGGCTTCCTCGGCCTGCTGCACATGGAGATCGTGCAGGAGCGCCTCGAGCGCGAGTTCGACCAGGACCTGATCACGACCGCGCCCAGCGTGGTCTACCAGGTCGTCAAGGGCGACGGCGAGATCCTCATGGTCGAGAACCCGTCCAAGATGCCCGAGCAGGGCCGGATCCAGGAGATCCGCGAACCGATCGTGACGGTGCACCTCTACATGCCGCAGGAATACGTCGGCGCCGTCATGACGCTGGCCAACCAGAAGCGCGGCGTGCAGCTCAACATGGCCTACCACGGCAAGCAGGTCATGCTGACCTATGAGCTGCCGCTGGGCGAGATCGTGCTCGACTTCTTCGACAAGCTCAAGTCGGTCAGCCGCGGCTACGCCTCGATGGACTACGAGTTCAAGGAATACCGCGCCTCCGACGTGGTGAAGGTCGACATCCTGCTCAACGGCGACAAGGTCGACGCGCTCTCGATCATCGTGCACCGCAGCCAGTCCCAGTACCGCGCGCGCGCCGTGGTCGCCAAGATGCGCGAGATCATCAGCCGCCAGCAGTTCGACGTCGCGATCCAGGCCGCCATCGGCGCCAACATCATCGCGCGCGAGACCGTCAAGGCGTTGCGCAAGAACGTGCTGGCCAAGTGCTACGGCGGCGACATCAGCCGCAAGCGCAAGCTGCTCGAGAAGCAGAAGGCCGGCAAGAAGCGCATGAAGCAGATCGGCAGCGTCGAGGTGCCGCAGGAGGCCTTCCTCGCCATCCTGCAGGTGGAGGAATGATGAGCGACGACAAGATGGGCGCCGTCACCGGCGTGGTGCTGGCCGGCTTCGCGGCCTACGGCCTGGGCTGGTACATGGGCGTGATCGAGGGCAACTTCGCGCTGCTGCTGTTCCTGGCCACGGCCGTGACCGGCATCTACTGGGTGGCCGAGAAATGGGTCTTCCTGCCGCGGCGGCGCCTGGCGGCCGAGAACCTGGCCGCGGAGCATGCACGGCGATCGGCCGAGCTCGACAAGATGGGCATACGCGGCGACAACGCCGATATCGCGGCCGCGCGCACCAAGCTGCTGGCCCAGCCCTGGTGGCTGGACTGGACCGCCGGCCTGTTCCCGGTGATCGTGGTCGTCTTCATCCTGCGCAGCTTCCTGTTCGAGCCGTTCAAGATCCCCTCGGGCTCGATGATCCCGACGCTGCGCGTGGGCGACCTGATCCTGGTCAACAAGTTCCACTACGGCGTGCGCCTGCCGGTGCTCAACACCAAGATCATCGCCAACCACGAGCCGCAGCGCGGCGACGTGATGGTGTTCCGCTATCCGCCCCAGCCCAGCCTGGACTACATCAAGCGCGTCATCGGCGTGCCCGGCGACGAGGTGGCCTACCTCAACAAGCGCCTGACGATCAACGGCGAGCCGGTGTCCAAGGCGGCAGAGCCCGAGTACTTCGACGGCGACAGCATGCGCTACGCCAAGCAGTTCCGGGAGCAGCTCGGCAGCAAGAGCTATCGCACGCTCAACGACGACGACCGGCCGGCCTTCGTGCCCGGCGCGGGCGACTTCCCCTACAAGGACCATTGCCGCTACAGCGTCGAGGGCGTGGTCTGCAAGGTGCCCGCCGGTCACTACTTCATGATGGGCGACAACCGCGACAACTCGCTCGACTCGCGCTACTGGGGCTTCGTGCCCGAGCGCAACATCGTCGGCAAGGCGTTCTTCGTCTGGATGAACTTCGGCGACCTCGGCCGCATCGGCTCGTTCCAGTGATAGCCATGTCGGCCGGCCAGGACGTAAGATGTGCCTAGGTCGGCATGGAGGGCGTGATATGAAGCGGGCACAGCGTGGCGTGACATTCATCGGCGTGGTCTTGATCGGCGCGATCGTGGCGGTGCTCGGCGTGGTGGTCGCGCAACTGGTGCCGACCCTGATCGAATACCAGGCCGTCGCCAAGGCCGCGCGCCGCGCCGCCGAAGGCACGACCGTGGCCGAGATCCGCAGCCTGTTCGACAAGGCCGCCCTGATCGACGACATCCATTCGGTCAGGGGCGCCGACCTGCAGATCACGAAGGAAAACGATCGGGTGGTCGTCTCCTTCGCCTACGAGCGCGAGATCCATCTGGCCGGCCCGGCATGGCTGGTGATGCGCTATTCCGGCAGCTCGAAATGAGCGGCCCTGCTGAAGGACTGATAGACACTTGAATTCCGATCTGATGGCGCTGCAGACGCGCCTGGGGCACCGTTTCTCGCAGCCGGTGCTGCTCGAGCGGGCGCTGACCCACCGCAGCTATTCCGCCGATCACTACGAGCGGCTCGAATTCCTGGGCGACTCGGTGCTGGGCCTGGCCGTCTCGGGCCTGCTCTACGAACGCCTGAGCCGCCAGGCCGAGGGCGAGCTCTCGCGCATCCGCTCCAACCTGGTCAAGGAAGACACGCTGGCCGGCCTGGCCGGCGTGCTCGGCCTGTCGGGCCTGCTGCGCCTGGGCGAGGGCGAGCTGCGCTCGGGCGGAGCCCGGCGCCCCTCGATCCTGGCCGACGCGCTCGAGGCCGTCATCGGCGCGGTCTACCTCGATGCCGGCTTCGCCGCCGCCGAGGCGCTGGTGCGCCGCCTCTACCAGGGCGTGGACATCAACCCCGACATGAGCGCGCGCAGCAAGGACGCCAAGACCGCCCTGCAGGAATGGCTGCAGGGCCGCAAGATGAAGCTGCCCGTCTACCGTGTGGTGGGCACCAGCGGCGAGGCGCATTGCCAGACCTTCGAGGTCGAGTGCGAGGTGCAGGAATCCGGCCTGCGCCAGCGCGGCAGCGGTTCCTCGCGCCGCGCCGCCGAACAGGCAGCAGCCGCCGCCGTGCTGCAGCAACTGAACCGAAGCAAGTCATGAGCCGATCCCATACCCCCAAGAATCCTCCCGCCGCCGCCCCGATCGACCCCGAGCTGGAGGCCATGCTGGCCGGCGCCCTGCGCAAGCCGGGCAAGGCCGAGCCGGCTGCGGCCGCCACTGAACCGGCCGAGCCGCTCGGACCGCACCGCTGCGGCTATGTCGCGATCGTCGGCAAGCCCAACGTCGGCAAGTCCACGCTGCTCAACGCGCTGGTCGGCCAGAAGGTCAGCATCACCTCGCGCAAGGCGCAGACCACGCGCCATCGCATCACCGGCCTGCGCACGGTCGGCGCGACGCAATTCGTCTTCGTCGACACGCCGGGCTTCCAGACCCGGCACGGCAATGCGCTGAACCGTTCGCTCAACAAGACCGTGCTCGGCGCGGTGACCGACGTCGACGTGATCGTGTTCGTGGTCGAGGCCGGCAACTTCCATCCGGCCGACGCCAAGGTGCTCGAGCTGCTGCCCAAGAACATCCCGGTGATCCTGGTGGCCAACAAGCTCGACATGGTGCACCGCCGCGGCGAGATCGCGCCCTGGCTGGCGCAGATGCAGCAGCGTCACCCGTTTGCCGAGTTCGTGCCGATGTCGGCCAAGAACGCCAAGGACGTGCAGCGCTTCTATGCCATCTGCGAGAAGTACCTGCCCGAACAGGACTGGATGTACGACGCCGACGAGCTGACCGACCGCAGCGAGCGCTTCATGGCCGCCGAGATGGTGCGCGAGAAGCTGTTCCGCCTGACCGGCGACGAGCTGCCCTACACCTCGACCGTCATCATCGACAAGTTCGAGCAAGAGGGCAGGCTGCGCCGCATCGCCGCGACCATCGTGGTCGAGCGCGACGGCCACAAGGGCATGGTGATCGGCGACAAGGGCGAGAAGCTCAAGCGCATCGGCACCGAGGCGCGCCAGGAGCTCGAGAAGCTCTGGGACTGCAAGGTGTTCCTGGAACTCTGGGTCAAGGTGCGCTCCGGCTGGGCCGACGACGAGGCCCGCGTGCGCAGCTTCGGCTACGAATGAGCCGGCGCTGAGCCGCCATGGCCAGCCTGCGGCCCAAGCTGCCGCGCATCCACGACGAGCCGGCCTTCGTGCTGCACCAGCATGACTGGAGCGAGTCCAGCCTGATCCTGGACGTGTTCAGCCGCCGGCACGGCCGCCTGGCCCTGATTGCCAAGGGCGTCAAGCGCCCGACCTCGCAGTACCGCGCGGTGCTGCTGCCGCTGCAGCCGCTGCGCCTGGGCTGGGGTGGCGACGCCGAGGTGCGCACGCTGAAAGGCGCGCAGTGGCAGGGCGGCCATGTCATGCCCGCGGGCGACGCGTTGCTGGCGGGCTACTATCTCAACGAGCTGCTGCTCAAGCTGCTGGCGCGCGACGACGCGCACCCGGCGCTGTTCGACCATTACGCCGACGCGGTGTGCGCGCTGGCCGAGGGCCAGGAGTCGCAGGCGGCGGTGGTCAGGGCCTTCGAGCTGCTGCTGCTGCGCGAGATCGGCCTGCTGCCGGCGCTGGACCAGGAAAGCGCCAGCCTCGCGCCGCTCGAGCCCGAGGCGCATTACCAGCTCGAACCCGACAGCGGCCTGCGTCTGGTGCCTGCCGATGAGCACGGCCTGCCGCGCGACGCCCATGCGCTGCGCGGCGAGCATTGGCTGGCGCTGCAGCGGGCGTTCGACGACGGCCAGCCCTTCGCGGCACTGCTGCAGGCCTGCGCGGGCGCGCGCGGCAACGCGCTGCGCCAGCCATTGCGCCGGCTGCTGCACTACCATAGCGGCGTGCGGGTGTTCCAGACGCGCCAGCTGGTGCTGGACGTGCAGCGCCTGCGCCCGCCGCGCACCTGAAGACTTCCGAACACCATGAATTCCACCGCCTCCCTGCTCAGCCAGGGCACGCACGTCGTGCTGCCCACGGCCCTGTCCGTCAACGTCAACAAGGTCGCGCTGGTGCGCAACACGCGTCACCTCGGCATCCCGAGCGTGACGCGCGCAGCGCAGCAGTGCCTGGAAGCCGGCGCGCAGGGCATCACGATCCATCCACGCCCGGACGGCCGCCATATCCGCGAGCAAGACGTGTTCGAGCTGCAGACGCTGCTGCAGGACTGGCCGCAGCGCGAGTTCAACATCGAGGGCAACCCCTTCCACAACCTGATGGAGATCGTGCGCCAGGTGCGACCGCACCAAGCCACTTTCGTGCCCGACAGCGAGGGCCAGTTCACCAGCGACCATGGCTGGAACCTGGAGCAGGACGGCGAGCGCCTGCGGCCGCTGATTGCGGAATGCCGGGCGCTGGGCGTGCGGGTGAGCCTGTTCATGGACCCCATTCCCGGGGCCATGGCGGCGGCGAAGGCCCTGGGCGCCGACCGGGTCGAGCTCTACACCGAGCCCTACGCCGCGGCCTGGGGCCATGCGACCCAGGCCGAGCAGCTCGAACGCTACCGCGCGGCGGCGCAGGCGGCGCTCGACGCGGGCCTGGGCGTCAACGCCGGCCACGACCTCAATCGCGACAACCTGGGCGAGTTCCTGCGCGTGGTGCCCGGCGTGGCCGAGGTCTCGATCGGCCACGCGCTGATCGCCGACGCGCTCGAGCTCGGCTACCGCGCCACCGTGCA
>JBEEPT010000283.1:0-5739 GCA_041190985.1 Pseudomonadota bacterium
AATACCATGCCTGATCACATCATCAACAAATGGCATTGAGCATCAAAGCCAGAGACTCGAGCGATGATACCAAGCCAAATACCACGCCAAAAACCCGCTTGTCACTGCCGACCATTTCCAGCCATCGCCACACATAGAAAACAAAAAAGCCCCTGAAATCAGGGGCTTGTGCTGGATGGCTACCGGCTGCTGCCGGTCATTGCCAGATGTGGAATCACTCCCACTCGATGGTGGCCGGCGGCTTGGAGCTGACGTCGTAGGTGACGCGATTGATGCCGCGCACTTCGTTGATGATGCGGCCCGAGACGCGCTTGAGCAGGCTGTACGGCAGCTCGGCCCAGTCGGCGGTCATGAAGTCGCTGGTGCAGACCGCGCGCAGCGCCACGACGTAGTCGTAGGTGCGGCCGTCTCCCATCACGCCGACGCTCTTGACCGGCAGGAAGACGGTGAAGGCCTGACTGGTCAGGTCGTACCAGGTCTTGCCGCTGACCGGATCGATGGTCGATCGCAGTTCCTCGATGAAGATGTTGTCGGCGCGGCGCAGCAGGTCGGCGTATTCCTTCTTGACCTCGCCCAGGATGCGAACGCCCAGGCCCGGACCCGGGAAGGGATGGCGGTAGACCATGTCGTGCGGCAGGCCGAGCGCGACGCCGAGCTCGCGCACCTCGTCCTTGAACAGGTCGCGCAGCGGCTCCAGCAGCTTGAGGCCGAGCTGCTCGGGCAGGCCTCCGACGTTGTGGTGGCTCTTGATCGTGACCGCCTTCTTGCTCTTGGCGCCGCCCGACTCGATCACGTCGGGGTAGATGGTACCCTGGGCCAGGAAGGTCGCGCCCTTGACGGCCTTGCCGTCAACTCCCGCGCCTTCGCCGTTGCCTGCGGCCTTGAGCTTGGCGGCCTCGGCCTTGAAGACGTCGACGAACAGGCGGCCGATGATCTTGCGCTTGGCCTCCGGGTCGCTGACGCCGGCGAGCTCGCCCATGAACAGCTCGGTGGCATCGACGCGGATCACCTTGGCGTGCAGCTTGCCCGCGAACATGTCCATCACCATGTCGCCCTCGTTCAGGCGCAGCAGGCCGTGGTCGACGAAGACGCAGGTCAGCTGGTCGCCGATGGCGCGGTGGATCAGCGCAGCCGCGACCGAGGAGTCGACGCCCCCGGACAAGCCGAGGATGACTTCCTCGTCACCGACCTGCTCGCGGATCTTCTGCACCGCTTCCTCGATGTGGTCGCGCATGACCCAGTCGGGGTTGGTGCCGCAGATCTCGAGCACGAAGCGCTCCAGCATCTCGCGGCCCTTGACGGTGTGCGTGACCTCGGGGTGGAACTGGACCGCGTAGAAATGGCGCTCTTCGTCTGCCATGCCGGCGATCGGGCAGCTCGGCGTCGAAGCCATGAGCTTGAAGCCGGGCGGCAGCTCGGTGACCTTGTCGCCATGGCTCATCCAGACCTTGAGCATGCCATGGCCTTCGGGCGTGGTGAAGTCGGCGATGTCCTTGAGCAGCGCGGTGTGGCCGTGGGCGCGCACCTCGGCGTAGCCGAACTCGCGCTGGTGGCCGCTCTCGACCTTGCCGCCGAGCTGCTGCGCCATGGTCTGCATGCCGTAGCAGATGCCCAGCACCGGCACGCCGAGCTCGAACACGGCGGCGGGCGCCGCGTCGGTCGACTCCTCGTAGACGCTGGCGTGGCTGCCCGACAGGATCACGCCCTTGAGCTGGCCGTCGGCGGCGTACTGGCGCACCCACTCGTCGCTGACGTCGCAGGGATGGACTTCGCAGTAGACATGGGCCTCGCGCACGCGACGCGCGATCAGCTGCGTGACCTGGGAGCCGAAGTCGAGGATGAGGATTTTCTGGTGTTGCATGACGGGATGGGATTCTGGCGCTGCTAGAAAAGCGAAAAGGCCGTCCAGCGTGGACGGCCCCTGGGGCCGGTTCAGCTGGCCGGCTCAGTCGGCGCGGTAGTTCGGCGCTTCCTTGGTGATCTGCACGTCGTGCACATGGCTTTCGCGGATGCCGGCCGAGGTGATCTCGACGAACTCGGCCCGCTCGTGCATCTCGGCGATGGTTGCGCAGCCGCAGTAGCCCATGGAGGCGCGGATGCCGCCGGCCATCTGGAAGATGATCGAGACGACCGAGCCCTTGTAGGGCACGCGGCCTTCGATGCCTTCGGGCACCAGCTTGTCGGCGTTCGGGTTGCCGGTGCTGGATTCCTGGAAGTAGCGGTCGGCGCTGCCCTGCTGCATGGCGCCGATCGAGCCCATGCCGCGGTAGCTCTTGTAGCTGCGGCCCTGGAACAGCACGATCTCGCCCGGGGCTTCCTCGGTGCCGGCGAACATGCCGCCCATCATGACGGTGGAGGCTCCTGCCGCCAGCGCCTTGGCGATGTCGCCCGAATAGCGGATGCCGCCGTCGGCGATCAGGGGCACGCCGGTGCCCTTGAGCGCGGTCGCGACGCTGTCGATCGCCATGATCTGCGGCACGCCCACGCCCGCGACGATGCGGGTGGTGCAGATCGAGCCGGGGCCGATGCCGACCTTGACGCCGTCGGCGCCGGCCTCGACCAGCGCGAGCGCGGCGGCGCCGGTGGCGATGTTGCCGCCGATGACCTGGACCTGCGGGTAGTTCTGCTTGACCCAGCGCACGCGGTCGATCACGCCCTTGCTGTGGCCGTGGGCGGTGTCGACCACGATCGCGTCGACGCCGGCCTTGACCAGCAGCTCGACGCGCTCCTCGGTGCCGGCACCCACGCCGACGGCCGCGCCCACGCGCAGGCGGCCGGAGGCGTCACGCGCGGCGTTCGGGAAGTTGAGCTGCTTGGTGATGTCCTTGACCGTGATCAGGCCCTTGAGCTCGAAGGCGTCGTTGACCACCAGCAGGCGCTCGAGCTTGTGCTTGTTGAGCAGCGCCTTGGCTTCTTCGGGCGTGGTGCCCTCGGGCACGGTGATCAGGCGCTCCTTGGGCGTCATGATCTCGCGCACCGGCAGGTCGTAGCGGGTCTCGAAGCGCAGGTCGCGGCCGGTCACGATGCCGACCACCTTGCCGCCGTCGACCACCGGGAAGCCCGAGATGCCGAGTTCGTTGGAGAGCTGGTGCACCTGGTAGACCGTGGTGTCGGGCGTGATCACCACCGGATCGCGCAGCACGCCGGACTCGTAGCGCTTGACCTTGGCGACCTGGGCAGCCTGCTCCTGCGCCGTCAGGTTCTTGTGCACGATGCCGATGCCACCTTCCTGTGCGATGGCGATCGCCAGGCGCGCTTCGGTGACGGTGTCCATGGCGGCGGACACCAGCGGCAGATTCAGGGTAATGTCTCGCGTGAACTGGGTCGCGAGCGTGGTGTCCTTGGGGAGGACCTGGGAGTAGGCCGGCACCAGCAACACGTCGTCGAAGGTGAGGGCTTTTCCGAGTAGGCGCATGTGTAAAGCTCCAAAAGCACTATTGTACTGGCGTCCTGGCGCTAAACTGTGGTCGGGCATATAGGGAGCAGACCAGGGAGGCCCAGATGCGCGACGAGACATCGGTTCGGACAGGAGCGTGGCAGGCGCAGGCCTGGTTGCGGCGGCAGGCAGCGGCAGCCATGGTGGGCGGGCTCGCCTTCTGCTGCGCCGCAGGCGCCAACGCCGCCGGCTGGCAATGGCTGGATGCCAGCGGACGCAAGGTCTTCAGCGACATGCCGCCACCCGCCGCGGTGCCGGACAAGAGCATCCTGCAGCGACCCGATGCGGCGTCGTCCGGCCCCAGCCTGCCGCCGCCGGCATCGGCCCTGCCGGCACCTGCTGCCCCGGCGGGCAAGCCCGGCAACGGCGGCGCGCCCACCACGCTGGCCGCTGGCAAGGACAGGAACGGGACGTCGAACCTGAGCGACGCGGAGCTGCGCGCTGCCGTGGACAAGCGCAATGCCGAAATCCGGCAGATGAATTGCCGGCGCGCGCGCGAGGATCTGGCCGCGCTGGCCGCCGGCACCCGCCTGCTGGTCCTCAACGAGCGCGGCGAGCCCGTGGTGCTCGACGAGGACAGGCGCGCGGCCGAAGTCCGCCGCCTGCAGCGCTCCGAGCAGGAGAACTGCCAGCCCCCCCAGAACGGAAAGACGGAACGCGCCGCTCCTCAATAGCCCTGCTTGCCGCCCGGCCGGCGCTGGGTGAACAGGCCAGCACTGCGCGCGCCCTGGCTGCGGAAGCGCTCGCGCCGGGCCACCTTGGGGTCGACGCGCAATTCGCGCCAGAATTCCACCCGATCCCGGTCGCGCAAGGGGGCATCCGGTTCGGCCCGGCGGCCCCAGATGCCACGCGCGACGCGGTCGCCGGCCAGCTCCGGAAAACGCTGCAGCCAGCCGCTGAGGGCGAGCGCCTGCGCCAGGGTGCAGCCCTCCTCCACCGCGAGCTCGCACTCGCAGACCTCGCGTGCCGCGGGCGAATAGACCAGGGTGATGTGCATCGTCGCCACGCCTCAGCCTTCGCCGTAGACCTGGTCGGCGCGCTTGACGAAGGCATCGACCAGGCTGCCGGCGATCTTGTCGAACACCGGCCCCACCAGCGCTTCCAGCGTGTGGCTGGAAAACGCGTAGTTGAGCGTGAAGACGATCTTGCAGGCGCGCTGGCTGCCGTCGCCCAGCGGGGTGAAGTCCCAGGTGCCGTCCAGGCGCGAGAACGGCCCGTCCACCAGTTCGAGCGTGATGCGACGCTCGTCCTCGTGCGTATTGCGGGTGGTGAAGCTTTTCTTGATGCCGCCGATGGACATGCCGATGCGCGCGACCATGCCGGCGCCGCTTTCCTCCAGTATCCGCCCCTCGTTGCACCAGGGCAGGAAGCTGGGGTAGCGGGCCACGTCGGCCACCAGCGCGAACATTTCGCTCGCGCTGTGCCATAGCAAAACAGATTTGTGAACGCTTTTCATACAATCGTCGATCGCAACCGGGATTGTATTGGCCCGGCGCAGCCCCATTTCACAGCATGGCCTCGAACAAAAAATCCACCAGCTCACAGGCACGCGATGCCCGCATCGCCGACAACAAGAAGGCGCTCTTCAACTACCACATCGAGGAGCGCTATGAATGCGGCATGGTGCTCGAGGGCTGGGAGGTCAAGGCCCTGCGCGAAGGCAAGGTCCAGCTGACCGACGGCTACGTGCTGATCCGCGAGGGCGAGCTGTTCCTGATCGGCTGCCAGGTCAATCCGCTGCGCACCGCATCGACCCATGTGCGCGCCGACAGCGCCCGCACCAAGAAGCTGCTGCTGCACAAGGAGGAGATCCAGCGCCTGATCGGCAAGGTCGAGCAGAAGGGCTACACACTGGTGCCGCTCAACCTGCACTGGAAGAGCGGCCGCGTCAAGTGCGAGATCGCGCTGGCGCGCGGCAAGGCCGAGCACGACAAGCGCGACACCATCAAGGAACGCGAAGGCAAGCGCGAGGTCGAGCGCGCCATGAAGAGCCGCAACCGCTGATTGCGGCCCCGGGCGCGTCCCGGCGGGCGTCTCCCGACGTCGGTGACGCGGCTGGCCCGCTGGCCGCCCATGGCAGCCAGCGGCAGACAAGGCCCGGATCAGGCCTTGGCGGCGCGCTTGCGATCGTGCTCCTTCAGGAAGCGCTTGCGCAGGCGGATCGACTTCGGGGTGATCTCGACCAGCTCGTCGTCGTCGATGAAGTCGACGCCGTACTCCAGCGTCAGCTCGATCGGCGGCGTGATCTTGATCGCGTCTTCCTTGCCGCTGACGCGGAAGTTGGTCAGCTGCTTGGTGCGGGT
>JBEEPT010000284.1:0-3014 GCA_041190985.1 Pseudomonadota bacterium
GGCCACCAGGCCGTACTGGACGCTCATGGTCATGCCGATGCCGCGACAGCTGATCCAGACCGCGATGGCGATGAAGACGCAACAGGTGACGACGTTCACCAGCAGGTGCTGCGACAGCGCCGCCAGCTCCGCCCGGCCGCTCAGCTGGGCGAGGAACAGGTAGAAGAAGTCCACCGCCACCCCGGCGAGGTTGGACAGCACGATGGTGGTGGCCGTGACCAGGCCCCAGCCGCCGATCCAGCCGATCATGGGACCGAAGGCGCGGGTCGACCAGGTAAAGGAGGTGCCGCTGTCCGGATCGACCGCGTTCAGCTCGCGATACCCCAGGGCCACCAGCAGCATCGGCAGGAAGCCGACGATGAAGACCGCGGGCAGATAGACGCCCACCTCGCGCACGGTGGGGCCCAGGGCGCCGGTCAGGGTGTAGACGGGGGCGATGGTGGAGATGCCCAGCACCACGCAGGCGAGCAGCCCGAGGGAGCCGGCGGCCAGGCCCTTGGCGGACGGATCGGCCAGGGCGGCCGGCCCGGCGGTGTCCGAGCCGCCGGCCGGCGTGCCCTTGCGCTGTTCAGTCATAGGTCTCTGTCCTGCTGTTGGTCTTGTTATTCAGAGTGCGGCGTGTGCGGCAAGGTGCCTAGCGCGCGGCGGCATGGCGCTGGCAGGCGTCGCGGAACGCGTCCAGCAGCGCCAGGGATTCGGGGTTGTCGCGGAAATTCCACTCGGGATGCCACTGCACCCCGACGACGAAGCCCGGAGCATTGGCCAGGGATACCCCTTCCACCAGCCCATCCGGCGCCTGGGCCTCGATGCGCAGCCCGGGCGCCAGGCGCGCGATACCCTGGCTGTGCAGCGAATTCACCTGGAAGCTGGCCGGCAGGCCGAGGCGCTCGAACACCCCGCCCGGCGGCACCGCGACCGGATGCGTGGGCGCGTACTGCTCGGCGAGCAGCTCGCTCTGGGGCTCGCGGTGATCGTCGTGCCCGGGCAGCTCCTGGACGCGCTGATGCAGGCTGCCGCCCAGGGCCACGTTCAGCTCCTGAAAGCCGCGGCAGATGCAGAACACCGGGATGCCGCGATCGATGGCCAGGCGCAGCAGCGGCAGGGTGTAGGCGTCGCGCGCGGCATCGTGGTGGGTGCCGGCGAGACTCGCCGGTCCCTGGTAGTGATGGGGCTCGACATTGGATGGCGAGCCGGTGAACAGCAGGCCGTCAAGGTGCGCCAGCAGCGCCTGCGGATCGCTCGGCACGCTGCGCGCCGGCAGCACCACCGGCACGCCGGCATGACCCGCCGCCTCGACGTACTTGTCGCCGACGGTATGGGAATCGTATTTGCCGAGCGTCTGCCGGCACGCCGTCACGCCGATGAGGGGCATAGGGGACATGGCTTATCTCCAGAGTGCCCGCCGGTAGCCGGCGGGCGGACAGGGTCAGATACCGAGGCGATCGCGCAACTGGTAGTAGGTCGCGCCCAGAGCGGTGAAGGGCACGCGCAGGAGTTGCCCGCCCGGGAAGGGATAGTGCGGCAGGCCGGCGAAGGCATCGAAGCGCTCGGCCTGGCCGCGCAGGGCCTCGGCCAGCACCTTGCCGGCCAGGTGGGTGTAGGTGACGCCGTGACCGCTGCAGCCCTGGGAGTAGTAGATGTTGTCGCCGAGGCGGCCCACCTGGGGCAGGCGCGACAGCGTCAGCAGGAAGTTGCCGGTCCAGGTGAAGTCGATCTTCACGCCCTTGAGTTGCGGAAAGGTCTGCAGCATCTTCGGCCGGATGATGGCCTCGATGTCCGCCGGATCCCGCGCGCCATAGACCACGCCCCCGCCGTAGATCAGCCGGCGATCGGCGCTCAAGCGGAAGTAGTCGAGCAGGTAGTTGCAGTCCTCGACGCAATAGTCCTGGGGCAGCAGGCTGCGCGCCAGCTCCTCGGACAGCGGCTCGGTGGTGAGCACCTGGGTGCCGCAGGGCATGGACTTGGCGGCCAGTTCCGGCACCAGCCCGCCCAGGTAGGCGTTGCCGGCGACCACCACGAAGCGCGCCTTCACCTGACCCTGAGCGGTGTGCACCACGGGGTTGGCACCGCGGTCGATGCGGGTGGCCGCGCTCTGCTCGTAGATCTTGCCGCCCAGGGACGCCACGGCCGCCGCCTCGCCCAGGGCCAGGTTGAGCGGGTGGATATGGCCGCCGCTCATGTCCAGCAGGCCACCCAGGTAGCGATCGGTGCCGACCACCTTGCCGATGCCGGCCTTGTCGAGCAGCTGCAGCTGGGTATGGCCGTAGCGCTCCCAGAGCTTCTGCTGGGCTTCCAGGTGACCGAGCTGCTTGCCGGTCAGGGCGGCGAAGACGCCACCGTCCTTGAGATCGCACTGGATGCCATAGCGAGCAATGCGCTCACGAATGATGCGACCGCCCTCGAAGGCCATCTCGCCCAGCAGTTGCGCCTGCTTGGCCGGCAACTGCCGCTCGATGGTATCGATGTCGCGGCTGTAGCTGTTGACGATCTGGCCGCCATTGCGCCCGGAGGCGCCGAAGCCGACCCGCGCCGCTTCCAGCACCGTCACGCTGAAGCCGTGCTCCAGCAGGAACAGCGCGGTGGAAAGCCCGGTGTAACCGGCGCCGATGACGCAGACGTCGCTGTCGACATTGCCCTGGAGCACCGGGTATTCGGTGTGGATGTTGCGCGAAGCCGCGTAGTAACTGCCGACGTGTTGTTGCATGGTGAGATTCCTCTGCCTGCGGCTCCGGCGCGAACGCCCGGGCCGCCGCGCCTGTTCAGAGCTTGATCCAGGTCGCCTTGAGTTCGGTGTATTTGTCGAAGGCGTGCAGCGACTTGTCGCGTCCGTTGCCGGACTGCTTGAAGCCGCCGAAGGGCGCCGTCATGTCGCCGCCATCATACTGGTTGACCCAGACACTGCCCGCACGCAAGGCGCGGGCCACGCGATGGGCGCGGGAGAGGTCGCTCGTCCAGACGGCGGCGGCCAGGCCATAGGGGGTGTCATTGGCGATGCGCACGGCCTCCGCTTCGCC
>JBEEPT010000285.1:0-12752 GCA_041190985.1 Pseudomonadota bacterium
CCGTGCTGGCCGAGCGTTGTTACTACTCGGTGGGCGGCGGCTTCGTGCTGAGCGAAGAGGCGATGGCCGACGGCTCACGCCAGCAACGCATTGCGCCGGATGCCACCGTGCTGCCGCTGCCCTTCCACAGCGCGGCCGAGCTGCTGGCGCTGGCGCAGCGCGAAGGCTTGAACATCGCCGGCGTGATGCGGATCAACGAGCGCCACTGGCGCGACGACGCCGCCATCGACGCCGGCCTGCTGCACATCTGGCAGGTCATGCAGGACTGCGTGAGGCGTGGCTGCGCGACCGAGGGCGTGCTGCCCGGCGGCTTCAAGGTCCGCCGCCGCGCGGCCGAATGGCACCGCAAGCTGCTGGCCCATCCGGAGGCCGCGCTGCGCGATCCCCTGCAGGTGCTGGACTGGGTCAACCTCTACGCGTTGGCGGTCAACGAGGAGAACGCGGCCGGCGGCCGTGTCGTCACCGCGCCGACCAACGGGGCGGCCGGCATCGTGCCGGCGGTGCTGCACTACTACGCCCGCTTCATCCCCGGCGCCAACGACGCCGGCATCGTCGACTTCCTGCTGACGGCCGGCGCGATCGGCATCCTCTACAAGGAGAACGCCAGCATCTCCGGCGCCGAGGTCGGCTGCCAGGGCGAGGTCGGCGTGGCCTGCTCGATGGCCGCCGGCGCGCTGTGCGCCGTGCTCGGTGGCACGCCCGAGCAGGTCGAGAACGCGGCCGAGATCGGCATGGAACACCACCTGGGCCTGACCTGCGACCCCGTCGGCGGCCTGGTGCAGATCCCCTGCATCGAGCGCAACGCGATCGCCGCGGTCAAGGCGCTCAACGCCGCACGCATGGCGCTGCGCGGCGACGGCAGCCACTTCGTCAGCCTGGACAAGGTGATCAAGACCATGCGCGAGACCGGCGCCGACATGAAGGTCAAGTACAAGGAGACCGCGCGCGGCGGCCTGGCGGTCAACATCGTCGAGTGCTGACCTGGGCCGTCCTTGGGCTGCTGCGATCCGGCTGCAGGCCAGGACGGATACACCGCCCCATACCCGACATGCCAGCAGGGCCATTGCCTGCAGGCCCCTGGCGGGCTGGGTAAACTCCCCTCACCTAGGTAGCAGATTGGTGCTAATGCACCGAGGGGGCATATGGAAACCGCCAGCGAAAGCCTGTCGCCCGCGACCGAGACCTACCTGCGCTCGGTTCCCAAGCTGAAGTACCCGAGCGCGCTGGTGACCGCGTACCCGCGCATCGCCAACCAGATCGTGGCGCTCAGCTCGGACGTCGAGGCGCTCAAGACCTATTTCGACTCGCTCACCAGCGACCTGCGCGGTGGGCGCCATGGTTTTCCCTTCGACGTCCTGATGGACATCCACGCCTTGCGCGATGCCATCGTGGGCGACCAGACCGGCTTCGTGGTCGACGACCGCAACAAGTGGGTCTCCTGACCCCGCAGCTCAGTTCAACTCGATCGCATCCATCGACAGGTAGCGGTACATGACCTCGCGGTTGAAGTAGCGGGGTTCGGACGCGTCCGGCTGGCCCCAGCCGGCGGCACCGAGCGCGAAATACAGCGGCAGGTAGTGCTCGTCGGTCGGATGCGCGCGCTCCGCGTGCGGCGCCTGGCGCCGGTAGTCGAACAGGCGCTCGCAGTCCTGCGCCATCAATGCCTGCTCGACCCAGGCCGAGAATTCCTGCACATAGGGCGCGGGCGCGGCATCCCAGGCGGGCCGGCCGGTGAAGAACTCGCGCAGGTTGTGCGTCATGCTGCCCGAAGCCACGATCAGCACGCCCTGTTCGCGCAAGCCGGCGAGCGCCCGTCCCATCGCGTAGAGCTGCGCCGGCTCGAAATAGGCCGGCAGCGAGACCTGCAGCACCGGCAGGTCGGCCTGTGGCAGCATGTGCAGCAGCGGCATCCAGGCGCCATGGTCGTAGGGGCGCGCGGGATCGGCCTGCGCCGGAATGCCGGCGGCCTGCAGCGCATCGAGCACCTGCCGGGCGATCTCCGGCGCGCCGGGAGCGGGGTACTGCAGGCGATAGAGCGGCTCGGGAAAACCGCCGAAGTCGTGCCAAGTGGCCGGACGCGCTCCGCTCATCACCTCGACGCCGGCCGACATCCAGTGCGGCGACATCACGAGCACGGCGCGGATGCCGCCGAGCGCGCGCAGCTGGTCGCCCATCGCGCGCAGCGCTGGACCAGTCCGGCCAGGCTCGAACACGAGCATGGGTGAGCCGTGCGAGATGAAGAGTACGGGAAGTCGGGGATCGTTCATGTGCTTGCGTCCAGTCTGCGGGTCCTTGCGCCCTGCCCCGGACTTTAGCGCGCCCCTTGGCTGGCGCCGTTCTGCTTGCGCACGAGACTGCATTCAAAAAATCTGAGTGCCCGCATGAGCGAAAATCGCCGCCAACACCATCCGAACGAGCACCACGACATGTCCAGTCCCGACCGTTACGCCGTCATCGGCAACCCCATCAGCCAGAGCAAGTCGCCGCTGATCCACATGGCCTTCGCCCAGGAGACCGGGCAGGACCTGGTCTACACCGCCATCGAAGGCCCGCTGGGGCGCTTTGCCGAAACGGTGGATGCCTTCCGTGCCGAGGGCGGCCGCGGACTGAACGTGACCCTGCCGTTCAAGCTCGACGCCTGCGCCTATGCCACCGACCTGTCAGATGACGCGCGCGCCGCCGGCGCCGCCAACGCGCTGAAGTTCGAGGGCAGCCGCGCCTGGGCGCAGAACTTCGACGGCGTCGGGCTGGTGCGCGACATCACACACAACCTCGGCCACGCCCTCAGGGCCAAGCGCGTGCTGCTGCTGGGCGCGGGCGGCGCCAGCCGCGGCGCCATCCTGCCGATCCTGAACCAGGCGCCCGCCTGCCTGTTCGTCGCCAACCGCACCGCTGCCAAGGCCAGCGAGCTGGTGCGATCCTTCCACGCCAGCGGCGCCCCCGCGACGCTGCAGGGCGGCGGCCTGGACGAGCTGGGCCACGACGCCTTCGACGTGATCATCAACGCGACCTCGGCCAGCCTGAGCGCCGAGACGCCGGCGCTGCCGGTCTCGGCCTTCGTCGCCGACGGCCTGGCCTACGACATGGTCTACGGCAAGGGCCTGACGCCCTTCCTGAAGCTCGCCCGCCAGGCCGGCGTGCGCCACCTCGCCGACGGCGCCGGCATGCTGGTCGAGCAGGCCGCCGAGGCCTTCGCCTGGTGGCGCGGCGTGCGTCCCGAGACGCGCGCGATGATCGAGCGCATCAGCTCGCCGCTGGTCTGATCCGGCGCTGCGCGGCCAGCATGCGCCAGGCCGCGCCGCAGGCGAGCAGCGCGGTGGCAGCCGCCAGCCAGAACACCGCCTGCAGGCCCCAGCGCGGGCCGATCCAGGCTCCCAGCAGGCCGCCGGTCACGCCCGACAGGCCGTAGCCCAGCGCCGAGTAGAGCGCCTGGCCGCGCCCGCGCAGCCGGGCCGGGAAATGCTCGCCCAGCAAGGCGATGCAGACCGAATGGTGGGCCGCGAAGGTGATGGCGTTCAGCAGCTGGACCGCGAACAGCAGCCAGAGCCAGTCGCCGCAGGCGACCGTGAGCGCGAAGCGCAGCGCCGCCAGCCCGCTTGCGAGCAGCAGCCAGCCGCCGTGGCTCAGGCGCGGCAGCCAGCGCGCCTGGGTGAAGAACCAGCCGATCTCGATCAGCACCGAAACGGCCCAGAGCAGTCCGATGACGGACTTGCCGTAGCCGAGCGCGTCGAGGTAGAGCGAGAAATACAGGTAGAGCGCCACATGCGCGAGCACATGCAGGAAGACCGAGACGAAGAACCAGGCCACCTCGGGCCGGCGCAGCACCGACCAGACCGGCTCGGGGCGCTGCCCCGCATGCGCCGGCTCGCGCTCGTCCGGTAGCCACCAGCTGCTGGCGACGACCAGCGCCAGCGTGCCGGCGCTCCAGGCCGGAAAGCCGCCCATGCCGCGCGCCTCGAACCAGGCGCCGGCCGCCACCACCGTGAGCAGGAAGCCGGCCGAGCCGCACAAGCGCACGCGGCCATAGAGCCGGGCGTCGAAGCCGCCGGAGCGGCTGACGCGCTGCGCCATCGCAGCCTCGCTCATCGGCATCATGGCGCTGGTGTGGGTGAACATCAGCAGCAGCACGCCGGCCAGCCCCCACAGGCCCGGCCCGAGCCATAAGCCGGCGCTGCAGGCCAGCGCGACCGTGGCACAGAAGCGCAGCAGGCGCACGCGCTCGCCCGTGTGGTCGCTCAGCCAGCCCCAGGCGTAGGGCGCGAACAGCCGCGTGGCCGACTGCATCGAGGTCAGCAGGCTGATCGCGAACAGGCCGACGCCGGCGTCCTTGAGCCAGAGCGGCAGGTAGGGATTGAAGAAGCCGATGTGCGCGAAGTAGCTCGCCGACAGCGCGGCGAAGGGCAGCAGCTCGCGCCCGCGGCTCAAGGCCTCAGCGGCCCGCCGCGATGTCGGGCGTGGCGACGCGCACGTCGCCGCACTGGGCGCGATGGCGCAGCGCGTGGTCCATCAGCACCAGCGCCAGCAGCGCCTCGGCGATCGGGGTGGCGCGGATGCCGACGCAGGGGTCGTGGCGACCCTTGGTGATGACCTCGGTCGGCGCGCCCTCGACGTCGATCGACTCGCGCGGGATCAGGATCGAGCTGGTCGGCTTGATCGCGATCGAGACCTCGATGTCCTGGCCGGTGCTGATGCCGCCCAGGATGCCACCGGCGTTGTTGCTCAGGAAGCCTGCCGGCGTGAGCGAGTCGCCGTGCGTGCTGCCGCGCTGCGCCACGCTGGCGAAACCGGCGCCGATCTCGACGCCCTTGACCGCATTGAGGCCCATCATCGCGTAGGCGATGTCGGCGTCGAGCTTGTCGTAGAGCGGCTCGCCCAGGCCGACCGGCACGTTCTGCGCCGTCACGCGCAGACGCGCGCCGCAGGAGTCGCCCGACTTGCGCAGCTCGTTCATGTAGCCTTCCAGAGCACTCACGTCGGCGACTGGCGCGAAGAAGGGGTTGTGCGGCACGTGCTCCCAGCTCTCGAACGGAATCTCGACCTCGCCGATCGCGGTCATGCAGCCGAGGAAGCTGGTGCCGTACTTCTCCTTCAGCCACTTCTTGGCCACCGCGCCGGCCGCGACCGTGGGCGCGGTCAGGCGCGCCGAGGAGCGGCCGCCGCCGCGCGGGTCGCGGATGCCGTACTTGTGCCAGTAGGCATAGTCGGCATGGCCGGGACGGAAGCTCTGCAGGATGTTGCCGTAGTCCTTGCTGCGCTGGTCGGTGTTCTGGATCAGCAGCGCGATCGGGGTGCCGGTGGTCCGGCCCTCGTAGACGCCGCTCAGGATCTGGACCTGGTCGGGCTCGTTGCGCTGGGTCACGAACTTGCTGGTGCCGGGGCGGCGGCGGTCGAGGTCGTGCTGGATGTCCGCCTCGGACAGTTCCATGCCCGGGGGGCAGCCGTCGATCACGCAGCCTATGGCCGGGCCGTGCGATTCGCCGAAGTTGGTGACGGTGAAGAGTTTGCCGAAAGTGTTGCCGCTCATGGCTAGCGATTATCCCAGAGCAACGCTGAAATGGCGGATCGCTGCCGCAGGACACCAACCTCCCAAAATGGCAACCATAGATGCCATATTCACCCGCGATTGACCCAAACACGCCCCCAGTCCTAATATGAGCAAGTCGATACCCACCTGAAGGCTGTCACATGCCATCCATACCCTTGCGCTCCATCGCACTTGCTGCCGCGCTGGCATCGGCCCTGGCCACCACCGCCCGGGCCCAGCCGCCGGTACAGGCCAGCGATCCCCCGGTAGAGCGAGCCTCGACGCCGATCCCGGGCCAGTACCTGATCCTGTTCAAGCAGGAAGTCGCAGACCCGGAGCGCGAAGGCAAGGACATCGCCATCCAGGCCGGCGGCCGCGTGCTGCACCATTACCGCCACGCCATCAAGGGCGTGGCGATCCAGGTATCCGAGCACGCCGCAGCCGCGCTCGAGAACGCCTTGCGCCGCAATCCCAACGTCGAATCCTTCGAACAGGATGCGACCGTGCACATCAACGAAGAAGTGAATGAGGTAACGCAAAGTCCCGCCACCTGGGGGCTGGACCGGATCGACCATCGTGAGCTGCCGCCGACTCTCGACGGGCAGTACCACTACAACTACACCGGCAAAGAGGTCCACGCCTTCATCATCGACACCGGCATCCGCAGCACCCACACGGAATTCACGGACAACAGGGTGAAAACGGGCACGACCACCATCAACGACGGCCGCGGGACCGATGACTGCCACGGCCACGGCACCCATGTCGCCGGAACCGTCGGCGGCTCGACCTACGGCGTGGCCAAGGGGGTCAATCTGGTGCCGGTGCGCGTGCTCGACTGCAAGGGCTCGGGCACCTGGAGCGGCGTGGTCGCGGGAATAGACTGGGTCACGCAACAGAAAAAGACCGTGCCGGTGGCGTCCGCCGTCGGCAACATGTCGCTCGGCGGCGGCTACTCGAGCATAGTCAACGCTGCGGTGGACGGCGCCGTCACCGCGGGCGTGACCATGGTGGTCGCGGCCGGCAACAGCAATTTCAACGCCTGCAACTACTCGCCGGCATCGGCTCCCCGGGCGATCACGGTCGGTGCCACCACCAGCACCGATGCCCGCTCCAGCTACTCGAACCACGGCAGCTGCCTGGACCTGTTCGCACCGGGTTCATCCATCACCTCGGCCTGGAACACCAGCGACAGCGCGACCAACACCATCAGCGGCACCTCGATGGCGTCGCCCCACGTGACGGGCGTCGCGGCGCTGGCGCTGGCTGCCAGGGGTGACGCGTCACCGGCTGCCGTCACCAAGTTCCTGGTCGACGGCTCGACCAAGAATGTCGTGGGTTCGCCCGGCCCGGCGTCTCCCAACCGCCTGCTCTACTCGCTGACCTTCGGCGTGCCGCCGACGGAGCCGACGGGCAGGGTCAGTGACATCTCGACTTCTACCAGCATGTCCAGCAAGCAGAACTGGCGCGCTTCCGCCACCGTGACGATCACCGACACGAGCAGTCCGCCAGTGCCGCTGCCGGACATCAGCGTCTCGGGCAGCTTCAGCAACGGCGGCGGCGACAAGAGTTGCGTCACGGGCACGAGCGGCACATGCACGATGAGCAGCAGCAACCTGTCCAGTCGCAGTACGGCATCGACCGCCTTCACGGTCACCGGCCTCAGCGGATTCGTCCACTACGACTCCACCAAAAACATTGAAACGTCCGAGACCATCTACCGGCCACAATAAGCCCGGACAGCCAACATCCCGCCGGCTTCTGGCCGTCGGGCATCAGCCCCAGGCGAAGTGCCTGTTTCCATCCCGGAGAACGCCATGCCCTCACTGCCGAAAGTCTCACTGCTGGCCCTTGCGGCAGCGCTGGCAGCCCTGTCGCTGCATCCTGCGGCCAACGCTGCCGACCACGAGGCCACCGTCGCGCGCGCCCAGCGCCACCTGGCCGACTTCCCCGGCCGCACGCTGCACGGCAGCGGACACGGCTACCAGTCCACCGACGCGATCATCGACGCGGACGGCGCCGAGCATGTGCGCTTCGAGCGGCTCTACAAGGGCCTGCGCGTGATCGGCGGCGACCTGGTCGTGCATTCGGACCGCAGCGGCCGCTTCCAGCATGCCTCCCAGACCCTGAAGCGCCTGATCGACATGCCGGTCCAGCCCGGCATCAGTTCCGCCAGCGCGACGCGTGCCGCGCTCGACGCCCACCCCGGCCAGACCCGTGGCCTGCCGCCCACGCTGGTGGTCCACGCCCGCGGCGAGCTGCCGGCGCTGGCCTGGGACGTGCGGGTGTACGGCGAGCAGGCCGACGGCACCCCGATCGAGAAGCACGTGATCGTCGACGCCCACAACGCCCGGGTGCTGGACGCCTGGGACGACATCCACACCGGTGCGGTGACGGAAACGAGCAACGGCAACAGTTTCTTCGATGGCACGGTCGGGCTGACCACCAACCGGCTCAGCGCGACGAAATTCGAGTTGCGCGACCCCAGCCGCGGCGGCCAGTACACGACGGACATGAACAACAGCCAGGGCGGCAACGGTACCCTGTTCATCGACGCGGACAACGTCTGGGGCAACGGCATGCTGAGCAGCCGCCAGACGGTCGGCGTCGACGCCCAGTACGGCACCGCCGTGACCTGGGACTACTTCAAGAACATGCATGGCCGCACCGGCATCGCCAATAACGGCAAGGGCGCCTACAACCGGGTCCATTACGGCAGCCGCTACAACAACGCATTCTGGTCGGACGGCTGCTTCTGCATGACCTACGGCGACGGCGACGGCAGCACCTTCAACCCCTTCACCAGCCTGGACGTCGCGGGCCACGAGATGAGCCACGGCGTGACCAGCCGCACCGCCGGCCTGATCTACTCGGGCGAGTCCGGCGGCCTCAACGAGTCCACCAGCGACATCTTCGGCACCCTGGTCGAGTTCTACGCCAACAATGGCAACGACACGCCCGACTACTACATCGGCGAGAAGCTGTTCAAGAGCGGCACCAGCGCGATCCGCTCGATGATCCGGCCGAGCGCCGACGGCCGCTCGGCCGACTGCTGGTACTCGGGCGTCGGCAGCCTCGACGTGCACTACAGCTCGGGCGTCGGCAACCATTTCTTCTACCTGCTGGCCGAGGGCTCAGGGGCGGGCACGACCCCGGGAACGGCCCAGGGCAGCCCGACCTGCCAGCCCGGCGACACCCGGGTCGCCAGCGGCAGCGCCAGCCTGAGCGGCATAGGCCGCGACGCGGCCGCCAAAATCTGGTACCGGGCGCTGACGGCCTACATGACCTCCAGCACCAACTACGCCGCCGCCCGCACCGCCACGCTCAACGCCGCGGCCGACCTCTTCGGTGCCGGCTCGACCGAGCAGATCGCGGTCGACGCGGCCTGGGCCGCCGTGCGGGTCACCGGCAACTGAGCCTGGGCCGGCGCCGCCGCGTCGCGGCGGCATACGCCGGCCCAAAGCAGAAGCCCGCGGGCACAAGCGCCTGCGGGCTTCGTCTGTGGCACCCCGGAAGCGGGAGCTGGCCTCAGGACTGGGTGCCCTCTGCCTCCTCGGGCCAGTCGCGGATGTAGGCCTTGAGCATCTTGTTCTCGAAGTTCTGGGTGTCGACGATGGCCTTGGCCACGTCGTAGAAGCTGATCACGCCCATCAGCATGCGGCCGTCCATCACCGGCATGTAGCGGGTGTGGCGCTCCAGCATCAAGGGGCGGACATTCTCGAGCTCGGTGTCGGGCGCGCAGGTCACGGGCTTGGCATCCATCACCTTGCCGACGGTCTTGCCGCTGACGCTGCCGCCGTTGCGCGCCGCGGTGACCAGGATTTCGCGGAAGGTCAGCATGCCGACCAGTTCGCCATTGGCCATCACGGCGAGCGAGCCGATGTCGAACTCGGCCATGGTCTCGATCGCGCGCGTGAGCGTCTCCTCGGGGGAAACCGTGTAGAGCGTGCCTCCTTTGACGCGCAGAATGTCACTGACTTTCATGATAGTTCTCTCCTTGACCGCGGCCAACCGCGCCTTGTCACAAATATAGCCCACAAAATCGTCTCCCGGCGGCCGTTTTTGCCCGCTACGCCCGGGATTAACCCGACGTGGCCGGCTCGCCGCGCGGCAGGACGTCGGCCAGTCGCAGCTGCTGCCAGCCGCTGGCCTGCCAGAATGCGCGGGTTCCGTCCTCCTGCGGCAGGAACAAGGCATGCAGCAGCGGCGCCAGCGGGGTGCGGGCCGGATCGGCCAGCAGCACGTAGCGTGCCTGTTGTTCGTCGAGCCGGCCCACCCAGTCGAGCTGCTGCAGGGTCTCGAGCGCCTTTTCGAGCTGCAGCGGATCCACCCGCAGCTTCTGCGCCAGGGCTTCGAGGCTGCTCCCCCTGGGCGCCGCGCCGCGCGCCTGGACCAGCTGCTCGAGCAGCTCGAGCGCCAGCTGGAAGTCCCAGCCCGGCGTCTGCGCGTGCCGCTCTATGCCGCCGACCAGCACAGGCAGGTAGGCCGTCATCACCGCGCCCAGCAGCATGATGACCCAGGCGGTATAGAGCCAGATCAGCAGGATGGGCACGGTCGCGAAGGTGCCGTAGACGGCCGAATAGGTCGGCACATGGGTCAGATACCAGCCCAGGCCGCGCTTGGCCAGCTCCAGGCTGACGGCGGCCAGCAGGGCTCCGGCGAAGGCATGCGCCCAGCGCACCTGGGCGTTCGGGACGTAGCGGTACAGCGCCGCCATGCCCGAGAGGCCGAGCAGGAACTCGATCGCATCGAGCGCCACGCGTATGCCCCCCGGCATCGCGCTGACCCAGCCTTGCGACGCGGACACGGCATAGGAGCTCAGGCTCAGGCTGGCGCCCAGCAGCAGCGGCCCGAGCGTGAGCACCGCCCAGTACACCAGCACCCGCTGCGCCAGCGGCCGCTGCTGGCGCACGCGCCAGATGTCGTTGAGCTTGCGGTCTATGGTCAGGATCAGGGTCAGCGCCGTCACCAGCAGGAAGATCGCGCCCGCCCAGCCCATCTGGCCCGCCTTCTCGGAGAACTGCAGCAGATAGCTCGTGACCTGGCGCGCGATGCTGTCCGGAATCAGGCTCTGGATCAGCCATTTCTGCAGCAGAGCCTCCATGCGGCCGAACACCGGAAAGGCGCTGAAGACCGCCAGGCCGACGGTGAACAGCGGCACCAGCGAGATCGTGGTCGTGAAGGTCAGGCTGCCGGCCGTGATTCCGAGCCGGTCTTCGCGGAAGCGCTCGCGCAGCGTGAGCGCGGTGATGCGCCACGGAAACCGCTGCAGCGCCTGCAGCAGCGCGGACAGGCGGGAATCGATGAAATGCAGGCGGCCGTACTGGCGCGCGCGCGCGGAGCTTGTCATGCCGGTATCATGCCACCGCTCGATCCCCCGCCATGAAGAAGACCCGCCCCGCCCCCCTGCCCGACGCCCCGCCAGGCCTCGTTTTGCCCACGCCCGCCGGCGTGGACTCCGCGCGCCGCATCGCCGTCGCGTGCACGCTGGCGCTGATCGCGCTCGGCCTGGCCTGGGAGCTCTGGCTGGCGCCGCTGCGTCCGGGCGGCTCGTGGTGGGCGATCAAGGTGCTGCCGCTGGCGCTGCCGCTGGCCGGCCTGCTCAAGAACCGCATGTACACCTACCGCTGGCTCAGCCTGCTGGTCTGGCTCTACGTCACCGAGGGCCTGGTGCGCGTCGGCAGCGACCGCGGCCTGTCGGCCTGGCTCGCGGCGCTCGAGGTGCTGCTGTGCGTGGCGCTGTTCGCCGCCTGCAGCGCGCATATCCGGCTGCGCCTGCGCGCCGCGCGCGCTGCCCTGACTCCGGAGCCCCGGCCATGAATTCGCCCGCCGCGCCCAACCCGCTGCTGCTGACCCTGCGCGCCCTGCTCGGCGACGCCCAGGTGCTGACGCATGAAGACCCCGCCGCCGACCTGAGCGCCTACGAGCAGGACTGGCGCCGCCGCCACCTGGGCCGCGCGCTGGCCGTGGTGCGGCCGGGCAGCACCGAGGAGGTCGCTGCCGTGGTGCGCGCCTGCGCGGCGGCGCGTGTGTCCATCGTGCCCCAGGGCGGCAACACCGGCCTGGTGGTCGGCAGCGTGCCCGATGCCAGCGGCACCCAGGTGGTGCTGAGCCTGCAGCGCATGAACCGCATCCGCGCCCTCGACGCCGCCAACCTGACGCTGACGCTGGATGCCGGCTGCGTGCTGGAAGCCGCGCAAAACGCCGCCGACGCGGCCGGCCTGCTGCTGCCGCTGAGCCTGGCCTCAGAGGGCAGCTGCACCGTGGGCGGCAACCTGGCCAGCAATGCTGGCGGCACCCAGGTGCTGCGCTACGGCAACGCGCGCGAGCTCTGCCTGGGCCTGGAGGTGGTCACGCCGCAGGGCGAGATCTGGAGCGGCCTGGGCGGCCTGCGCAAGGACAACACCGGCTACGACCTGCGCCAGCTCTACATCGGCAGCGAGGGCACGCTGGGCCTCATCACCGGCGCCACGCTCAAGCTCTACCCGCGCCCACGCGCGCAGCTGACGGCCTGGGCCGCCGTGCCCGACCTGGAGGCCGCCGTGGCGCTGCTGGGCCTGGCGCACCAGCACCTGGGCGCAGGCCTGAGCGGCTTCGAGCTGATGGGGCGCTTCGCCCTGAGCCTGGTGGACAAGCACTACCCGCAGCTGCGCGTGCCGCTGTGGCAGGACCATCCCTGGTGCGTGCTGCTCGAGAACTCCGACAACGAAGGCGAGCAGCATGCGCGCGAGCGCTTCGAGACCCTGCTGGAGCTGGCGCTGGAACAGGGCTGCGTGAGCGATGCCGTGGTGGCCGAGAACCTGGGCCAGGCCAGGAACCTCTGGCATATCCGCGAGAGCATCTCGATGGCGCAGGCCGAGGAAGGCCTCAACATCAAGCACGACATCAGCCTGCCGGTGTCGGCGATTCCCGCCTTCTGCGCCGAAACCGACGCCTTGCTCGCGGCCGAGATCCCGGGCGTGCGCCTGGTCAACTTCGGCCACCTGGGCGACGGCAACCTGCACTACAACGTGCAGTGCCCCGAGGGCGGTGACGCCGCCGCCTTCCTGCGCGAGCACGAGGACGCGGTCAACGCGCTCGTCTATGACGCGGTGTGCGCGCGCGGCGGCTCGATCAGCGCCGAGCACGGCATCGGCGAGCTCAAGCGCGAGGAGCTGGCGGCCCGCAAGTCGCCGGTGGCGCTGGGCCTGATGCGCGCCATCAAGGCAGCGCTGGACCCGCAGGGGCG
>JBEEPT010000286.1:0-5591 GCA_041190985.1 Pseudomonadota bacterium
TGGCAGGCCGAGATGCTGGCCGAGATCCGTGACCACCTGCAGAACCCGGCCACGCGCCACCAGCCGCTGATGGTGGCCAGGGCATCCGGCCACGGCATCGGCAAGTCGGCCGGCATCGGCATGGTGGTGAATTGGGCGCTTTCGACCTGCGAGGACACGAAGGTCGTCATCACCGCGAACACCGACACACAGCTGCGCACCAAGACCGCGCCCGAGGTGGGCAAGTGGCAGCGCCTGGCGATCACCTCGCACTGGCTCGACGTGCAGGCCACCAGCGTGGCGGCGCGCGACAAGGACCACGCGAAGACCTGGCGTGCGGACTTCGTGCCGTGGTCCGAGCACAACACCGAGGCGTTCGCCGGCCTGCACAACAAGGGCAAGCGGATCGTGCTGATCTTCGACGAGGCCTCGGCCATCGCCGACAAGGTATGGGAGGTTGCCGAGGGCGCACTGACCGACGAGGGTACGGAGATCATATGGATCGCCTTCGGCAACCCGACGCGAAACGTTGGGCGCTTCCGTGAGTGCTTCCGCCGGTTCAAGCACCGGTGGAGGGCGCGCCAGATCGACAGCCGCACCGTGGAAGGCACGAACAAGGAGCAGATTGCCAAGTGGGCTGCCGACTACGGCGATGACTCCGACTTCTTCAAGGTCCGCGTGCGCGGCATGTTCCCGTCGATGAGCGCGCGCCAGTTCATCGGCGAGGCCGACGTGGCCGCGGCCTACGGCAAGGTGCTGCGCCCCGAGCAGTACGAGTTTGCGCCGAAGATCCTGACGGTCGACCCGGCCTGGGAAGGCGACGACGAGTTCGCCATCGGCCTGCGGCAAGGCCTGTCTTTCCGCATCCTGCGCACCATGCCGAAGAACGACAACGACCTGGTGGCGGCGCGCGTTATCGCCGACCTCGAGGACGAGCACAAGGCCGACGCGGTTTTCGTTGACGCCGGCTACGGTACCGGCATCGTGTCGGCCGGCCAGGGTATGGGGCGCGACTGGACGCTGGTGTGGTTCGCGGGGGCGTCCGCAGACATCGGGTGCCTCAACAAGCGCGCCGAAATGTGGAAGGCGGCCCGCGACTGGCTGAAGTCCGGCGGTGCGCTGCCCGACGATCCTCAGTTGCGTGACGAGCTCCAGGCGCCCGAGATCGTTCCGCGAGCTGACGGCAAGGTGCAGATCGAGAGCAAGAAGGACATGAAGACGCGCGGCGTGCCGTCACCGAACCGGGCCGACGCGCTCGTGCTCTCGTTCGCCTTCCCCGTCGTCAAGCGCAACCCGCTCGACGCCTACCGCAACGACCGCGGCAGCCGCGGCGACTACGACCCCTATCGCGCCATGCGCTGACGGGGTGCGCGTGGTTCGTGCGCGCGCCCGTATCGTCGGCGCCATGGCCATCGAAATCCGCGAAGTCCGTGTCGGCGACTACCTCGACCAGGTGGGCGCGCTGGCCGCCCTGAACTGGGCGGAGACCGGGTTCGACTTTCCGCTGGACCTGTCGCGTGCGCACTACGAAGCACTGGACGCGGCTGGCGTACTTTTTGCCCTGGCCGCGCTCGATGACGGCGCGCTGGTGGGCTACTGCACCGCGGTCGTGTCGCCACACCCGTTCAACCCCGCGGTGGTGTGCTGCGCGTCCGACGCGCTCTTCGTGCATCCCGACTACCGCAGCGGCTCGACCGGCGCGCGCCTGATCCTCGAGGCCGAGCGCGTTGCAACAGAGCGCGGCGCCATGCGCATGCTGTGGCACACCCGAGCGGGCACGCCGCTGGCCTCTGTGCTCACCCGGCGCGGCTACGAGCCCGCCGACATCACCGTCATGAAGAGGCTGAATCATGGGAATTGAAGCGGCAATCATCGGCGCCGCAATTGCTGGCGCAGGCGCGTCCGCCTACTCGGCGAAGAAGCAGTCCGACGCGCAGAAGAAGGCAATGCGCTCAGCCGAGGCCCAAGCGCAGAAACAGCAGCAGCAGGCCGAGCGCGAGTTCAACCGCGCGAACGCGAAGACGCCCGATCTTGCCGGCATCATGGCCAGCAACAAGCGCGCCGAGGGCGCCGGCAGCACCATGCTGACCGGGCCGCAGGGCGTGAGCCAGGACGCGCTGTCGCTCGGCAAGAACACTCTGCTGGGCGGCTGACATGAGCAAGCCCGAACGCGACAAGCTCTTCACCCGGTGGGGCGCGCTCAAGTCCGAGCGCTCGAGCTGGCTCACGCACTGGCGCGAGATCAGTGATTACCTGCTGCCGCGCTCGGGGCGGTTCCTCACGACCGACCGCAACAAGGGCGACAAGCGCCACAACAACATCTACGACTCGACCGGCACGCGCGCGCTGCGTGTGCTTGCTGCCGGCATGATGGCTGGCATGACGAGCCCGGCGCGACCGTGGTTCCGCCTGGCCACGGCCGACCCCGAGATGATGGCCAGCGAGCCCGTCAAGGTGTGGCTGCATGACGTGCAGCGCCTGGTGCTCGACGTGTTTGCGCGCTCGAACACCTACCGCGCGCTGCACTCGATGTATGAGGAGCTGGGCGCCTACGGCACGTCGGCCTCGATCATCGTCGATGACTTCGACAGCGTGATTCACCACCACACGCTGACCGCAGGCGAGTACGCGATCGCCTCCGACTACCGCGGCAAGGTCCAGACGCTTTACCGCGAGTTCGACCTGACCGTGGCGCAGATGGTGGGCGAGTTCGGCCGCGACAAGGTGAGCCCGGCGGTGCGCACTCTTTTCGACCGCGGCAACCTCGACACCTGGGTGCCGGTGATCCACGCGATCGAGCCGCGCAGCGACCGCGACGCCACCAAGCGCGACGCGCAAAACATGGCGTGGAAGTCGGTCTATTTCGAGCCCGGCTGCGAGGCGGGCCGCTACCTGTCCGAGTCCGGCTTCGAGCAATTCCCGGCGCTGGTGCCGCGCTGGGCGGCCTCGGGCGGCGACATTTACGGCAACAGCCCCGGCATGGAAGCGCTGGGCGACATTCGCCAACTGCAGCATGAGCAACTGCGCAAGGCGCAAGGCATCGACTACATGACGAAGCCCCCGCTGCAGGTGCCCACGTCGATGAAGAACCGCGACCTGGACACCCTGCCCGGCGGCGTGTCGTTCGTGGATACCGCAAGCCCCACGGGCGGCATCCGCACGGCCTTCGAGGTGCGGCTCGACCTGAACCACCTGCTGATGGACATCCAGGACGTGCGCGAGCGCGTGCGCTCGACGTTCTACGCCGACCTCTTCCTGATGCTAGCCGGCTCCGACCGCACCAACATGACCGCCACCGAGGTGGCCGAGCGCCACGAAGAAAAGCTGCTCATGCTCGGCCCGGTGCTCGAGCGGCTGCACAACGAGCTGCTGGACCCGTTCATCGAGATGACTTTCGCGCGCCTGGTGCGTGCGGGCGCCCTGCCCCCGCCTCCGCCCGAACTGCAGGGCATGGACATCAACGTGGAGTTTGTCTCGATGCTCGCGCAGGCGCAGCGCGCGGTGGGCACGAACTCGATCGACCGCTTCGTCGGCAACCTGGGCATGGTCGCGCAGATGAAGCCCGAGGTGCTGGACCGTTTCGACGCCGACCAGTACGCCGAGATCTACGGCGACATGCTGGGCGTCGATCCGCGCCTGATCGTGGCCGACGACAAGGTGGCGCTGATCCGCCAGCAGCGCGCCGAGGCTGCGCAGCAGCAGGCGCAGGCCGAGCAGATGGCGCAGGGCGCGCAGGCCGCCCGCAACCTGGCCGCCGCCGACACCCGCGGCCAGAACGCGCTGACCGACGTAATGCAAGCCTTCAGTGGCTACACGACCTGAGCGAGATGGCATGCACGAGGAGAGCGTGACGTTGACCAAGCTGCTGGAGTCAATCCCCGAACCATTCCGCGCCGCGATCCTGGCCACGGTCGTGGCGCTGCTGCGCATCCTGTACGACGGGCGCGAGCCGCGGTGGGTGCGGCGCTTTCTCGAGGCGATGCTGTGCGGCGCCATCGCCTTGGGCGTTGCGCACCTGGTCGAAGCGCTTGGGATGACACAAGGCTGGGCCACCTTCCTGGGCGCCTCGATCGGCCTCTTCGGGGCCGACCAGGTGCGCGAGTGGGGGCGGCGAATCGCAGAACGGAGAGTGCGATGAACTTTGATGTGGCTTTCGAGAAGCTGATCGCCGACGCATGCCGCTGGTCAGAGGCGATCGAAACCGTCCTGGCTACGAACCTGCGGCTGCTGTTCGCCTGGCAGCGGGTGGCGCTGCGCTCGATCTGGCGACTGTGACCATGTGGCAAGCGCTGATCCCCGCGGTGGTGTCCGTGATCGACAAGGTGCTGCCCGATCCGCAGCAGGCAGCCGAGGCCAAGCTGCGCGCGCTCGAGCTCGGCCAGCGCGGCGACCTCGCCCAGCTCGACGCCGAGGTGCGGCTCGCGCTCGGGCAGATGGAGATCAACAAGGCCGAGGTGCAGACCGACCTGTTCCGCGGCGGCTGGCGGCCCGCAACAGGCTGGTGCTGCGTGGCCGGCCTCGCCTACCAGTTCATCGCCCAGCCGCTGCTGCCATGGTGCGTGGCGCTTTTCGGCGCGACCGTGCCGCCCCTGCCTGCCATCGACAACGAAACCCTGCTCGTGCTGCTCACCGGCATGTTGGGCCTGGGCGGGCTGCGCACATTTGAACGAGTCAAGGACAAAGCCTGAAGGAGACTGGAAGCATGACGAAGAAACTCAAGAGCGGTACGCCGTTCGTGTACGACGAGAACGACCGCGTGGTTGGCATCCGCGATCCGCACACCGGAACCGATACGGATCTGGTCACTGCGGTAACGGGCCCGGGTGGGGGGGTTGGAATCACGCAGATCGTCTCCCTCACCCAGGCGCAGTACGACGCAATTGTGACTAAGGACGCCGCGACGCTCTACGTCATCGTGGAGGGCTGACCATGCCCACGACTGTAGATATCGAATCGCAGAGAATGCGGGTGGGCACCACGCCCGTGCGGAAGCTCTATCAAGGCACGAACCTGCGTGGAACGCGGATCGCAGAACTGTTTGCGAATGGTGAACAGGGGGTCTGGTATGACCCCTCGGACTTCTCGACGCTGTTTCAGGATGCGGCCGGAACGATCCCGGTGACGGCTGTCGAGCAGCCGGTGGGGCGTATGCTGGATAAGAGCGGGCGCGGGAATCACGCCTCACAGCCGACGACGACGGCCCGCCCGATTCTGAGGCAGGACGAGAACGGCAAGCATTACCTCTACTTCGACGGGGTGGATGACTGGATGCAGACGGCTTCCTCGATGGACCTGTCGGGCACGAGCGAAGTAGTGACCATGGCTGCCGTGAAGGTCCCTGCTAGCAAGACCACGCGGGGGACCGTGTTCGAGCTTGGCACTTCCTATGCAAGCAGCGGATGTTTCGGCATGGAGACCCCCATGTTTTCCGCCGCCGCCGTCGGAGTGGGCTACAGAGGGAATGGGAGCGAAACTGCCAAATCTATATCTTCGACTGATTCAAGTCCAATCTCAATTGTTTTTGGGGCATCACTGTATCTGAACGACCCTGCGTTCCAGCTTCGTGCCGACGGGAACAATAAACAAATGAGCAGTGTTTCCACAGGTTCCGG
>JBEEPT010000287.1:0-8671 GCA_041190985.1 Pseudomonadota bacterium
AGTCGCGCACCCTCTACGCAGCCGTCCGGCCAATAGATTCCTTGCTCGGGGACGCGACCCGAGCGGCGAGCGCCGTCGCGAGGGCGAGGATGGGCTGCAACTCGCGCAGGAGCTGCTCCGCTTCCCCGCGCGGCATGTCATCCACGCGCTTGACGACGGTCCGCGCCCAGCGCTGGCAGGCGAACAGCTCCTGCTGCGTCACCTCGGGCATCGGCTCGTCGGGTTCCTGCTGGGCCCTCTTAGCCTGGCGGATGGCCGCGCGGAGCTGGGGGACCGTCCACTTGTTCTCCTCGGCCTTGTCCAGCCACTCGTCGGCCACCGCGGCATCACCGCCCGACGCGACCATCGCCTCGAGGTGGTGGTTGTTTGACAAATTACTCCGACGTCGGAGCAAACTGTAAAACCCCGCGACGTCCCGCCATTCGTGCAGCGTGTCCAGTTCGACCTTGGCGATGTCGATGCGCTCGGCGGTGTAGCGCCGGAACAGCCGCTGGCGCATCTTAGGGTCGGCCTTGGCTTCGTCGCGCACGTTCTTCGACTCGGCCGCGAGGCGGAACTCGCAGAAGGCGAGCAGGTAGTCGCCATGCCACCACGCGCGGCTGGCGTCCACCTGGTCGAGGAAGGCCCCCACGTGAAGGAGGGTGGCCTCGTCGATGGTGTCGAGCTTGAGGCCGGTGCGGGTCAG
The DNA here is from genome assembly GCA_041190985.1 of Pseudomonadota bacterium. Classification (GTDB taxonomy): domain Bacteria; phylum Pseudomonadota; class Gammaproteobacteria; order Burkholderiales; family Burkholderiaceae_C; genus Malikia. The sequence continues at coordinate 686 of JBEEPT010000287.1, forward strand.
CACGCAGCCGGGGATGGTGATGTCGCGGTCGAGGACCTCGAGTTGGGTGGCTTTGCTCATGCGGCGATGGATTGACGGCGGCGGTTGTGATCGCGGGCAGCCTGGACGGCTGACTCGCTCTTCTGAAATTCGGTGCGGGGGAGCTGGAGCAGATCCTGCCACGCCTCGACCTCGTTGGACACGTGCTCGGGCGAGACGACCTGCTGGCGAGCGAGATCGCGCTCCGAGTTGATGCCCATCGGCTTGATGCCGACGGCGAGCAGCAGGGAACCGACCGAGAGCCGGGGCTTGGGCGCCTCGTAGATGCGGAACAGGATGAGCTTGAGGACGTCGGCCTGCTCGGCGCGCAGGACGCTCTGCATGGCCTCGGCGCGTTCGATGCGGGCAGCCTCGAGCGCCTCCGGACCGAGCTCCTCGGCGAGCTGGGCGTAGATGTGGTCGGGCAGGCCGGGCAGCTGCTCGCGCAGGATGTCGGCCGGCTCGTCTTCGCAGGGCTGGCCGTCACCGTTGGCCCGGTAGGCGGCATGGAGCCTGACAAGCAGGCCCGGCTCGGTTTTCTCGGCAGCGCTCATTCGGCACCGCTTTCTGGGGCCAGAATGGGCCCCGACTTGTGGACCCGGCTGGGCCCAGCACCCCCTGCGGCTAGGGAGGGTCCAGAACCCCTCCTACGGAGGGGGTTCTGGACCCTTCCCTCACCCGCTTGGGGCCAGAATTGATAAAGGGAATTTTGGACCCTATTGAACCCGGCACAGTTCATCGGCTTATCCTCCGGTCGACGGCAGGCGATAAAGCCCCGCGACCTGCTCCACCTTCTTCTCGGACACCGCCTGCTCCCGCAGGCGTTTGAATGTCGAGGCGCTGATGCCCTTCTGTTCAGCCTCGGCCCGCCAGTCGGCGTAGCTGAGACCGGCGCCCCGGCCCATCAGGATGGCCAGGATGTCGCTCACCCCGCGTTCCTTCGGACGGCCCGGCTTGCGCAGGGCGGTCGGATCCATCCCGGGAGCAATGCTCATGACCGGGAACTCCCAACGGATGACCATGGGCGCTTTGGGCGCGTGGTTCCGGAGAGTGAACGTGGCTGTGAAGTGTTCGTCCTCTTGGTGCGGCGTGAGGTCGATGAGCGCGTCAGGGTCGCGTGTCCACGCGCCCGCGCCGCTCGACCTGTCCCGCGCATCCTTCTCGGACTGGTTGCCCTTGGAGTGGTGGTGACCGTAGGCCACGGCCGCCCCCGTGCGCACCGCCAGCGCCTCGAAATCGTTGAGGAGCTGCGCGACCTCGCCGTTGGCGTTTTCGTCGCGGTCGCCGAGAATCTTGTAGACCGGGTCCAAAATTATCAGGGCATATTTGGACCCAGCCGCCATCGTGAAGAAGTGCGGCAGCAGCTTCGTGAAGTCGCAGGCGTAGCCGCGGAGGTGCCAGGAATCGAACTGCTCGGCACGCTCCACCTTCATCGCGGCGCAGATCTGGCGGGTGCGCACCTCGCAGTATTCCCGCATCAGCTCGAGATTCACGTAGAGGACGCGGCCGGGCTTCGTCTTCATGCCCCACCATGGCGTGCCGGTCGCGACCGAGAGGCCGAGGTGCAGCAGGACCCATGTCTTGAAGCTTTTGCTGCCACCCGCGATCATCATCTTCGCGCCGCGGTTGAGCACCCCTGCGACGATTTCTTCCGGCAGCTTGGACTGCTCCTTGGGCACGAACTCCTCCCATCGCAGGATGCCAGGCAGCGCACCGCGCGCACGCGACTTGAGCTGCTCGAGCCGCTCGACGCCGGTGAGCAGCGGCTCGTAGACGTCCAGTCCGCCGCCCGAGTAGGAGTAGGCGCCCTCGACGATGCGGGTGCCGTGCTCGATTACTTGGCGAAGGGCGTGCTTCTCGCGCACGGCGTCGATGAAAAAGCCGGCGTGGGCGGTCGTCGGCACCGCGGCGGTAATTGCCAGCAAGGTGGCTACGCCCCCGACAGTTTCGAGCAGCTTCCGCGTCTGCAGCTCCTCGGCGACCATCTCCATGGTGACCGGCGGCCGCGTGGCGTGCAGGTCGAGGATGCAGGACCAGATGGTGCGGTGCGCGGAGCCGTAGAACGTTTCGGGCGTCAGTCCCTCGCGCTTCGCCCGGTTGATGGTGTCATCGCCGTCGAGCAGGGCGCAGGCGATCACGTGCCTCTCGGCATCGGCGCTCCAGGGCATCTCGCGGCCGTTGACCGTGCCGCCGAAACGCCCCCGCTCCCGCCCGCGGTTGCGGGAGGAGTCGGCGGGCGGACGGGATGAAGCGGTCACCATGTGCTCTGGGTCCAAAATCACGCGGAGCGGTGCGGCCCCTGCGCGTCAGGGCACGCGGTGTCAACTGGCCGGGCCGAAACAGGCCCCGCCGGGAAGTCCGCCCACGCGGTGACGGGATGCTTGAAGGCCTGGCCTTCCACGTTGAGCCACTCCGCGCCATCGAAGAACCCGATCCAGACCGGGTCGTTGTCGGCCGGGATGAAGACCAGCACGGTGGTGTCGGCGTCGGGCAGCTTGGGGAGCAACTGCCACTGGATCTGCTCGGTGTTGTCGTCGGTGCTCATCGTCAGAACGGCACGTCTTCGTCCGGGCACTCGGGCTTCGGGGCCGGCGACGGCGCGGCGGATCCGGTGGGGGCGGGGGCTTGCGCGTCCCCGGCCTGGCGGCCGCCGAGGAACTGGAAGCCCTCGACCACCACCTTGAGGCGCTGGCGCTTCTGGCCGGTGTCGCGGTCCTCCCACTGGTCGAGCTTGAGGCGACCCTCGACGAAGAGCGGGCGACCCTTCGCCAGGTACTTCGCCAGCGTCTCGCCCTGCTTGCCCCACGCCTCGAGGTCCACGAACGTGACCTCCTCGCGATCGGCGCCGGCTTCGTCTCGCCACTTGCGGTTCACCGCCAGCGACAGGGTCGCCACGGGCGTGCCCTTGGGGGTGACGCGCAACTCCGGGTCGCGCGTGAGGTTTCCGATCAGCATCACTTTGTTGAGGTTGGCCATGGGTGCAGGGTTCGATTTACAGTTGGGTCCAAAATTCGACGGGTGCGGCGCTCAGTCCTTCCGCCTGCGCTCCGGTCCCTTGACCTTCGCCTGGGCGAGCAGTCCGCCCTTCGACCGCGCCCAGCGGATGGAGCGGGCGAAGTCGCGACCGGTGACGGTCGACCACTTGAACGAGCGGCGCGGCTTCATGCGGCGTCGTCCTCCAGATCGCGCTGCCACCAGTAGCGGGCCCGCGGGCGGGCGGCTTCGCGGGTGGCGTGCTCCCGCTCGCGCCGCACGCGGGCGCCCTTGCGCCCGACCAGCCGCGCGGCCTCGCGGAAGCTGATGCCCTCCCGGCGGGCGAGCATTTCGATGCGGGCGAAGGAGACGGCCATGGCGATCACCGCTTCCCGGCCTCCTGCTGGAGGGCCGCCATGACGTTGCACAGCCGCTGCGCGCGCTGGTAGGTGACCACCGGGGCATCGCCCCGTCTCACCGCACCCAGCCCGGCGTTGTAGGCCAGGTAGACGTTGAACGGCAGCGGGTCGACGCCCATGCGCGTCAGCGCGGCCTCGATGCGGCGCACCTCGCGCTCCGCCGCGCGGGCGCAGTAGCCGCCGGCACTCGCCGCCACCGCAGGCGTCAGCTGGAACGCCCCACGCTCTCCCGCCGACCCCACCGCGCGAGGGTTGCCGCCGCTCTCGACGAGCGCCAGCGCCTGGAGGAACACCGCCAGCTGCGCCGCACTCACAGCCCGAGCCCTCCCTCGCGCGTGCCGCGCCGCATCCAGCGGTCGTAGCACCACGCGAACGCCAAGCCGACGACGCCCGAGGCCACCGTGAGGGCGCCCCCGACAAGGATGACCTTCCAGACCGCGTTGAGGAAGTCACACATCACGCGGCCCTCCTCATCGGGGAAATGCCCTCGCGGCCGAGGATGTACGCCACCTGGCTGCGCGGGATGCACAGCTTCCGCGCGATCTCGCCGTGGGTCATGGTCCGCCCGCGCAGCTGCACGACGCTCTCGACGAGCTCGGGGTCGAGCGTGCGGCGACCGCCGCGGCGCCCGGCCTTCTCGTAGCGCATGACCTGACCGTTCTTGCAGGCGCTGGACGAACCACCGACCACCGCCGAATGCCCGCGCGCGACCCGCTGGGCCGCCCGCTCGAGGATGCCGAGGCAGTTGCTGACCACCTCGGACCCCACCTGATAGTCGAAGCACTTGGTGTTGCTCATGACGAAGAAGCCTCCCACGCGACCGGGGAAGGGCAGGAGGCCGGTCCGCCAGCCACCAGCGGCACCCCTGCCGCTGCGGCCGCGCCGACCTCCTGCCCGAAAAGCCAAGCCCGCGCATCCGCCAGCACAGCCGGCGCGATTGTCACGGCACCAAATGGCACCACGGCGTCACCCCGAGCCGCCGCCCTCCGAGTGAAACGACCACCACCGACCCACGGCCAAAGCGTGGCCCCTAGTCTCGGCGGTTCGATTCCGCCCCGCACCTCCACTCTGGGGTTGCTGTTTGGCACCAGGGCGGCACCAGAATCGGGGGTATGAGACCCATGCTGCAGGGCTTCTCGGTGTTCCGGCGGAAGGGCCGGCCCCACTGGTTCGTCAAGTACCCGGACGACTCGGCACGCGACGGATGGCGATCTGAGGCGACCGCGTTCCGGGTCGATGACCCCAACGGAAAGCGCAAAGCCACGGCTGCCGCGGCGCGCAAGGCGCAGGAGTACCGGGCGACCGGCAACCGCTCCGCTGCCGGGCCGTGGGGCGAGTGGGTCGAGGCCTACCTGGAGGACAAGTACCAGAACTCGCCCGTCACGCTGACCGCCTACCGCGGCGCCTGGCGCAACCTCCACCCCTACCTGCTCGAGCAGAGCGTGCGCGTACCGGGCACACTGAATTACCAGCACGTGCTCGGCTACGTCCAGTGGCGCTCCGCCCAGCAGCGCCACAGTGGGGCGCTCATCAGCCGCAACACCGCCCTGCTGGAGGTGCGCGTGCTCGGGATCCTGATGCGCGAGGCCGTGCGGCGCGGGTTCGCCCAGGGCAACCCCTGCGAGCGCACCGGGATACGCCGGGACCCGGCGAAAGAGAAGCGCGAGTTCACCGCGGCGGAGATTCAGACGGTGCGCGAGGCGCTGGAGCTGCGCGAGGGTCATCTGGCCATCACCCGCCGCTGGATGACCGTGTGCTGGGAGATCGCGCTGCACCAAGGCTGCCGGCTGACGGAGACGCAGGTGCCGATGGAGCTGGTGGACGAGGCGCGCGGCACGATCCAGTTCGCCGGCAAGGGCCGCCACGGCGTGAAGCGCGTGTTCACGACCACGCTGCACGATGACCTCAAGCCGCTGATGCAGCGGCTGCGGGCCGCGGGCGCCTCCGTGACCTGCACCCTGCCGCGGATGGCGGCCAAGGAGTGGCACTTCCTGTTCAAGGGCCTGAAGATGCGCGGGGTGAGCTTTCATTCGACGCGGGTGACGGTCATCACGCGACTGGCGAGAGCAGGGGTGCCGGAACAACAGGCGATGCGGTACGTGAACCACAGCTCGACGGCGGTGCACAGAATCTACCAGAAGCTCCGCGCCGACGACCTCGGGGGCGTGACTCGCGCGCTGAAATTCTGAGGGCGCGCTCGGCGAGGAACTCCGGGTGCGCCCGGTGCCAGGCGAGGAGCACCGACGGGTATCCGCCCCGGCCACCGGCCCAGAACGGACAATCGGTGGTGCCGCGCGTGGCGCGCCAGATTGCGCGCAGCATCCAGCGCGACATGCCGGTCGCCTGCGCCAGCTCGAGGCGCGTGCGGCAGTACTTCTCGGGGGTTCCGGTGCTCATGGAGGCAGGCGTCAGTGGCGGGCGTGTCAATCGGTGGGCGTGCGCAGCTGCTTGGCCAGGGCCTCGCTGCGGCGGTGGGCCTCGGCGAGGGCGCGGAGGACCCGGCGGCGAGTGGCGGGCGGGTCGTTGCGGAGGGCGGTCTTGATGGTGGCCCGCTCGGCCTCGATCGGGTCGTCGACCTGCTGGGCCTCGTCGGCGCGCAGGTTGCGGTCCTCGATTTCGTGGCGGGCCCAGCCGACGAGGAGACCGAGGGAAATGGAGAACTCCGGAGCGCAGGCGTGGAGCCGGCGCAACAGGCGGAGCGAGAGGACGGCGGCGGGGACCGGGGCCTCGATGTCGGGATGGGTCGTGGTGCTCATGTTCAAAGACCTAGCTCGCGCATCCGGCGAGTCAGCGTGATTGCCGCGTCCCCGTTGACCATCGCGGCCGGGAGCTGCGCGGTCAGCTCGTCCCAGTGAGCCATGACCACGGCCCACTTGGGATGGCTCGCCGCGACCTGCGGGAAGAACTCCCGCACTTCGGGAACCCAAATCACCAGCCGGTAACACCGCAGCAGGTCCGACGCGTCGATGGGCCAGTGGATTCTGTCGGGCATGAAACCGGCAGCGCGAGCGGCCATAAACTCACTGCTGGCGCCGGTCTCTCCGTTCGCGTGCCAGGACGCGAGCCGCTGGTGCATGAGGAGGAGCTGTTCGGTAGTCATGGTCAGAAAATCAGCCCGCGCTGGCGGAGCTCCTTCACCGTGACGAAGTACCGGCGATTGCCGGTGCGCGGGGCGGGCGGGAGCGTCTGGACGCGGCGGTGAAAGACCGGCTCGAGGACGTACTCGCGGCCGCAGCCGACGAAGCGGAGGGGGGAGGGGCGGGTGCCCGACCACGACGAGCGGCCGTCGAAGACGCGCATCGCCTCGGTGATGGTGCGGCCGCTGGCCAGCCCGACCTCGCGCAGGGCATCGCCCGCGCGCTGGAAGACGCGGAACAGCTGGGGAGCTTCGGCGGGGTGCAGGTCGTCGTGGGTGCTCATGGTCGTCAGTCCCGGTGCGGGAAGGGGTCGATGACGCAGGCCGCGGCGCGGGCCTGCTTGCTGATCGCGTCGGCCAGGACGCGCTCGACGTTGAGGCCGAGTCGACCGGCCTCGCGCAGCTGGGCGGCGATGATAGGCGCGACCGGCGTTGACTGCGCCTCGAGCTGGTTTAGCCGCTCGATCAGCGCGGTGCGAATGATGCTGGCTCGCGGGATTCCGGTGCGGCCGCTTACCGCATCGAGCCTGACGGCCACCGATTCCGGAACCCGAACCATCACGGCGTGTGACTTCGGCTCCCGGGGAAACGTGACCACCTTGGTGTTGGTCGCTGTGCTCATTGAACACATTGAGTAACGATAGTAACGTTTCGCACGCAAGAAAAAAGTCACGCCCACGGCAAAAATGTGTTTCCTGATGCCGTGGGGCAGAAGAAAACTTACCAGACGATGCTGCGCATCGACAGCGAGGCCGCCGAACTGCTGAGTCGGGCGGCAGATGCGACCCACCTTCAGCCTGCGGCGCTTGTCCGCGCAGCAACTCTGGCCATGCTCGATTCGTTCCGCACTCACGGACGGATTGAATTTCCGCTTCGGCTCGAGGAGCCCGGTTCGCCGTACCAGACCGCTGCGGAGAAGCCGCCCGACAAGAATAGTCGCACCCGCGGAACCGGGCCAGATCATCGCGTTTCCAAGTCCGCCTGACGCGAGGGATGGTTCCGACGGGAAGAATGGCGGCCGGCCTGGTTCTGACATCCTGCGCTTTCCTGCATGAGCACCTTCCTCAACGTCGTCGGCATCCTTTCGCTCCTCGGTGGCATCGTCCTGTTCTTCATCCAGCCGCAGCTGGCGGGCGCGGCGATCATGGACGCGGTGCTGTGCCTCGGGTTGGCCCGGCTCATCGAGCAGCTTCGAGACGCAGCGAACGACCGGAGCAAGCGCGTGACCACGCAGGCCGACCAGCACAAGCAGCTGCTGGCGGCGATTGCGGCGAGTCAAACTTCCAAGCTGCCGCCGGCGCCGGGCGCGCTGCGCTATTACTCGGCGCTCGGCGCGACTGTGCAAGGCCCGCATGACGCCGACACCGTGCTCAAGCTCGTGGAGAGGGACGCCATCCCAGCCGATGGCCACATCATCGCGGAGGGATGGAGCGAGTGGCT
>JBEEPT010000288.1:0-18499 GCA_041190985.1 Pseudomonadota bacterium
TGGGCTTCACGCTCGACACGGCGGCGCCGAGCGCGCCGACGCTGAGCCTGGCGAGCGACACGGGCAGCAGCGGCAGCGACGGCGTGACGAGCAACGGCCAGGTCAACGTCGGCGGGCTGGAGGCGGGCAGCGTGCGCGAGTACAGCACCAACGCGGGCGCCACCTGGACGGCCTTCAGCGGCAGCAGCATCACGCTCAGCGGCGACGGCAGCAAGAGCGTGCTGGTGCGCCAGACCGATGCGGCGGGCAACGTCTCGGCGTCCTCGGTGGCGCTGGGCTTCACGCTCGACACGGCGGCGCCGACGATCAGCGCCGGCCCATCCTTCAGCGCGACGCAGGTGAGCATCACCGCCAACGACGGTACCAGCAGCATCGACCTCTATGTCGGCAGCAACTCCCTGGGAACATTGACCAAGGGCAGCAGCACCGCGCTGACCTTGCCGACCAGCACCAGTTACAACGGCGAGCTGACGGTCAAGGATGCCGCAGGCAATTCCACCAGCACCGGCTACGACCTGATCCTCGGCACGGACGCGGCAGGCAATAACCTGACTGCGGCAGGAAACGTCCTGCCGACGGCAATCTACGGCTTCGGCGGTAACGACACCATCACAGGCAGCGGGTTTTCGGACACCATTGTCGGCGGCGCGGGCAACGATTCGCTGACGGGCAGTGCCGGCAACGACACCTTCAACGTGGACGCGGGTAGCGACACGATCACCGACCTCGGCGGCAGCGACGTGCTGGTGGTGAGCGTGGGGGCGACGGCCACGGCGACGGTGACGGCGGCCTTCACGGCGACGGCGGCGACGCAGAACAGCGGCACGGCGACGCTGAACAGCACAGGCTTCGGGGTGGACCTGGCGCTGGTCAGCGCTGGCACGGCGGGCTACACCGTCACGGGCTCCGGGGCCACGGCCATGACGCTCAAGGGCAGTGCGTTCGCCGATTCGATCACCGGTGGCGCTGGGGCCGACACCATCAGCGGCGGTGCGGGCAATGACACCATCAGTGGCGGCGCGGGTGCCGATTCGATCGACCTGGGGCTAGGTAACGACGTCATCAGCTTTGGCGTGCTGGATGCCGGCACCACATTCAACACCACAAGCACCCGTGATACCGTCACCGGCTTCGCACACACGGCGGGTGCTGGCGGCGACTCGATCCGGATCGTCGAAAGTGAGCCCAGCGGTGCGGGAAATGCAAACGGGTTCAACGACGCAGGCGCTGTCAGCAACGATGCAACTGGTACCCAGATCCAGGTTGCAGCAACGGGTGGCGCGAACCTGAGCTCATTCGATATCGTGGTGATCACCAACGCCGTGACCAGTGGAGCGTTGACGAGCCTGTCTGCCGTTGCGACAGCGATTGGCGGTGTGACCAACGGGACCGGTACTGCTTCCGATCCGAAAAACGATGCGATCTTCCTCGTCAATGACGGTACATCTACCGGCATCTACGAGTATGTCTACGATGGCGTCTCCGGGAACAAGGGCTCGGTGGAGGTGACTGAATTGCTCCTGATCGGCACGGTCAACGCCGTGATAGGGACGGGCACCACCGCGGCCGACATCGTGTTTGCGTGATGCCATAATCCATCGTCCCTTCGAATGACGGAGGGACATAACGACCCCGCCCCCGCAAGGAGGCGGGGTTTTCACTGGGATGGCGACGCTGGCGGGTTTCAGCCTTCCAGCCGCGCCAGCCGCTCCTGCAATTCCCGCACCAGTTGCTCCAGCGCGTCCACGCGCTGTTCCAGCACCTGCAGCGCCTCGTGCGCCGGCGCTGCTGCGGCTGCGCCAGTCGCAGGCTGGCTCAGATCGACCGGCCCGCACAGCAGCTGCGCCCAGCGCTGTTCGCGCGCACCGGGCGCACGCGGCAGCTTGACGACCAGCGGCCCGCCCTTGTCGGCCGGGCGGTCCTGCAGTTCCTCCAGGAACACCTCGACCGAGCCGATGTCGGCGAACCGGTGCCAGCGCTCGGCGTTCAGGCGCAGCTCGCCCGCGGTCTGCGGGCCGCGCAGCAGCAGCAGGCCCAGCAGCGCGGCGGCCTGCGCGGGCACGCCGACGGCGCGCTCGAAGTTGTGCTCGTAGCGCAGCGCGCGTCCGCCGCTGGTCTCGAACACCAGGCTGCGCTCGCGCAGGCCTTCCAGCGCCGCGAGGATTTCGTCCTCGCCCAGGTTCATCACCGGCTCGCGGCTGGACTTCTGGTTGCAGCCGGACTGCAGGCTGTTGAGCGTCAGCGGGTAGCTGTCGGGCACGGTGCGCGCCTTCTCCATCAGCGTGGCGAGCACGCGCGCCTCGGCGGCGCTCAGGGGGTGTTGTTCGAGGTTCAGCATGTTCTGGCCTTGGTCGGGGTGGGCGGCTTCATTACACTCGCCGCATGTCTCAAGTTGCACAAAAGAACATTGTCATCCTGATTTCGGGCGGCGGCTCCAACATGGCCGCGATCGTCAAGGCCGCTGAGAAGGGCGGCTGGCAGGAAAAGTACGGCGCGCGCATCGCCGCCGTCGTCAGCAACAAGGCCGACGCCAAGGGGCTGGCGTTCGCCCGGGCGCACGGCATTGCGACTGCGGTCGTGGAGCACAAGGCTTTCCCGCACCGCGAGGCCTTCGACGCCGAGCTCGCGCGCGTGATCGACTCCTTCGACCCGCAGGGGCGACCCGCGCTGGTGGTGCTGGCCGGCTTCATGCGCATCCTGAGCGCCGGCTTCGTCGAGCATTACCTGGGGCGCATGGTCAACATCCACCCCTCGCTGCTGCCGGCCTTCCCGGGCCTGCACACGCACCGGCGCGCGCTCGAGCTGGGCTGCAGGTTCGCCGGCGCCACCGTGCACCGCGTGACCGCCGAGCTCGACCACGGCGAGTTCCTGGAGCAGGCGGTGGTGCCGGTGCTGCCGGACGACACGCCCGAGACGCTGGCCGGGCGCGTGCTGACGCAGGAGCACCTGATTTACCCGCGCGCGATCGGGAAGCTGCTGGCGGGCTGAGATCGGCCGTGCAGGCGCCGCGCGGGTGCGCGCCGCTGCCGGCCGGATCAGTGCATCAGCTGCAGATTGTGGTCCGCTGCGCCGGCCAGCAGGGCGGAGGGCCGGCGCGTGTGCCGGAACAGCTCCTCGGCCAGCAGCCGGGCTTCCCTGGCCGTGCCGTAGCAGGCGGACAGGTCAGAGGAGTGGCCAGTTTCCGCTGACTTGAGGCTGTCGTTGCGCGCCAGCGTCAGCAGGGACTCCAGTTGCAGCAGCTTGTCGTCCAGTTGCCTCCAGGTATCGATCGCTTCGGCGTTCCATTGGCCCATTCTTCACATATCCTCCAATGTGGCAATGGTAGCCATGATAGGGGGGGGTTGGCAATCCCCGCTTTGGGGGAGGGGGTCTGGCCGATGCCCTGTCCTCACATTGACTTGTGGAACACCAGTCCCGCGTGCTCGCGCATCGCGTGGAACTGGATCTTGGGCCAGTTGGCCTCCACCGCCCTGAGCGTGGCGCCGTGGTCGACCAGGATGGTCGGCGCGTCGACCGCGTCCCAGGCCATGCGGTGGATGTTGGCGTCGATGAAGCGCTTGAGTTCGAGCTCGCCGCCGTTCTCGGGCGGGCAGGTGACCCAGCGCGCGACCTGGTAGGGGCTGTGCGTGATGCGCGCCTTGACGCCGTATTCGGCTTCCAGGCGGTGCTGCACGACCTCGAACTGCAGCTGGCCGACCGCGCCCAGCATCAGGATCGAGCCGGCCATCGGGCGGAACACCTGGATCGCGCCTTCCTCGCCGAGCTGGGTCAGGCCGGCCTTGAGCTGCTTGCCGCGCAGCGGGTCGGCCACTTCCACCGAGCGGATGATCTCGGGCGCGAAGAAGGGCAGGCCGGTGAACTGCAGCGCCTCGCCCTCGGTCAGGGTGTCGCCGAGCTGCAGCACGCCGTGGTTCGGGATGCCGATGATGTCGCCGGCATAGGCCTCGTCGAGCAGTTCGCGCCGCTGGCTCAGGAAGCTCACCACCGTGTTGGGGCGCAGTTCCTTGCCGCTGCGCACGACCTTGAGCCGCATGCCGCGCGTGAAGTGGCCGCTGGCCACGCGCACGAAGGCGATGCGGTCGCGGTGCGCCGGGTCCATGTTGGCCTGGATCTTGAACACCACGCCGCTGAACTTGGGCTCGGTCGGCTCGACCACGCGCTGGATGGCGGGCTTGGGGCCGGGTGGCGGCGCCAGGTCGACCAGCGCGTCGAGCACCTCGCGCACGCCGAAGTTGTTGATCGCGGAGCCGAACAGCATCGGGGTCTGGCGCCCGGCGAGGAATTCGGCCTCGTCGAAGGCGGGGGATGCGCCTTCGACCAGCTCCATCTCGTCCTTGGCCTGGGCCCATTCCAGGCCGAAGCGCCTGGCGGATTCGGGGTTGTCGAGCCCGGCCAGCACCTCCTCGTCGCCGCCGGCGCGATCCTCGCCCGCGGCATAGACGCGCATCTGGTCGGTGCGGCGGTCGAACACGCCGTGGAACAGCTTGCCCATGCCGACCGGCCAGGTGAAGGGCACGACCGTCATGCCGAGCTCGCGCTCGATCTCGTCCATCACGTCCAGCGGCGCCTGCACCTCGCGGTCCATCTTGTTGACGAAGGTGATGATGGGCGTGTTGCGCGCGCGGCAGACCTGCAGCAGGCGGCGCGTCTGCGGCTCGACGCCGTTGGCCGCGTCGATCACCATCAGCGCGGCGTCGACCGCGGTCAGCACGCGGTAGGTGTCTTCCGAGAAGTCCTGGTGGCCGGGGGTGTCGAGCAGGTTGATGACGCAGTCGCGGTATTCCATCTGCATCACCGAGGAGGCGACCGAGATGCCGCGCTGCTTCTCGATCTCCATCCAGTCCGAGGTCGCGTGGCGCGCGGCCTTGCGCGCCTTGACGCTGCCGGCGATGTTGATCGCGCCCGAGAACAGCAGCAGCTTCTCGGTCAGCGTGGTCTTGCCCGCGTCGGGGTGGGAGATGATGGCAAAGGTGCGGCGGCGGCGCACTTCAGAGGCGATGTCAGACATGGGGCGAGATTATCCCCGACCCCCGCCACGGCCGCCATGACGGACAATTCCGGCCATGCATCCGAAAGCCTTGCTCGACCACTGCGCCGAACTGATTGCGCAGATCCTCACCTTCGAACATCCCGCCGACGCCACCGTCGCCCGCTACAGCCGCGAGCAGCGCGCGCTGGGATCGAGGGATCGCCCGCTGCTGGCCGACGCGGCCTATGCGCTGCTGCGCGACAAGCCACTGATCGAATGGCTGCTGAAGCAGCGGCCTGCCGACGTGGTTCAGCCCGCGCCCAAGGGCCCCAAGGGCCAGCCGCGCCCCACGGCCAAGGCACGCGCGCTGGCGCTGCTCGCGCTGCGCCGCGACGCCGAGTTCCTGGCCCAGGCCGCGACGCCCGAGGAGCAGGACTGGCTGGCTGCCTGCCGCGAACTGGAGGCGAATCCGCCGCCCGACCAGCCCGCCGCCTGCCGCCACGGCCTGCCCGACTGGCTGGCCGAGCGCCTGCGCGAGCAGGTCGGGGAGGGCTTCGAGGCGCTGGCGCGCGCGCTCAGGGAGAGCGCGCCGCTGGACCTGCGCGTCAACCTGCTCAAGGCCAAGCGCCCCGCCGTGCTCAAGCAGCTGGCCGACGCCGGCCTGCAGGCCGAGCCCACGCCGTATTCCCCGCTGGGCGTGCGGCTGGCGGGCAAGCCTTCGCTGCAGAAGCTGCCGCTGTACCTGGACGGCAGCATCGAGGTGCAGGACGAGGGTTCGCAGCTGCTGGCGCTGCTGCTCGACGCCCGGCGCAACGAGACGGTCGCGGACTTCTGCGCCGGCGCCGGCGGCAAGACGCTGGCGATCGGCGCGGCGATGCGCAACACCGGCCGGCTCTATGCCTTCGACACCTCGGCGCACCGCCTCGAGGGCCTGCAGCCGCGCCTCAAGCGCAGCGGCCTGTCCTGCGTGCACCCGATGGCGATCGCGCACGAGCGCGACGAGCGCCTGAGCCGCCTGCTCGGCAAGATGGACCGCGTGCTGGTTGACGCGCCCTGCTCGGGCCTGGGCACGCTGCGCCGCAGCCCGGATCTCAAGTGGCGCTCGGACGCGGGCGGCATTGCCGAGATCGCGGCGCTGCAGGCGCGCATCCTCGAGAGCGCGGCGCGCCTGGTCAAGCCGGGCGGGCGCCTGGTCTATGCGACCTGCAGCCTGCTGCGCGAAGAGAACGAGGCGGTCGCCGACGCCTTCACGGCCATGCAGCGCGATTTCGTCGCGCTGCCGGTGGCGGAACTCCTGGAACGGGCAGGGATCGAACAGAGTGCAGGCTTGGTGCAGGGTGGCTATCTGCGCCTGTGGCCGCACCTCCATGCAAGCGACGGATTCTTCGCCGCCGTATGGCAGCGCAAGCCTTGACCGGCATCAAGGACCAAGGGGTCCGGATGCAGCAAGATTTGGTGTTTTCGGCGTCCGGACCTAGAATTTCAGGTTCTGCCTGAACCTGTTGTATTCGCAGGTCTGTCGGTTTGCATATTTTTATTCTTTCATAAGGACACGCATGTCTGTGCTGGATTCGGGCCTCTACACCTTTCTGGATTTCCTGGCCCACGGCCTCAGCGGTCTTGCCTGGTGGCAGGTCCTGATCACCGCGCTGGTGATGACCCACATCACCATCGTCGGCGTCACCCTCTACCTGCACCGCTGCCAGGCCCACCGCGCGCTGGAGCTCAGCCCGGTGGTCTCGCATTTCTTCCGTTTCTGGCTCTGGATGACCACCGGCATGGTGACCAAGCAGTGGGCCGCGATCCACCGCAAGCACCACGCCAAGTGCGAGCAGGACGGCGATCCGCACAGCCCGCAGGTCTACGGCATCAAGAAGGTGTTCTGGGAAGGCGCCGAGCTCTACCGCGCCGAGGCCAAGAACGCCGAGACGCTGCAGCGCTACGGCCACGGCACGCCCGATGACTGGATCGAGCGCAACCTGTACACCAAGCACTCGGCGCTGGGCATCAGCCTGATGCTGATCATCAACGTGCTGCTGTTCGGCTCGCTGGGCCTGGCGGTGTGGGCGGTGCAGATGGTCTGGATTCCGTTCTGGGCCGCCGGCGTGATCAACGGCATCGGCCACTACTGGGGCTACCGCAACTTCGAGGCCGTGGACGCCAGCACCAACGTCTTCCCCTGGGGCATCATCATCGGCGGCGAGGAGCTGCACAACAACCACCACACCTACGCCACCTCGGCCAAGTTCTCGGTGAAGCCCTACGAGTTCGACATCGGCTGGATGTACATCAGCATCCTGGCCAAGTTCGGCCTGGCCAAGGCCAAGAAGACGCCGCCGAAGCTGGCCTTCGGCGAGGTCAAGGCGGTGGCCGACGAGAAGACGCTCGAGGCCATCATCGCCAACCGCTACGAGGTGATGGCGCGCTACGCACGCCAGATGCGCGCCACCGTCGAGTCCGAGCTGGCCGCGCGCAAGGCCAAGCCTGGCGACGCGACGCTGCTGGAGGCCGCCAGCCGCTGGCTGCACCGCGACGACGACAAGGTGCCGGCCCAGTACCAGCCCAAGCTGGCCCAGGTGCTGGCGCAGAACCCGACGCTGGCCAAGATGCATGCGATGCGCGAGGAGCTGCGCCAGATCTGGTCCAGCACCAGCCGCAGCCGCGAGCAGCTGGCCAAGGACCTGCAAGCCTGGTGCCACCGCGCCGAGGAGAGCGGCATCGCCGCGCTGCGCGAGTTCTCGGTCCGCCTGCGCGCCGCCCGCGCCTGACCCGGGCTCAGCGGCCAACCCAGGGCCCGTTCCCGTACAGGGGGCGGGCCCTTTTGCTTGGGCGGGGTCAGTCGGCCAGGTTCAGGTGCGGTGCCGCAGCGGCGGCGAAGCCGGTGACATCGCCCTGTGGCTGCGGCCGGGGCTGGTCCTGGCACTTGAGGCTGCCCTCGATGTTGGCCCCGCCTTCGATCTCCAGTGTCTGGTACAGGATGTCGGCGCGCACCGTCGCCCCGGTGCGTATCCTCAGGTGGCCGGATGCCGACACGGCTTCGCTCACGTGGCCGCTCAGGTCCAGGTTGCGACCCAGCATGCGGCCCTCGACGCGCCCGCCGGGGGCGACGCAGATATCGCTGGCGCTGAGCTCGCCCTTGACGTTGCCCAGCACCCGGACCGGGCCCGGTGCGACGATCTTGCCGTTGATCGTGACGCCTTCGCCCACGATCAGGCAGCAGTTTTCGGCCTGGTTCTCGATCTTCATGGTTTCCTTGCCTCCGAGTCAGGGCAGGCTCACTGCCTGCGATGCAGCCCGACCGTGTCCATCATGCGGTCGAGCACCGAGCGCGACAGCTCCTTGAGCTGATCCGCCGTCACGCCATGCCTTTGCTGTGCCGGCGCGTGCGCGGCTTGCCGGATCTTTTCAGGCTGCGGGCTGGCGCTCGGCGCGGGCTTGCCGATGCGGCCGCTGACGACCCCGCAGGGCTCGATCACCAGGGTGCGGCCGTTCCTGACCTCGCCTTCGATGCGGCCGGTGGCCGTGACCAGCAGCTGTCCGGAGCAGTCGACGCTGCCATGGATGCGGCCCCGGACCAGGGCAGTCTTGCACTCGAGCGAGCCCCGGATCGAGCCGGTTTTCGTCAGCAGGACATGCTCGGCCTTGAGGCTGCCGTCGATGCAGCCTTCGATCACGATGCTGCCCGGCACCACGACGGCGGCCTGGATGGCGACGCCCCGGCCGACGACCATGTCCACCTTGCCGGCCGGGTCGGTGGCGGCTGTCGGGTCGGGTGGCGTGCCATCCGACGCGGCGGCGGCGAGCTGGGGCATGGCGGGGGCCGGACCGTGGATGGACGCCTGTGTTGCGGCGGGCGCTGCGCTGCTGCCCGGCTCCGGCGCGAACGGGCGCAGCAGGCTGACGACCGCGGCACTGGCGCGCGCCGGCTCCTCGGGTGCTGGCAGGGCCGCAGCGCTTTCGGCTGTCTTGACGTGCTGGATCATTTCCTTCCCCCCTCCTGTCTGGCACGCCCGCCGGGCATTCGCCGCGATGGTGCGTGTATGGGAGCTCCCAGGCTTGTCCTGCGCCGCATCCGGACTTTCCGCCTCTTGATGCGCTCCCGTGCTTGCTCGGTCCTGGCGCCTTCTCTTGTCGCCGAGAAGTGGGCTGGAATGATGATCAGAATATCACGGGGTCTGGTTGGGTGTCATGGTTGCCGAGTAGGATTTGTGGTTATTTGGTGTGGCCGTGGGTGGCACCGCGCTGGCGTGGGCGGGGAGGACGGACGAAAAAAAAACCGCCGGGTTTCCCGGCGGTTCTTCTGGACAAGGAGCTGAATTACTTCAGCTTGATTTCCTTGTACTCGACATGCTTGCGAGCCTTGGGATCAAATTTCATGATCAGCATCTTCTCGGGCATGGTCTTCTTGTTCTTGGTCGTGGTGTAGAAGTGACCGGTGCCGGCAGTGGATTCCAGCTTGATCTTCTCGCGTCCGCCTTTGGTTGCCATGGTTCAGCTCCTTGCTAGATTAGGCTTGGCCACGTGCGCGCAGGTCGGCGAGCACAGCATCGATACCGTTCTTGTCGATCAGGCGCAGCGCGGCGCCGGAGACGCGCAGGCGAACCCAGCGGTTCTCGCTCTCGACCCAGAAACGACGGGATTGCAGGTTCGGCAGGAACCGGCGCTTGGTTTTGTTGTTGGCGTGGGAGACGTTGTTCCCGACCATGGGCTTCTTGCCCGTGACTTCGCAGACGCGTGCCATGTTGGACACTCCAGTAAATAGAAACGGCTGATGCCGCACCTCGCCAGCGTCCTGTGCTGTGCCGCCTGCCACATGGTGTGCTGTGTGGACGGCTCCGGCTCGCTGGCGGTGAAGTTTTGCCGCTTGCGATCCCGGTTGCACCGGGGCCGCAAGACAGCAAGCCCGGCATTATACAGCCGGGAAATCGAGGCGGCTGCGGCTGGTCGGAATCTGCGCGTCCATCCGCTAACATGTTGGCAATTTCCACTGCGCCGGCAATCACCATGATCGTTCGTCCCAGGCAGCACTGGCTGCGCTTGCTTTTCGTCTGGCGCGGGTCGGTGCTGCACAAGATCCTGTTCCGGCTGGTGCTCAACCTGGCGCTGGCGCTGGCGGCGGTGCTCTGCATGCCGCAGTTCAAGGACTGGGGGCTGCATCTCTCGACGGCGCCGTTCAGCCTGATCGGCATCGCGCTGGCGGTGTTCCTGGGTTTTCGCAACAACGCCAGCTACGACCGCTACTGGGAGGCGCGCAAGCTCTGGGGCATGCTGCTGCTGCGCGAGATGGGCCTGTGGCTGCATCCTGCTGCCGTTCGGCCTGGTCGAGACGGCCGGCATGCTGACGCCGTTGATCTCGGTGCTGATCGCCTACGCCTTCATGGCGCTCGATGCGATCGCCAGCGAGCTGGAAGATCCCTTCGGCACCGAGCCCAACGACCTGGCGCTGGATGCGATGTGCGTCACGGTGGAGCGCAGCCTGCTGGAGCTGACCGATGCCGCCGAGCTGCCGCCGCCCCTCAAGCCCGACGGGAACTGCATCCTGAGCTGATGCGGTCCCCGCGCGGGTGAGGGCAGGGGGTCAGTGTGCGCCGCCCTGCTCGAGGAAGCGCTGGGCGTCGAGCGCGGCCATGCAGCCGGTGCCGGCGCTGGTGATGGCCTGGCGGTAGACGTTGTCCTGCACGTCGCCGGCGGCGAACACGCCCGGCACGCTGGTCTGGGTGGCGAAGCCGTGTTGGCCGCCCTGTGTCACCAGGTAGCCGTCCTTCATCGCCAGCTGGCCCTCGAAGATGCCGGTGTTGGGGTTGTGGCCGATCGCGATGAAGCAGCCGGTCAGCTTGATGTCCTCGGTCGCGCCGTTCTGCACGCTCTTGATGCGCACGCCGGTCACGCCCGAGGCGTCGCCCAGCACCTCGTCGAGCACGCTGTGTAGCTTGAGCTCGATGTTGCCGCTCTTCACCTTGTCCATCAGCTTGTCGATCATGATGGCCTCGGCGCGGAAGCTGTCGCGGCGGTGGATCAGCGTGACCTTGCTCGCGATGTTGGACAGGTAGAGCGCCTCCTCGACCGCGGTGTTGCCGCCGCCGACGACGCAGACTTCCTGGCCGCGGTAGAAAAAGCCGTCGCAGGTGGCGCAGGCGCTGACGCCGCGGCCCATGAAGGACTCCTCGGACGGCAGGCCCAGGTAGCGCGCCGAGGCGCCGGTGGCGATGATCAGGCTGTCGCAGCTGTACTGGCCGCTGTCGCCGGTCAGCACGAAGGGGCGCTTGGACAGGTCGACGGCGTTGATGTGGTCGAACACCATTTCGGTCTTGAAGCGCTCGGCGTGCTGCTGGAAGCGCTGCATCAGTTCGGGGCCCTGCACGCCCATGGCGTCGGCCGGCCAGTTGTCGACTTCGGTCGTGGTCATGAGCTGGCCGCCCTGGGCCATGCCGGTGATCAGCAGCGGGTTGAGGTTGGCGCGCGCGGCGTAGATGGCGGCGGTGTAGCCGGCCGGGCCGGAGCCGAGGATCAGGACTTTGGCGTGTTTCATGGGTTCGGGGCTCTCCAATGGGAGGCGATATTGTAGGAAAGCTCAAGGGGTCGCGTGGCGACCCTGGCGGCGGCTGGGTTAAGCTAGTGCACTTGCCTCTATGACGTATTCCCTCAATACCCTCAACGCCGACAGCGGGGCCGCGCAGGGTGGCCTGGTCCGTTTTGCCCGCGAACTCTGGTTGCTGCTGACCGCCGTCGCGCTGCTGTTCTGGCTGATCGCGCTCGCCAGCCACAACCTGGCTGATCCGGCCTGGTCGACCTCGGGCACGGGTGCCGTGGTCCGCAACTGGGGCGGCCGCCTGGGCGCCTGGCTGGCCGACCTGAGTTACTACGGCTTCGGCCTGTCGGCCTGGTGGCTGGTGCTGGCCGCGCTGCGCGCCTGGGCCAAGGCGCTGGTGGGCTGGCTGCGCGCCGGTGAAGACAGCCGCGGCACGGCCGCCGAACCTGCCAGTGGCTGGGCGGGCCGCTTCACCGCGCGCCTGAACCTGTGGGGCGGCTTCGCTCTGCTGATGTGCGCCAGCACCCTGCTCGAATGGGGCTGGCTCTACCGTTTCGACAATGTGCTGCCGGCCCAGGCGGGCGGTGCGCTGGGCTCGCTGACCGGGCCCTGGGCCAGGAACTGGCTGGGCGCGACCGGCTCGGTGCTGCTGGGCCTGAGCCTGTGGCTCGTCGCCGCGGCCCAGGTGTTCCGCTTCTCCTGGGGCGGGCTGGCCGAGCTTCTGGGACAGCGCATCGAGGGCTGGTTCCTGCGGCGGCGCGAGCACTGGGAGTCCAACGAGGACCAGCGCATCGGCGAGCGTGCCGCGCGCAGCCGCGAGCTCGAGGAAGAGGCCTACCAGGCGCAGGACCACCACCAGCCGCTGGCGCGCACCGAGCCCGCGCCCTGGGATGACGAGCCGGCGAAGCCGGTGCCGGTCAAGGCCGACAAGCCGGCCAGGCCGGCGCGCACCGAGCCGTTGCGCCCAGAGCCAGCGCGCTCAGAGCCGGCACCGCTCGAGACTCCCGTCAGCAGCCGCGTCGCCAAGGAGCGCCAGGCGCCGCTGTTCACCAACCCGGCTGGTTCCAGCCTGCCCCAGGTCGACCTGCTGGATCCGGCGATCAGGCAGCAGGGCACGGTCGCGCCCGAGACGCTGGAGATGACCAGCCGCCTGATCGAGAAGAAGCTCAAGGACTTCGGCGTCGAGGTGCGGGTGGTCGCGGCGCTGCCGGGACCGGTGATCACGCGCTACGAGATCGAGCCCGCCACCGGCGTCAAGGGCTCGCAGGTGGTCAACCTGGCCAAGGACCTGGCGCGTTCGCTCTCGCTGGTGTCGATCCGCGTGATCGAGACCATCCCGGGCAAGAACCTGATGGCGCTGGAGTTGCCCAACGCCAAGCGCCAGACCATCAAGCTCAGCGAGATCCTGGGCTCGCAGGTCTACCACGACGCCAGGAGCCTGCTGACGATGGGCCTGGGCAAGGACATCGGCGGCCAGTCGGTCGTCGCCGACCTGGCCAAGATGCCGCACTGCCTGGTCGCGGGCACGACCGGCTCGGGCAAGTCGGTCGGCATCAACGCGATGATCCTGTCGCTGCTCTACAAGGCCGACGCCCGCGACGTGCGCCTGATGCTGATCGACCCCAAGATGCTCGAGCTCAGCGTCTACGAGGGCATCCCGCACCTGCTGTGCCCGGTCGTGACCGACATGAAGCAGGCCGCCAACGGCCTGAACTGGTGCGTGGCCGAGATGGAGAAGCGCTACCGCCTGATGAGCAAGGTCGGCGTGCGCAACCTGGCCGGCTACAACGTCAAGATCGACGAGGCCAGGGCACGCGACGAGTCGATCCCGAACCCCTTCAGCCTCACGCCCGAGGCGCCCGAGCCGCTCGAGCGACTGCCGCACATCGTGGTGGTGATCGACGAGCTGGCCGACCTGATGATGGTGGTGGGCAAGAAGATCGAGGAGCTGATCGCGCGCCTGGCGCAGAAGGCGCGCGCGGCCGGCATCCACCTGATCCTGGCGACGCAGCGCCCGAGCGTGGACGTGATCACCGGCCTGATCAAGGCCAACATCCCGACCCGGATCTCGTTCCAGGTCAGCAGCAAGATCGACAGCCGCACCATCCTCGACCAGATGGGCGCCGAGGCGCTGCTGGGCATGGGCGACATGCTCTACATGCCCAGCGGCACCGGCTACCCGACCCGGGTGCACGGCGCCTTCGTCAGCGACGAGGAGGTGCACCGCGTGGTCGACTACCTCAAGGAGCAGGGCGGCGAGCCCGACTACATCGAGGGCATCCTGGACGGCGGCGCGGCCGAGGGCGAGGGCGGCGACGCCTTCGGCGAGGGTGGCGGCGCCGACGGCGAGAAGGATCCGCTCTACGACCAGGCGGTCGCGATCGTGCTGCAGGACCGCAAGGCCAGCATCAGCTACGTGCAGCGCAAGCTCAAGATCGGCTACAACCGCTCGGCGCGCCTGCTCGAGGACATGGAGAAGGCCGGCCTGGTCAGCGCGCTGACCGCCAGCGGCCAGCGCGACATCCTGGTCGCGGCGCGCGCCGGCGACTGATACCAGCCGGGCCGCGCGCCCGGCGTCGCTTCTGCTTACATCCTCGCGCGCGCCGGCCCGAAACTTCGCGCCTGTGCGGCTATCCTATCCCTCATGCCTCTGTCCAAGCTCGCCCTGTCTTTCTCGACCTCAGTCATGCTGCTGCTCGGTGTCATGTCCTGGGCCGCGCCGGCGCGCGCCGACGGCCTGTCCGAGCTCGAGACCTTCCTGCGCCAGACGCAGCAGGGCCGGGCGCGCTTCACCCAGGTCGTGACGCCGCCGAAGAAGGACGGCGAGGCGGCGCCGCGCAGCAAGACCAGCAGCGGCACCTTCGAGTTCATGCGCCCCAGCCGCTTCCGCTTCCAGTACAGCAAGCCGTTCGAGCAGGCCATAGTCGCCGACGGCCAGACGCTGTGGCTCTACGACGCCGACCTGAACCAGGTCACGGCACGGCGCCAGCAGGAGGCGCTGGGCAACACGCCGGCAGCGCTGATCGCGTCAGCCTCCGACCTCAAGGGCCTGTCTGGCCTGTTCACCTTGAGCAGCGCGCCCGACGCCGACGGCCAGCAGTGGGTGCTGGCGACGCCGAAGTCGCGCGACGGCCAGCTGCAGTCGGTGCGGCTGGGCTTTCGCCAGGGCCAGCTCGCGACGCTGGAGATGCTCGACAGCTTCGGCCAGCGCTCGGTGATGCAGTTCGGCGCCATGGAGCTGCAGCCGGGCTTCCGGCCCGGGCATTTCAGCTTCCAGCCGCCGGCCGGGGCCGATGTGCTGCGGCAGTGAGGCCGCCCGCCCGGCGCCGCACCGTGCCGCGCGGGGCGCGGGCCTTTGCGCTAACCTCGGCGCATGAACCGCAAGTTTGCCCCCTCGGCCTGGGCGCTGGCCTGGCGCTCCCTCTGGCGTGACTGGCGCGCCGGCGAGCTCACGCTGCTGCTGCTGGCGGTCGCGCTGGCGGTCGCGGCGCTGAGCGCGGTCGGCTTCTTCGCCGACCGGCTGCAGGGCGGGCTGCAGCGCAACGCGCGCCAGCTGCTCGGCGGCGACCTGGTCGTGCGCAGCGACCAGCCCCTGCCCGCGGACTTCGAGCAGCAGGCCCGGGCGCTGGGGCTGCAGAGCGCGCGCCAGCTGATCTTCCCGACCATGGCGCGCGCGCCCGAGGCGCAGGGCGCGGCGGTGCGCCTGGTCGCGCTCAAGGCGGTCGGCGGCGGCTACCCGCTGCGCGGCCAACTCGGCGTCGCCGAGCGCCCGGGCGCGCCGGTGCAGCCCAGCGCGCACGGGCCCGAACCCGGCACCGCCTGGGTCGAGGAGGCGCTGCTGGCGGCGCTGGACCTGCAGCCGGGCCAGGAGCTGCTGCTCGGTGACGCGCGCCTGCGCATCGCGCGCCTGATCGTCGATGAGCCCGACCGCGGCGGCGGCTTCATCAACTTCGCGCCGCGCGTGCTGATCCATCTGCAGGACCTGGATGCCACCGGCCTGGTGCAGCCCGCCAGCCGCGTCAATTACCGCTATGCGCTGGCGGGCGCCGATGAGTCGATCCGGCGCTACCGGCTCTGGGCGCAGGAGCAGCTGCGCCAGCCGGAGCTGCGCGGCATCGGCCTGGAGTCGCTCGAGAACGCCCGGCCCGAGATGCAGCAGACCATCGCCCGGGCCGAGAAGTTCATCAACCTGGTCGCGCTGCTGGCGGCGCTGCTGTGCGCGGTCGCGGTCGCGATGGCGGCGCGCCGCTACGCCGTGCGCCGGCTCGACGACTGCGCGCTGCTGCGCGTGCTCGGCCTGTCGCAGGCCACGATGGCGCGCGCCTATGCGCTGGCCTTCGGCCTGGCCGGACTGTTCGCCTCCGTCGCGGGCCTGCTGCTGGGCTGGGCGGTGCACCATGTCTTCGTCTGGCTGCTGGCCGACCTGCTGCGCACGCCGATGCCGCCGCCGGGCGTCTGGCCGGCGCTGTTCGGGCTCGGCGTCGGGCTGACGCTGATGCTGGCCTTCGGCCTGCCGCCGGTGCTGCAGCTGGCGCGGGTACCGCCGCTGCGCGTGATCCGGCGCGAGCTCGGCACGCCGAAGCCGCTGTCGCTGGCCGTGCTGGGGCTGGGCGCGCTCGGCTTCGCGGCCCTGCTGCTGCTGGCCGGCCGCGATCCGCAGCTGGGCGCGATCGCGGTCGGCGGCTTCGCGCTGGCGCTGCTGCTGTTCGCCGCCGCCGCCTATGCGGCGCTGCGGCTGCTGCGCGCCACCTTGAATGAGGCGCGCGCGCCGCGCTGGCTGCTGCTGGTGGCGCGCCAGTGGAGCGCGCGGCCGGGCTACGCCGTGGTGCAGGTCAGCTCGCTCGCGGTCGGGCTGCTGGCGCTGGTGCTGCTGGTGCTGCTGCGCACCGATCTGATGGCGAGCTGGCGCGCGGCCACGCCGGCCGATGCGCCCGACCGCTTCGTGATCAACATCCAGCCCGAGCAGGCCGAGGACTTCCAGCGCGCGCTGCGCGGGCAGGGCGTGACGCGCTACGACTGGTATCCGATGATCCGCGGCCGCCTGGTCGCGGTCAACGGCCGGCCGGTGCGGGCGCAGGACTACGCCGACGAGCGCGCGCAGCGCCTGGTTGATCGCGAGTTCAACCTCTCGTACAGCGCCGAGGCGCCCGCCCACAACCGGCTGGCGGCCGGCCACTGGACGCCCGAGGAGGCCGATGGCATCAGCCTGGAAACCGGCCTGGCCGCCAGCCTGGGCCTGAAGCTCGGCGATCGGCTGAGCTTCGAGATCGCCGGCGTACAGCGCGACTCGAGCATCACCAGCCTGCGCCAGGTCGAGTGGAGCTCGATGCGCGTCAACTTCTTCGCGATGTACCCGGTCTCAGCCCTGCCCGAGCTGCCGCGCACCTACATCACGGCCTACCGCGCGCCCGCGGCCGGCAGTGCCATGGACCGCGCGCTGCTGCGCGCCTGGCCCAACATCACCCTGGTCGACCTGAGCCGCACGCTGGAGCAGGTCCAGCAGGTGCTGGGCCAGGTGGCGCTGGCGGTCGAGGCACTGTTCGCCTTCACCCTGGCGTCCGGTCTGCTGGTGCTGTTCGCCGCGGTGACGGCCACGCGCGGCGAACGCGAGCGCGAGTTCGCGATCCTGCGCGCGCTCGGCGCCCAGGCCCGGCTGCTGCGCCAGGTCCAGCGCGCCGAGCTCGCCGGGGTCGGGCTGCTCGCGGGCCTGCTGGCTACGCTGGCGGCGGTCGCGATCAGCTGGGTGCTGGCGCGGCAGGTGTTTGGCTTCGAGTGGAATCCCAGCCTCTGGGTGCCGCTGGCCGGGGCTGGCGCCGGCGCCGTGCTGGCGCTCGCCGCCGGCTGGTGGGGCCTGCGCGGCATCCTGGGCGCGCCGGTGATGCGCACGCTGCGCCAGGCGCAGGACTGAAGGCGGGCGAGGGCGGGGCGCGGTGGCGGTATAAAGGCGGCCATGCAGAATGACCCCGACAAAAACCAGCAGCCCGCGACCGCCTTCGACTGGATCGGCGGCGAGGCGGCCGTCCAGGCCCTGGTGGAACGCTTCTACGACCTGATGGACCTCGAGCCCGCCTACCGCGAGCTGCGTGCCAGCCACGGCCCCTCGCTCGACGAGGCGCGCCAGAAACTGTTCTGGTTCCTGTGCGGCTGGCTGGGCGGGCCGGACCACTACATCAGCCGCTTCGGCCATCCGCGCCTGCGCGCGCGCCACATGCCGTTCAGGATCGGCATACAGGAGCGCGACCAGTGGACCGCCTGCATGGACCAGGCCATGGCCGAGACCGGCGTGCCCGAGGTGCTACGCCAGCGCCTGCGCAGCAGCTTTGCCAACACCGCCGACTGGATGCGGAACCAGCCGGGGACTTGAGGATCAAGCCATTACTTTGCCACCTGATCTGCCAGCGGCAGTCTCTGGCTCGCTGAAGGTCCGCAATTTTCCTCCCAGCCCTCGGGAATGGCACTAGGCAGCATCCCAGTGAGCTTGGCTCTGATTTGCAAGGGGTAGGGCTTGTTCTCGAACCAGTGTAGCCTGTTTGCATGCCACTGGGTTGTATCAGCGTCGAACTGAATCAGGACCTCAACCGGCAGCCGACATGCCGTTTGCGGTTGAAAATCGATAGGCAAGGTGACGAGGCGTCCTGGTTCAAGAAGTAGTTGACCGGTCTTGTCGCCACCGGGCCAATACCACGCTGCGCCTATAGCGTCATCCCTGCTATTGATGATCACCTTTCTCACCCCGAGTTCGTGCTGGCTTGGGTTGAGAAGCGCGATATAGAGTTGTGTCACATCCGGATTTTTCTTGGATTGAGTTGAATCATTTTTGTGGGTGAGAAGGAACCAGGATGCCTGCACTGTGGGGGGGGGCGTGGTGCAGGCGCTGAGTGCATTTCATTACACACAAGTTTTTTCTTTTTATTGATCAATGACTTGTGATGGGTTTTCAGTCCAGGCTCCCCGCCTCGCGGAGAATTTCGGCTGCCTGGACAGCGCGCCGCAAGTCGTGC
>JBEEPT010000289.1:0-15181 GCA_041190985.1 Pseudomonadota bacterium
CGTGTTCGCGCAGGTAGGCGCGGAAGCTCATCTCGCACACCTCCTGGCCCAGGTAGCGGTAGCTGCCGACGAAGACCGCCACCGGCCCCGGCGCCGGGGCCAGCCGGCTGATGGTCCAGGCGGCGGTGCGGCCGCTCTTGCGCCCGTCCACGCCGACGTAGCCGGCGCGCTCGGGCACGCTCAGGTCCGACAGCAGCGTCCAGCAGGGCCGGCCCTCCGCATGCAGCGTGCGGATCGCCTCGGTGACATGCGGATGCTCGATGGCCACCAGCGCCAGCGCGTCGACCTCGCGGCCGACCTCCAGGATGCGCCGGGCGATCTCGGCCGGCTCCAGCGCATCGATGTACTCGATCACCGACACGGCCCGCGGCTGCCCCGGCGCGGCCACCGCCGCGTTCAGGTCATCGGCGAAGGCCCGGTAGAAGGCGGCATGGCGCTTCTGCAGGCAAAAGCCCAGTGAACGCAGCTCCGCGTGCTCGCGCAGCCGCTCGCGCATCAGGCGGGCGCCGTGATGGCCCAGGCGCTCGGCCGCCTCGATCACCCGCAGGGCGGTCGCCTCCTTGACCGGCAGGCGGCTGTTGAGCACCCGGTCGACCGTGGCGCTGCTGACGCCGGCGGCGGCCGCCACATCGTTCAAGGTCGCGCGTCGGGCCATGGCTGTCTCCGGTGCAGGGCTGAAAGCAGGATGATGGAAATGCAATGATGCGATGCGCCATGGATGATGCCTTCTGATGGGAAATGATGGAATCCTCTGGTGATCCGCCGACGGCCTGCCTACGATCGCCTCCGTCGCCTGGAAATCCATTTCCATCAGGCGGCTGACACGAAACGAGGACCCGAGACATGAGCGCATCCCCCGCCACCCTGACGGCCCCGGCCGCCATCCGCAGCCCGCAGCCCACGCGCACCGACTACGCCCTGATCGGCGGGGCCGGCGAGCGCGCGCAGGCCGCCGGTCTGGTCAACGCGGACTGGTACCGCTGCGAGGTGCCGCGTGCGCTGATGAAGGAGCTGATGAAGCGCAGCGACGGCCCGGCCATCCGCGACACGCTGCTGTGGTTCGGCCTGATCGCGGCGGCCGGCGTGGCCATGGCGCTGAGCTGGGGCAGCGCCTGGTTCGCGCTCGCCTTCTTCGTCTACGCGACGCTGTACTGCGGCCCGGCCGACTCGCGCTGGCACGAGTCCGGCCACGGCACGCCGTTCAAGACCCGCTGGATGAGCGACGCGCTCTACCAGGTCGCCAGCTTCATGGTGCTGCGCCGGCCGACCCGCTGGCGCTGGAGCCATGCCCGCCACCACACCGACACGCTGGTGACCGGCCGCGACCCGGAGATCGCCGTGCCCGTCCCGACCGACCTGTTCAACACGCTGATCAATGTGTTCGCGATCAAGAACGGCCCGCGCGAGCTGTGGGCCGTGCTGTGCAACGCCGCCGGCCACATCAGCGCCGAGGAAAAGACCTTCGTGCCCGAGATGGAATGGCCGCGCATGGTGCGCGAGGCCCGCATCTGGGTCCTGGTCTATGCCGTGCTGATCCTGGGCGCCCTGGCCCTGCACAGCTGGCTGCCGCTGCTGCTGGTCGGCCTGCTGCCGGGCATGCTGGGCGCCTGGCTCTACAACTACACCGGCTTCACCCAGCACGCCGGACTGCCCGAGAACGTGCTGGACCACCGCCAGAACTGCCGCACCGTCTACATGAACCCGGCGCTGCGCTTCATGTACTGGAACATGAACTACCACGTCGAGCACCACATGTTCCCGATGGTGCCCTACCACGCGCTGCCGCAGCTGCACGCGGCGATCAAGGCCGATTGCCCGCCGCCCTATCGCAGCACCCTCGAGGCCTACGCCGAAATCATTCCCGCCCTGCTGCGCCAGGCGCGCGACCCCCAGCACCACGTCGTGCGCCCGCTGCCCGTCGCGGCCTGAGCCGGCGCCGCCCCCAGCCATTCCACCCCGAACCCACCCGAAGGAGACCACCATGAGCGACTGGATCCAAGTCTGCGAACTTGACGACATCGACGACGAGGACGTGATGCGTTTCGACCACGGCGGCAAGACCTACGCGGTCTACCGCTACGAGGACAAGGTCTACGCGACCGATGGCCTGTGCACCCACGAGCGCGTACACCTGGCCGACGGACTGGTGATGGAGCACGTGATCGAGTGCCCGAAGCACAACGGCCGCTTCGACATCCGCGACGGCCGCGCGCTCGGCGCGCCGGTCTGCGTCAACCTCAGGACCTACCCGGCCCGCGTGCACGACGGCGCGGTCCAGATCCAGCCCGCCTGACGCGACGGCCGTCAGAGGTTCTCGGACGTGTAGATCTCGAACGGCACCAGGACCGACTGGCTGCCCGCGTCCGGGCCCGACTTCTTGGCGCGCAGCGTGGCGGCTATCGCTGCACGCGCGACGCGCTCGAACGGGTGCGAGATCAGCCAGGTCAGCGAGCGGTCGAGCAGCCCCGCCTTGGTGGTGTCCATGAGGTCGTGCCCCACGGTCACCAGCTGCCCCGCGCGGCCGCTGGCGCGGATCGCAGCCAGCACACCGCTGATGCCGCCGCCCGACACGTACAGGCCGCGCAGATCGGGATGGTCGCGCAGCAGCTTCTCGGTCAGCTCGCGCGCGATCGCGTCCGACTCGAAGCTCGACAGCGGTTCCAGCAGGGTGAACTGGCTGGCGTGCTCGCGGAAATAGGAGCGAAAGCCGCTTTCGTACAGGTCGTGGCAGCGGTAGCGGTGGGTGCCGACGAGGATGCCGAGCTTGCCCGGCGTCTTGCACAGGTGGTCGAAGGCCCAGGCCGCGGTGCGCCCCACCTTCCAGCTGTCCAGCCCGACGTAGCCGACGTTGGAGCGCGCCGCCAGCGGCGAGATCAGCGCCAGCACCGGCACGCCCTGCGCGGCCAGGCGGTCGATGGTGTCGGTCACGATCGGGTGTTCGGCCGCCAGCACCGCCAGCGCATCGCAGTGCCCGGACAGCTCCTGCATGCGCGCGGCGACATGCTCGGGCGACAGGTCGTCCAGGTGCTCGAGCCGCAGGCGCACCTCGCCGTCCTCGGCCTCGCGCGCGGCGGCTTCCAGGCAGCGCTCCAGCACCTCGGAGAAATGCCGGTGCGGCGTCTGGATGATCACGCCCAGGCGATGGTGCGGCCGCGCGGCCGCCACCCGGTGCTGCAGCGCGCCGACGCCGTAGAAGCCGATCTGGCGCGCCGCCTCCAGCACCTGCTCCATGGTCGCGGGGCGGACCTTGCCGGACTCGCCGATCACCCGGTTCACGGTGGCAATGGAGACACCGGCGGCCTGCGCCAGGTCGCGGATGGTGGGACGGCTCATGGGAATTGGTCTCCGCAGCGATCAGAAAGTGCCATTCATCGAATTGTTGATGATACAAAAAACATCATCCAGCCGGCCTTTTTCCGCGCCAGATATCGGCTGCGTCTTTCTGTTGCAGGCATGGCATGCATGATTGACATAAAAAGATACTTTATGAGTCTAAAAATATCTTATTTGTTGATCCACCCTGAACCGGGAAGATAAAGTCCATCTTAGTGCAGCGCAGGCGATGGCTGCAGCCAACAAGGGGACGACATGGACGACTTGCAACACGGGACCCGCAACAAGCGGGGCGACTGGGCACCGGCCCGGCATCTGGAACTGGCGCCTTTCTGGACCTGGCCGCCCGGGCTCGGCCGGATCCTGTCCTGGGTGGTGGGCTACATCTGGCCGTGGAACCTGGTGAGCCTCGTGACCGCGCTGCTCTGGTGGCACTTCGTCGTGCCCGACAGCGCGACGCTGCGCAGCCTGGACTGGGGCTGGGCGCTCAAGCTCTTCGCCGCCAACTGGCTGGGCCTGCTCGCCTACTACGGCTTCTTCGAGTGGCGCTACTACCGCCGCCGCGTGCAGCAGCGCCAGTTCAAGTACAACGGCAAGTTTCCGGCCGAACAGCCTTCCGATGTGTTCTGGTTCCGCGGCCAGAACATCGACAACTTCCTGCGCAGCTTCCTGGTCTCGATCCCGATCGGCACCGCGATCGAGGTGTTCCTGCTGTGGGCCTTCGCCAACGGCTGGGCCCCGGGCCTGGCGTGGAGCGAGCATCCGGCCTACCTGGTGCTGCTGGTGGTGCTCGCCCCGGTGCTGCACGAGGTGCATTTCTTCTTCATCCACGCCCTGATCCACTGGGCCCCGCTGTACCGCTGGGTGCACTCGGTGCACCACAACTCGGTCAATCCCTCGCCGTGGTCGTCGATGTCCATGCACCCGGTCGAAGGGGCGGCCTACTTCGGCGTCGCGCTCTGGACCCTGCTGATCCCCTCGCACCCCTTCCTCGCGGTGTTCCTGTTCCACGCGGCGGCCTTCGGCGCCATCGTCGGCCACCTCGGCTTCGACCAACTGGCCCTGCCCGGCGGCGGCGCGCAGCAGAGCAGCGCCTACGCCCACTACCTGCACCACAAGTGCTTCGAGGTGAACTACTGCGACAACGGCTTCTTTCCGCTCGACAAGTGGTTCGGCACCTGGCACGACGGCTCGCCCGAGGGCGAGCGCCTGATGCAGGAACGCTTCCGCAAGAAGCGCGAGCGCCTCAACGCCGCCTGATGGCAAGCGGCCAACCCTTTGATTCAGACACGACAGGAGACAGACATGGCAGCTTGGATTCCCGCCTGCGCGGCGGACGCGATCGAGAACGAGGGCGTCATCCGCTTCGACCACGGCAGCCGCACCTTCGCGATCTACCGCAGCCCATCGGACGAATATTTCTGCACCGACGGCCTGTGCACCCACGAGGCCGTGCACCTGGCCGACGGCCTGGTGCTGGACCATGTGATCGAATGCCCCAAGCACAGCGGCGAGTTCGACTACCGTTCCGGCGAGGCGGTGCGCAGCCCGGCGTGCAAGAACCTGAAAACCTACCCGGCCAAGGTCGATGGCGGCCGGGTCTATATCGAGGTCTGAGATGGCGCAGACCCCGACCCTGCACATCCTCCAGTCGATCTGGGGCATGGACCGCGTGCGGCGCGACGGCCCCGAGTGGACGATGTCCGAGCGCATGGCGCTGATCCATGGCGCGGGCTTCGCGGGATTTTCCGCCCATGTCTACCCCGGCGCCGGCGTCGAAGGCTGGATCGACGAGGCGCGCGACTACGGCTTCGTGATCGAGGGCAACGCCTTCCCCAAGGGGGTCGAAGAGCTGCGGCCCGCGCTCGAGCTGGCCGCGCGCCACCAGATCCACCACCTGGTGGTGCAGGGCGACGTGCGACCCTACAACGCGCAGCAGGCCTTGCCCATCCTGCAGGGCTGGCAGCGCCTGGCACGCGAGTACGGCGTGCCCGTGCTGGTGGAGACGCACCGCAACACCATCAGCACCGACCTGTGGCTGCTGCGGGAACTGCTCGACCTGCTGCCGGAACTGCCCCTGCTGGCCGACCTGTCGCACTATGTCTGCGGGCAGGAGATGAACCTGCCCATCAGCGGGCGCAACCAAACGCTGATCGAGCGCGTGCTGGCCAACGCCCAGGCCTTCCATGGCCGGGTGTCCTCGGCCGAGCAGATCCAGCTGGAAATCGGCTTCGAGCTGCACCGCCCCTGGGTGGAACAGTTCCTGTCCTGGTGGGAATGGGGCTTCGCGCACTGGCTGGGCCGCGCCGCGCCGTCGGACAGCCTGACCTTCACCTGCGAGCTCGGGCCCGCGCCCTACGCCATCAGCGAGCGCGACGGGCAGGACCGCTCGGACCGCTGGCAGGATGCGCAAACGATGCGTATCTGGGTGCAGCAGGCCTGGGACCGCGTGCTGGCGGCGCGTGCCGCCGAATCAACAGGAGGTGAACCATGGCGAGTTGAACGGGTCTGATCCGGTGGCCGGCAGCGGCCGTCGCGCATGATGTTGGCGTATAGCCTGAATTTCAGAAAATATTGTTAGGAGACAAGCATGAAAAAACTGTTGCTGGCGGCTGCCGTCGCCTCCACCCTGCTGACCCCGCTGGGCGCGCAAGCCCAGAAGATCGGCGTGACCATGTTCGACTACAACGACACCTTCCGCACCCTGCTGCGCAACGGTGTCGACGACGCCGCCAAGAAGGCGGGCGTGGCCGTGCAGTTCGAGGACGCCAAACAGGACGTCGGCACACAGCTCAGCCAGATCCAGAACTTCATTTCGCAGAAGGTGGACGCCATCATCGTCCAGGCCGTCGATACCGACATCACGCCCAAGATCACCAAGCTGGCCGCAGCAGCCAAGGTGCCGCTGATCTACATCAACGCCCGGCCATCGGACTTCGACAAGCTGCCCGCCAGCGTGGCGGTGGTGGCCTCCGACGAGCTGTATGGCGGCACGGTGCAGACCCAGGCGGTCTGCAAGCTGCTGGGCGGCAAGGGCAACGCGCTGGTGCTGATGGGCAATCTGGTGCATGAGGCCGCGCGCCTTCGCACCCAGGCGGTGGAAAGCACCTTCAAGTCCGACAAGGCCTGTGCCGGCATGAAGCTGGCAGACAAGCGCGAAGGCAAGTGGAGCCGCACCGACGCCCAGGACATCACCACCAACTGGCTGACCTCGGGCATCAAGTTCGACGCCATCATCGCCAACAACGACGAAATGGCACTGGGCGCGATCAACGCGCTCAAGGCGGCCAGGAAGTGGGACGGCAAGGTGGTGGTCGCCGGCATCGACGCCACGCGCGACGCGATGGCCTCGATGAAGTCCGGCGACCTCAAGGTCAGCGTGTTCCAGAACGCCGCCGCACAAGGCGCCGGTTCGGTCGAGGCCGCGCTCAAGCTGATGAAGAAGCAGCCGGTGGACAAGTTCGTCAACGTGCCGTTCGAACTGGTGACGCCCGAGAACATGGGCCAGTACGCCGGCAAGAACTGATCGCTGCGGCAGCGATCACTGGAGCTGTGCGCGCCAGCGCCAGCAGACCCGCTCAGAAGCGACCCCTGCGGGGGTCATCCTTGGCCAGCCTCGCGCTGGCCTTTTTTCGCTCGCATCACTGGACCGTGGAGCCACGGCTCGATCACGTAGCGGCCACGGCCATGCGCATTCGCCAGGTACCGGCCTGCGCCAGCAGCCGCTCGCCTCGGCTGCGCCCGCCGCCGATGACGCCGCCGATGGAAACGCCGAGCTGGCACTGCGTGCCGGCCACGCTGCACGGCTCCTGCAGCGCCGCCACCAGCGCCTGGGCGACTTTTTCGGCGCCGGGCTGCCCGGGCAGCGCGATCTCGGTCAGCAAGGCCGCGGCGGTGGGAATGCGTGCCACCACGAACCAGTCCGTGCTGCTCACCGTCACGATGCCGACGATTTCTTCCACGCCGCGGGCATTGAGCGTGACGCCGATGCCGCGGTAGCCCGATCGTGCAAGAGGTTGATGCCGGCCCCGATGCCCGGGCATCGCCAGCGGGCGTCCGACGTGGACCATGCCGCCCATCAGGGTCTGGCGAGCCTGGTCGGGCAGCAATGCAGTGGCTGCGCTAGCAGGCAGGCAGCTCGCTGTCGTTGAGCAGCACGGCGCCTGTGCTGTCGATGACCAGCAGTCCGGCAGAAAACAGGATGCTCTGGGGAAGTTTGCGCCTGCTCGTCTCGTCATGATATCGGGACGCGGCAGGACTGCATGCCGCACAGCCTGGGCATGTCAGGCTGCGGCCCATGCGCCCCTGGCCCGGGATTTTTTCAATCCGTGCCATCGGCAATACCCATCCCCGGCGGGCGCGCCAAGGTGGATGATGTGCAGACCGTTCAACACAAGGATTAGCGATGCCGACACCCGAACTGACCTGGGAGCAATTCCGCGCCGACATGCTGGCGGCGGGATATGACGAAGTGCTGGAACGGCAATGGGCACCCGACACCGTGCTGGCTACCCATACCCATCCATTCGAGGCCAGCGCCCTGCTGGTGCAGGGCGAGATGTGGCTGGCCGTCGCGGGCGAACCGGCACGCCACCTGCTGCCCGGCGACCGCTTCCACGTCCAGCCCGAGGCCCCCCACGAGGAACGCTACGGCCCGCAGGGCGCCACCTACTGGGTGGCGCGCAGGAACTGAGGACGTCGTGCGACCGCGCCGGGTAACCTGCCCGGCGTCGCGGGCTTCGGCCCGGGTCTTGACAGCCGGCGAACGGAGCAGCAACGTAGCGGCCCGTCTCTCCATCTTTCAGGGACGATGCCGGAGCGCGCCATGGACACGATTCAGACCCTCTTCACGACCAGCGCGACCGCCCGCGGCGGGCGCAACGGTCACACCCAGTCCAGCGATGGGCTGGTCAGCGTCGATCTTTCGGTACCCAAGGCCATGGGAGGACCGGGCAAGCCCGGCACCAGCACGCCCGAGGACCTGTTCGCGGCGGGATACGCGGCCTGCTTCGGCGGAGCGCTGGATTTCGTCGCGAAGCAGCACAAGAAGAACGCCAGCAATGCCGTCGTCACCTGCGCCGTCTCGATCGGCCCGCGCGATGGCGGCGGCTTCGGCCTGGCGGTCAGGATGCGGATCGAGGACATGAGCCTGGCGCGCACCGAGCTGGAACAGCTGGTGCGCGAGGCGCACGAGCAGATCTGTCCCTATTCGCATGCCACCCGCAACAATGTTGCGGTGGATTTCGAGATCGTGGGTGCCTGAGCCGCGCGCCAGCGCCTGGCCCAGCAGCAGGAGTGCCACATGAAACACTACCTCGCGGTGTTCACCACCTCGCCGGCGACGATGGACGCCTGGTCGGCCCTGCCCGAGGCGGAGCGCAAGCAGCGCGAGGCCGAGGGCGTGGCCGCCTGGAAACGCTGGGCCGCCGAGCACGCGGCCAGCATCGTCGACCTGGGCGGCCCGCTGGGCCGGACCAGGCTCGTGTCCCGTGCCGGCATCGGCGACATCCGCAACGCGCTGACCGCCTATTCGGTGATCCAGGCCGAGTCACAGGAAGAGGCCGCGCGCCTGTTCCTGGAGCACCCGCGTTTCACCTTCTTCCGCGGTGAGGGGGTGGAGGTGATGGAGGTGCTGCCGATTCCGCCGGCTTAGGCCGCCTGCTGCAGCCGCGCCCATTCCTCGCGCAGCCAGGCGGCACAGGCCAGGTTGTTGTCCCAGATCGAATAGCGAGAACCGCCGCCGTAGTCGGGGAAGGGGATGAATTCGCAGCTGATCTGCCGCGGCGCGCGCTGCGGATGCGCGTTCATCCACGCCAGCAGCTCGCGCACCGCGGTCTTCCAGTCGTGCAGGCGCTCCTCCTGCCAGTCGCCGTGGAAGCTGCCCGCGGGCGGCGCCACGAAGGGGTACTGGATGGCGCGCCCCGGCACCCCGGGACTGCGCTGCATGGCGGCGTTGTGGGGCACGCCCGGCGCCACGCTGCGCGCATGGGCATGCGCCACCCAGCCTTGCGCCAGCCATTGCTGGTAGTAGCTGCCCGCGTGGCCGGGAGCCAGGCGCGAGCGGCCACCATCCTGCGCGTGCTCCAGTCCGCTGAGCGCCAGTTCCGCCGGGTTGTCGATCTTGAAGACGAGGTGCGAGTGGTCCAGCGTCAGGCGCAGGTCGACATGGGAGCGCGCCAGCAGGTTGGCCACCGATTCGATGCGGTCGAAGCGCTCGCTCCACATGTCCACGTGCACTTCGAGCGTGGGCAGGCAGCCGAGCGGGGCGCCGTGCTCCATGGCATCGAGGAACCAGTCCGCCACCTGCCGGTCGCTGACGAGGGTCCCCTGCGCATCGCGGGCGAACAGCTGCATGTTGAACACGCGCGCGCCCAGCCGCCCGCCGGTGCGCAGGCCCTGGCGCATGCGCTCCTCGTCGCGGCCGGCGCAGAAGATGCCGCCAAGCACCCCGATCGGGATGCCGTAGCGCTGCACCCAGTCGAAGTACGGCGCGAAGTCCTCCTGCGGGTCGATGTTCTTTTCGACATAGTCGAAGGCGCCGCTGTCGCGGATCCAGGCAAAGCGGGTCGCGCCATCGGGGGTGGGCAGGCCGTCGTGCACGAGCACGCCGTCGATGTTGATGCCTATCGGCAGCTTGGTATTGGTCATGGCGTCGGCAGGATTCAGCCGGGGCTGCAGGCAGGTCGGGGCCGCGCGTCACGCACTCAGCAGCGACTTGAGCTTGGTGCCGGGGTCGGCCAGCGCCGCGGGGCTGGCGCTGACGAGCTTTTCCACCAGGGTGCGCGCCAGCTTGAACTCGCGCGCGGTGCGGCTGGCCAGACCCCAGCCGCTCATGCCGACCAGACGCTGGCCGGCGTCGAGATAGAAGGTGATCTGGTCGCCCTCCCCGAGCGCGCGCGTGATGCTGTGCGTGCCCAGCGCCGGCTCGCCACTGACCTGCAGCTGGTGGTCGTACTGGTCGGACCAGAACCAGGGCGCCTGCGTGTAGAGCGCGTCGCCGCCGAGCATGTTCTGCGCGGCCACATGGGCCTGGGTCTCGGCATTGAGCCAGGTCTCCTGGCGGATCGGCTGGCCCGACAGCGCGCTCGGAAACTCGGCCGCGTCCCCGGCCGCGAACACCTCCGCGGCGCTGGTGCGCAGGCTGGCATCGACGCTGATGCCACGCGCCACGGCCAGGCCGGCGTCGCGCGCCAGGTCGACGGCAGGCTCGATGCCTATGCCCACCACCACGGTGTCGACGTCCAGTTCGGAGCCGTCGCTCAGGCGCACGCGCACGCCGCTGGCTTGCGGCGCGATGGACTCGGGCAGCACGCCCAGCCGCAGGTCCACGCCCCGCTCCCGGTGCAGCGCCAGCACCCGCTCGGCCACCTCGGCCGGCACGGCCCGCCCCAGCAGGCGCGGCGCGCCCTCGACCAGCGTGACCGCGGTGCCGAGCTGGCGCGCGGAGGCGGCCACCTCCAGGCCGATGAAGCCGCCCCCCACCACCAGCAGCCGTGAACTCGCGCTCAGCCGCGGCGCCAGCGCCAAGGCATCGTCCAGGGTGCGCAGGGTCATGACCTCGGGCAGGTCGGCGCCGGGGATCCTGAGCGTGCGGGCGCGGCCGCCGGTGCTCAGCAGCAGGCTGTGGTACGCCAGGGACTGGCCGTTGGCCAGCGTGACGGTCTTGCGCGCGGTGTCGATGGCCCGGGCACGCCCGTGGTGCAGCCGGATGCCGTCGTCGATCAGGTCCTGGCAGGGACGCAGCAGGCAGGCATCGGCGTTCTTCGCGCCGGTCAGCAGCTCCTTGGACAGCGGCGGGCGCTCGTAGGGAGCGTGGCGCTCCATGCCGACGAGGTCTATGGTCCCGCTCCAGCCCAGTTCGCGCAATACCTGCGCGGCGCGGCCACCGCAATGGCCCGCGCCGATGATGACCATGGAAGCTGTCTTGGGGGTATTCATGTCGGGCTCCTGTAGAGGCTGCACAGAGGCGCTTCAGCGCCGGTTCCTGGCGTATCATTGTAAAAATATTTCCAAAGAAATACCAAATGAAAACACAATTCCGACACCGGGATTTCCCTAGGAAACGGACTGTTCCGACGCGGGGTGTCGGGGCCGGACTCTTTATCATTGGGCGAGACAAATGAAGGCGAAGCAGGACGGAAAAATGTCGGCGACCAAAAAGCACGCGATCAGCGTCGATCAGCTGATCGCTCGCATCTCGCAGGAATACGAGGGCCTGAGCAAGCAGCTCAAGGTCATTGCGCGCTATGTCGAGCAGCACCGCGGCCACATCGGCCTCGACGGCATCCAGGAGGTCGCGGCCCAGTGCGGCGTGCAGCCCTCGGCGGTGGTGCGCTTCGCCAAGCACTTCGGCTTCTCGGGCTTCACCGAGATGCAGGCCATCTTCCGCGACGGACTGACGCGCCAGATCGCCCCCAGCCGCAACTACAAGACGCGCATCCGCGACATCATCGAGGCCGGCGGCGAGCGCCTGTCCAGCGTCGAGATCGCGCGCGAGTTCCTGGCGGGCAGCATAGGCGGCATGCAGGAGCTGGAGGCGCACCTCGACGAGCCCGCCTTCAAGCAAGCGGTCGACATGCTGGTCGAAAGCGACAGCATCTGGATCGCGGCGTCGCGCCGCGCCTTCCCGGTGGCGGTCTACCTGGACTACGCCCTGCAGCACACCGACAAGCGCGTCGGCCTGGTGTCGGGCCTGGGCAATATGCATCTGGGCCAGATGCGCTCGGTGCGCCAGGACGACGTGATGATTGCGGTCTCCTTCGCGCCCTACGCCGAGGAAACGCTGGGCGCGGTCAACCTCGCGGTCGAGCGCGGCGCCAGGCTGATCGCCATCACCGACAGCCGCATGAGTCCGCTGGCCAAGCTGGCCAGCACCACCTTGCTGGTGCAGGACAACTCGACCTTCGGTTTTCGCGCGCTGACCAGCACCATGGGCCTGGCGCAGAGCCTGTTCATCGCGCTGGCCTACGCCCTGGAGCTGCCGTACCGGCCCAC
This sequence comes from Pseudomonadota bacterium, assembly GCA_041190985.1. Taxonomy (GTDB): domain Bacteria; phylum Pseudomonadota; class Gammaproteobacteria; order Burkholderiales; family Burkholderiaceae_C; genus Malikia. Next base: position 12,328 of record JBEEPT010000289.1, read on the forward strand.
CTCGCAGACCAATCAGCCTGCGAGCGAAGGCTGATGGCGCGGCGCGCTCAGAGTCCGGCCGGCAGGTAGGGCCGCTCGATCAGGTTCTCGGCGAAGAACAGCCGGAATTCGTTCGGACCGCTGGGAGGGCGCTGGTCGGCCCACTGGCTGGCATGCAGCAGATGCTGCATGGCCGACAGCACCTGTCCGTCCGGATCCTGGTCTATGACCAGGTCCATCAGGCCGGCGCGGATGAAGCCGCGGTGCTCGTCGCTGAGTTCGTGGCCTATCCACACCACGTCGCCGGCGCGCCCGCTGTCCTGCAGCGCCTGCGCCGCCCCGGCGGAGCCGGCGCCGCTGTGGTACAGCCCCACGACGTCGGCGCCGCCCGGCGCCGCCAGGGCCTGGCGCACGGCGTCGTGCACGCGCCGCGGATCGTCGTGGCAGGCCTGGATGGCCAGGCATTCGAGCCGGGGAAAGTGATCGGCCACGGCGGCCAGGAAACCGCCGGTGCGGTCGCGGTGGGCACGAAAGCCGAGGTCGTTGGTCAGCACCACCACGCGCCCGGACCGCTGCGTGAAGCGGCCCATGAAGTAGCCGGCGCTGCGGCCCGCGCGGTAGTTGTCGATGCCCGCGTAGTGCAGGCGCGCCACGTCGCCGATGTCGCTCATGAGCGTGACCACCGGCACGCCCTGCTCGATCACCGCCTGCACGGCGTGGCGGATGTCGGGCGTGTCGTGCACCGCCAGCAGCAATCCGTCGCGCCTGTGCGGGGGACGCGCGATGAAGCGCGCGGTGCGGGGGTCGTCCTGCGGGTCGAAGCTGTGGCGGTGCACCACGATGCGCCGGTCCAGCCACTGCGAGTACTGGCGCAGCGCGAAGTCGAGCCGGCGCAGGAAGGGGGTGTCGCTGTCGGCCAGCACGACGTCGAAGCGCGTGAGGCCGCGCCGCGTGTCCGGCAGCACGCGCGGCACGGCCAGCTGCTTGGCGGCGCGCAGCACCCGCTCGCGCGTGGCCGCAGAGACGCTGCCGTGGTCATTGAGCACGCGGTTGACCGTGGCGATGCTCACTCCCGCTTCGGCGGCGATGTCGACGAAGCGCGCGGAGCGCTTCTTGCGGCGGGCATCGGTGGCGGTGGCAGTGGACACGGGCTTCACTGTACACCGCCGCGGTGTCAGGCGCACCGTCCGACCGCCGTCGTGCTCAGGCCGCCACCGGCGCGGCGGCGTCGACCGCCTGACGCAGGTAGTCCATGCTGGCGCGCAGGCGCGCCTCGATGTCGGTCGCGGCGGCGATCACCTCGGCGAAGGGCTCGAAGGAGGCGCAGCCCCGGTAGCCCTCGTCGAGCAGGCGGCGGATCTGGGCCGCGTTGCCGAGCCGGTCGGCCTGGCCCACCAGCACGCGGTGGCCGTCGCGCATCTGGGCCGGGCTCAGGGCGCCGTCCTCGACGCCGGAGATGTGGATCAGCCCGGTCCATTCGGGAAAGAACAGCTCCTCGCCGGCCAGGTGGTGGTGGAAGGTGTCATGCACCAGGCGGAAGGTCCGCTGGTCGCCGATCTCGCGCAGCGCACGCACCGCCTGCGACTTGCGGCGCACCGCGCATTCCTCGAAGCCCAGCGGCTCGACCAGGCCGATCAGGCCGGCATCGTCCAGCATGGGCTTGAGCGCCTGCAGCGCGCCCACCAGGTCGTCGTGGCGCTGGCTGGCGCTGCGCGCATCGCTGCGGCTGTTGGTGGGACACAGCACCAGCGCCTCGGCGCCGCAGTCGGCCGCATAACGGATCAGCGCCGCCGCCTCCTGGGCACGGGCGGCGTCGAACTGCTCGAAGCGCTGCAGCGCGTTGATCGAGCGGATCGTCAGGCCGTGGTCCCTGGCGATGGCGCCGATGGCGGCGGCGGGCGTGCCGTCCTCCATCTCGACGCCGGGCAGGTCGTTGCGGATCTCGATCGCCGGCACGCCCAGGCGCTGCACCAGGGCGGCGAAGTCGGCAAACGGCAGGCGCGGCACGCTCATGCGGTTGATGGCGAAGGACAGCGGGGTGTTCATGCGGGTCTCCTGTAGGGGTGCTGGGTGAGCCGGACTGTAGAGAAAAAGCGGCTGTTTCGCATCATCGATTTTGATCATTTTTGATCAGGAAGCCAGCCGTTCCGTGACGCTCGTCGCGCCACCTCCGAGGGAAAACCCGCCCCCTTCCCCACTCTGTAAATCGAAAACTTGTTTGTCGGAAAAAATTTATAGAAAAATCTTTCCATCTTTAAAAAACGTCCGTATAGTGTGCAGACACCGCGTCGCATTGCGCGGCTTTTCACCATCCAACCCAGTCCCGCATTTCCATGAAAAACGTCGCCGTCTTCGGTGCCGGCCGCATCGGCCGCATCCATGCCACCAACCTCGCCGCCCTGCCCGGCGTGAAGCTGCAATACGTCAGCGATGCCGTGCCCGACGCCGCCGCCAGCCTGGCGCAGCAGCTCGGCGCCCAGGTCGCCAGCATCGAGACCGCGCTGGCCGATCCGGCCATCGACGCCGTTGCGATCTGCTCGCCGACCTCCACCCACAGCGACCTGATCGCGCGGGCCGCGCAGGCCGGCAAGCACATCTTCTGCGAGAAGCCGGTCGACCTGTCGGTGCCGCGCGCCGAGGCCGTGGCCAGGACGGTGGCGGATGCCGGCGTGGCCTGCATGATCGGCTTCCAGCGCCGCTTCGACCCGACCTTCAACGAGGCGCGCCGCCGCATGGACGCGGGCGAGATCGGCAACCCCGAGATGCTGGTCATCACCAGCCGCGACCCGGGCGCGCCGCCGGTCGAGTACATCAAGGCCTCGGGCGGCATCTTCCGCGACATGCTGATCCACGACCTCGACGTGTTCCGCTGGAT
>JBEEPT010000290.1:0-6282 GCA_041190985.1 Pseudomonadota bacterium
GCGCTCGTTTATATCGATGAGCGGTTTGTGCCAGATGCGGAGATATTGCAGACTCTGGCTAACCCCTGGATTCTGTTCGAGCCCCGCCGCATCTGGGTGCCGGAGGCGGCTGGCGGCAGCCCCCAGACCTCCACCCTCACCGAACCCACAACCTCCACCGACGCCCTCGCGGCCCTCTACGCCGCCGTAGCCAGCCAGTCCGAGGCCGCGGCAGTCGCAGACGATCTGGCGGCAGCCCTCACATCCCCCGCAGCCCTCACCGAGGCCGCCGCCGCCGCAGACGCCACCACCGCCGTCGTCACCCTGCTGGCTGTGCTCACCGAGGCAGCCAGCCTGGCCGACGCGCTGGCCGCGCTGCTGGTGGCCGTGGCCGACGTGGCTGAGCCGGCAACGGCGGTCGAGCTGTTGTCCACCGGCGCCCAGTACGCCGGCACGCTGCTCGAAGAGATCACCGCCACCGACACCATGGCCGCTGCGGCCACGCTGGTGGCGCTGCTCACCGAGCCGGCCACGGCCGCTGACGCCGCGGCCGGCAGCTACCCCGCCACCTACACCTGCTCGGTGGCCGAGCTGGCCTCGGTGCTCGAGCAGATGGTCGCCGTGCTCGGCACCGAGGTCTTCACCGCCAGCGCGCGCACCCGCATCGGGCCGGCCACGCTGATGGATGCGGCAGAGCGCATCGGCAGTCGCACCACCGTGCCAGGCCTGGCCTCGCGCGTGGGCGGCAAGAGCATCTGAGGAGATCGATCGATGCAAGTGCAAGAGCTCGTCGCCGGCGACACGCTCAACTTCAGCACCACCACGCCTGGCTACAGCGCCGCGTCCGGTTGGGTGCTCAAGTACCGCCTGGTGCCGCGCACGGCCGCCAATTCCGTCATCACGCTCACCGGCGCGGCCAGTGGCGACGAGCACCTGTTCCAGGTCGGCGCCAGCACCACGGCCAACTGGTCGGCCGACACCTACGGCTGGTCGGCCTGGGTCGAGAAAGACGGCGAGAAGTACACCGTCCAGTCCGGCCAGATCGTCGTCAAGCCCGACCCGCGCACGCTGGCCGCCGGTGCCGACACCCGCAGCGCCGCCCGTCGCGCGCTGGATGACGCGCGCACCGCCCGCAACGCCTGGAACCCCACCATGCGCCGCTACCGCATCGGCGACCGCGAGCGCGAGTTCAACGACGTGGCCGAGATCATCCGCCTCATCGTGCAGCTCGAGCGCGAGGTCGAGCGCGAAGACATGCTCGCCGGCCGGCCGTCGCAGCCCGCGCGGCGCATCTACACGAGGATCTGATGGCCGCAGCCGCCCACACCCGCACCCGAGCTGCAGCGCCTGGCGCCACCACAGCCCCCGCTGACAGCACGCGCGTGCCGGCCTGGCTGTCGTGGCTGCCGCAGCGCTGGCTGCGTGGCGCCGCGCCAGCGCCAGCGGCGGCCCCGCGCCGGGCCGTGCCGCGGCTGCTGCGCCGCACCTTCAACGCGGCCGACTCCAGCAACCTCACCAGCAGCTTCCGTGCCGATCACGTCAGCCTGAACCAGGACCTCGAGGTCAGCCTGGCCACCATGCGCGGCCGCTCGCGCAACCTGGCCAAGAACAACGACTACGTCAAGCACTTCCTGCGCATGGTGCAGAACCATGTGGTGGGCCCGAACGGCTTCTCGCTCAGCGTGCCCTGCCAGCGGCCCGACGGCAGCATCGACGAGTACGACAAAGGCACCTGCGAGCGGGCCTTCGCGCGCTGGTCCCGCCGCGGTGTGTGCGACGTCACCGGCCGCCTGTCGCTCACCCAGCTCGAGCGGCTGCTGGTGCTGATGTGCGCGCGCGATGGCGAGGCGCTGGTGCGCCGCGTCAAGGGCAAGGGCCTCAACGACTGGGGCTACGCGCTGCAGATCGTCGACCCCGTGCTGCTTGACGAAACCTATCGCGCCGACTACCCCGACGGCCGCCGCGTCCGCATGGGCGTCGAGACCAACGCCTGGGGCCGGCCCATCGCCTACCACCTGCTGCAAGATGTCGAAACCCGCTTCGGCCAGCGCCGCGTGCGGGTGGATGCCAGCGAGATCTGGCACCTGTTCCTGCAGGAAGAGCCCGACCAGGTGCGCGGCGTGCCGTGGATCCACACCGCCATGCGTCGCCTCAACGACCTGGGCGGCTATGAGGAGGCGGCCGTCATCGCCGCGCGCGTGGGCGCCAGCAACATGGGCTTCTTCGTGCCGCCGGCCGACAGTGCCAGCGACCGCACCGCGCTGGCCGACGAGATCGTCGAGGACAGCGGCGGCGAGCAGCAGCTGGTGCGCGACGCCACGCCCGGCACCTTCGAAGAGCTGCCGCCCGGCTACGACTTCAAGAACTTCGACCCCGACTACCCGCACGCCAACTTCGACAGCTTCGTCAAGGCCATGCTGCGCGGCGTGGCCAGCGGCATGGGCGCCGACTACAACACCCTGGCCAACGACCTCACGGCCGTCAACTACAGCAGCATCCGCAGCGGCAAGCTCGAAACGCAGGACAACTGGAGTTGCCTGCAGGGCTGGTTCCGTGAATGCGTGCTCGACCCGCTGTGGCCCGAGTGGCTCGACATGGCCTTCCTCAGCGGGCAGCTGCCCACGCTGCCGGTCAGCAAGTACGACAAGTACAACGTGGCCGTGTGGCAGGGCCGGCGCTGGGCCTGGGTCGATCCGCTCAAGGACGTGCAGGCCAAGGTCATCGAGATCAGCAACGGCCTGGCCAGCTACAGCGGCGTCATGCGCGAGCTGGGCCGCGACCCCGACACCACCTGGCGCGAGCTCGCCAAAGACCGCGAGCGGCTCAAGGGCCTGCTGCCCACCGCCACATCGGCCACACCGCCCGCCTCGTCCGCGGGCGGTTCTGTTTCTGCACCCCCGAAAGGCACCCCCGATGACGCCGAAGACTGAACATCCGGCGGCCGGCCAGGCCGTCACCTTCGAGCGCAGCGCGCAGTTCGTGCGCGAAGCCATCAATCGCGAGGCCCGCACCATCGAAATGGTGCTGTCCTCTGAAGAGCCCTATGCCCGCTGGTGGGGCATCGAGGTGCTCTCGCACAAACCCTCCGCTGTACGCCTTGGCCGGCTGTCCAGTGGGCGGCACCCGCTGCTCGTCGACCACAACACCCGCGACCAGGTGGGCGTGATCGAGCGGGCGTGGATCGGCGATGACCGCAGGCTGCGGTGCATCGCGCGCTTTGGCAGGAGCGCGCGCGCCGAGGAGATTTTCCAGGACGTCTGCGACGGCATCCGCAGTCTCGTCAGCGTCGGCTACCAGATCCACGAGCTCAAGCTCACCAAGGAAAGCGACGCCGGCGACGAGTACATGGCCACCGACTGGGAGCCGCACGAGGGCTCCATCGTGGCCGTTCCGGCCGACCCCACCGTCGGCGTCGGTCGCGAGGCCGAGCTGCACGCCGCGCATCTGCGCTCCCTCACCAACCGCACCCCGCGCGCATTGCGCGCCCCTGTCCTCACCGACTCCACCTCCCACATCAAGGAAACCACCGTGGAAAAGACCCTCTCCCCCGCCGCCGCCGACAACCTCGGCACCACCACCACCACCGCCGCCAAGGTCGAGCCGCAGCCCGTTGACGCGCGCCGCGAGCGCGAGAGCGGCGCCGCCCTCGAGCGCCAGCGCGTGCGCGACATCCAGGCCCTGGGCGACAAGTTCGGCCAGCGCGAGCAGGCCAATGCCGCCATCGAGGCCGGCACCAGCTTCGACGCCTTCCGCGAGGCCGTCTTCACCGGCCTGGAGCGCAGCGGTGCGCTCAAGCTCGCCGACAGCGCCGAGATCGGCCTGAGCAAGCGCGAGGTGCAGCAGTTCCGCTTCACCAACCTCATCGCCGCCACGCTGTGGCCCGATGACGTCGCCGTGCGCAAGATGGCCGGCTTCGAGATCGAGGCCGCCCGCGCCGCTGCCGACAAGCGCAGCGACGTGCGCGCCGACCGTCAGAACGCCATGACCATCCCGGTGGACGTGCTCACCGCACCGATGGACGTGCGCACCGTCGAGGCCGAAGTTGCAACGCGCATGCTGCTGCAGCGCGTCATGGCGGCCGGCCGGCTCGGGCAGCGCGACCTCAACGTCGGCACCAGCGCCGCCGGCGGCCACCTGGTGGCCACCGAGCTGTTGGCCTCCAGCTTCATCGACGTGCTCGTCGCGCAGATGAAGGTCATGAGCATGGGCGCGACCATCCTGCCCGACCTCACCGGCAACATCGCCATTCCGCGCGCCACGGCCGGCTCCACCGGCTACTGGGTCGCGGAAAGCGGTGCGCCCACCGAGAGCGCGCAGGCCTTCGACCAGGTCTCGCTCACGCCCAAGACTTGCGGCGCGTTCGTCGACTACAGCCGCCGCCTGCTGCTGCAGTCGAGCATCGCCGTCGAGGCCTTCGTGCGCATGGACATCGCGCGCACCATCGCGCTGCTGATCGACCTGGCCGCCATCAACGGCTCGGGCTCGAGCAACCAGCCGCGCGGCGTGCTCAACACCTCGGGCATCGGCTCGGTGGCCGGTGGCACCAACGGCGCCGCGCCGACGTGGGACAACATCGTCGACCTCGAGTCGGCGCTGGCCAACGCCAACGCCCCCGAGGGTGCGCTGGGCTACCTCACCAACAGCAAGGTGCGCGGCAAGCTCAAGCGCACGCAGGTGTTCAGCAGCACCAACGGCGAGCGCATCTGGGCCGACGGCCGCATGAACGACCAGCGCGCGGTGGTCAGCAACCAGGTGCCGAGCAACCTCACCAAGGGCAGCAGCTCGGGCGTGTGCAGCGCCATCATCTACGGCAACTGGAGCGACCTGCTCATCGGCCTGTGGGGCGGCCTGGACATCATGACCGACCCCTACACCGGCGCCACCAGCGGCACCAAGCGCGTGGTCGCGCTGCAGGACGTCGACGTCAGCGTGCGCTACGCCGCCAGCTTCGCCAGCATGCAGGACGCGCTCACCGTCTGAGCCAGGGCCGCAGGGCCTCATCGGTGCGGCGGCTGCCTCGGTAGCCGCCGCACCGCCTTGTCAATCCATCCCCGTCAACCCACCCCCACAGGAGTCCCATCATGGGCATCAAGATCCTCATCATCGTCGCCTGCCAGGTGCTGGCCAGCGAAGGCACGCGCCACGCCGACGTGGCCGAGACCGTCGACACCACCAAGGACGAGGCCATCGCGCTGGTGCGCGCCGGCCGTGCGCTGTACCTGGAGCGCGGCGACGACCCCACCAAGGGCGCCCACACCGCGTCGAAGGACGACGTCGAGGCCACCAAGCGCCACGCCAAGCAGATCGCCGCCGAGCGCGAAGAGCGCGCCCAGGCCGCGCAGCTGGCCACGCCGGGCGGCTTCAATGCGCTCATCGCCGCGCAGGTGGCTGCGGCCGTGCAGGCTGCGCTCAAGCCCGCGGCCTGACCGGCGGCCTGCCCGCAACCTGACGCAGCCAGCGGCGCATGTCCTTCACCGAAGACCTGTCGGCCTTCTTCAGCCAGGCCGACTTCGCCGAGGCCGCCACGCTCGACGGCACCGCGGTGAGCGTCATCTTCAACGACGGCTATGACGACTACCACGGCGTCGTGCAGCACGACGCCTGGGCCAAGCTGCCCAGCTCGCAGGCGGCAGCGGTCACGCAGGCGTCGGTGTTCGTCTGTCGTGGCGTCACCTACCGGGTGCGCGTGCCAAGGCCCGACGGCAGCGGCGTGACCGTGCTCTACCTCGAAAGGCAGTAACCCCGTGAACCACCACCGGCACGTCATCCGTGAAGCTGTGGTTGCCACGCTGGCAGCCGGTGGCACCGCGGCCGGCACGCGCGTCTACGACCATCCGGCAGACCCGCGCCTGACGCTGCCCGCCATCACCGTGGTGGACGTGGGCGAGACGCAAAGCGCCGACTCCATGCCCGCCGACGCTGGCCGCCCCGTCGAGCGCGGGCTGCTGCTGGAGATCAGCGCCGAGGTCAAGCAAGTCAGCAACTACGCCCGGGCGCGCGACCAGCTGCTGGCCGACATCGAGCGGCTGCTGGCCACCAACCCCATCAGCGGCGTCAAGAGCATCACCCCGGCCGGCTATGTACCCGTGCCGCCAGATCCGCAGGGCGGTGGCGAGGTGCCGGTGGCAATCGGCCGCCAGCGCTTCCGCGTCCTGTACTACACGACGCAGGGCGACCCCTCCAGCACCCTGTAGCCACCTTCCTCAGCCTCCACAACCCACCCCCTCGGAGACCTCACCATGACCGTCCTGCAGACCGGCACCGGCCTCGTCATCGCGTACAAGAAGGAAAGCACCTTCGGCA
>JBEEPT010000291.1:0-9409 GCA_041190985.1 Pseudomonadota bacterium
TTGTAGCGCCTCCAGTTGGTCGTCTTGTACTTGGCGGGCTCTAGTCTCACACGGTCGCTCATCTCAGCAGCTTACTGCGCCTCGGCTCGACGGCTGGACAGGCGATTTCTGCAACAAAGCCCCACTAGCCCCTGCGCACCAATGAAAAAGCCCGCTAGGGATACGTCCTTAGCGGGCTTTGTCAGTATTCATGGCGGAGAGGGCGGGATTCGAACCCGCGGTGGGCTATTAACCCACACACGCTTTCCAGGCGTGCGACTTAAACCGCTCATCCACCTCTCCGTGAAGACTCGTATTGTAGACACATTTCTTGGCCTTTTTCAAGGTGGGCGAAACTTTTTCAGGTTTTCGCGCTCTTGGCCAGCTGCATGGCCGTGGCGACCAGTCCGCCCACCTGTTCCATGCCTGCCGGCAGCACCAGCGTGGTGTTGGCGTCGGCAGCCACCCGGCTGTAGGCGGCCACCGCCTGTTCGGCGACCTTGAGCTGCACCGCCTGTTCGCCGCCCGGCGTGCGCACCGCGGTGGCGATGCGCTCGAGCGCCTGGGCCGAGGCCTGCGCCACCGCGAGTATGGCGGCGGCCTCGCCCTCGGCCTTGTTGATCGCGGCCTGCTTGTCGCCCTCGGATCGGGCGATGGCCGCCTGGCGCTCGCCGTTGGCGATGTTGATCTGCTCCTGCTGGCGGCCCTCGGAGGCCGCAATCAGCGCGCGCTTCTCGCGCTCGGCGGTGATCTGGGCCTGCATCGCGTGCAGGATCTCGGCCGGCGGCGTCAGGTCCTTGATCTCGTAGCGTAGCACCTTGACGCCCCAGTTGAGCGCTGCCTCGTCGATCGCGGCGACCACCTGGGCGTTGATGATCTCGCGCTCCTCGAAGGTCTTGTCGAGCTCGAGCTTGCCGATCACGCTGCGCAGCGTGGTCTGCGCCAGCTGGGTGATGGCCATCACGTAGTTGGAGCTGCCGTAGCTCGCGCGCATCGGGTCGGTGACCTGGAAGTAGAGGATGCCGTCGACCTGCAGCTGGGTGTTGTCCTTGGTGATGCAGATCTGGCTCGGCACGTCGAGCGGAATCTCCTTGAGGCTGTGCTTGTAGGTGATCTGGTCGATGAAAGGCAGCACGAAGTTCAGGCCCGGCGCCAGCGTGCCGGCGTAGCGGCCCAGCCTCTCCTTGACCCAGGCGTGCTGCTGGGGAACGATCTTGATCGACTTGACGATGAAGATCACGGCGATGGCGAACAGGATCAGGGCGATTTGCATGGGGCCTCCGGTTTCAGATCGAATGCACGACGAGCTGGCTGCCGCGCACGGCGACGATGCGGTAGCGTCCGCTCTGGCGGATGTCGGCGGGGTCGGACAGCACCGCGACCCAGTCGGCGCCGCGGTGGCGCACATGGGCGCTGCCGTCGGGGTTCCAGTGCTCGATCTGCAGCGTCACGCCGATGTCGAGGTTGAGGTCGGGGTTGGCGCCCGCGTCGGGCGCCGGCCGGCCCAGGCGGCGCCAGCGTGCCCAAGCCAGCACGGCGCCGCCGCCGACCACGGCCGCGACGGCCAGCTGCAGGCTCAATACAGCGCCGGCGTGCGCGGCCAGCGCGCCGGCCGCCAGCCCGAGCGCGAGCATCAGCAGGAAGAAGGTGCCGCTGAGCAGCTCCACCGCCACCGCGACGCCGGCGAGCAGCCACCACCATGTCGAATCGCTCATGTCCGCCACCTCCGTCAAGCGGCCGATGCGCCCCGTTCCTGAGGGCTGGATCGCGCCGAATTTGCGCTGAAAGCAGGCCGGCCAACAGCGACCGTCACATTATTTCCTTACACTTGCGCCATCGCGCGGCGGGGGCAGCCCCGCTCGGGCAGCAAGTTGTGCGGCCGGCAAAGACCGGTTCACGTGTTTTCTTTGGCGCTCACCGGTTGTAACGCCCCATGAAATTCCGCTTTCCCATAGTCATTATTGACGAAGACTACCGTTCGGAGAATGCCTCCGGCCTGAGCATCCGTTCGTTGGCGCATGCGATCGAGGCCGAGGGCTTCGAGGTGCTGGGCGTGACCAGCTACGGCGACCTGAGCCAGTTCGCGCAGCAGCAAAGCCGCGCCAGCGCCTTCATCCTGGCGATCGATGACGACGAGTTCACGCCCGGGCCCGACCTGGACCCTGCGGTGCTCAACCTGCGCGCCTTCATCCAGGAGGTGCGGCGCAAGAACTCCGAGGTGCCGATCTACATCTACGGCGAGACCAAGACCAGCCGCCACCTGCCCAACGACATCCTGCGCGAGCTGCATGGCTTCATCCACATGCACGAGGACACGCCGGAGTTCATGTCCAAGCACATCATCCGCGAGGCCAAGGCCTACCTTGAGGGCATCCAGCCGCCGTTCTTCCGCGCGCTGCTGGACTACGCCGAGGATGGCTCCTACTCCTGGCACTGCCCGGGCCACTCGGGCGGCGTGGCCTTCCTGAAGTCGCCGGTGGGCCAGATGTTTCACCAGTTCTTCGGCGAGAACATGCTGCGCGCCGACGTCTGCAACGCGGTCGAGGAGCTCGGCCAGCTGCTCGACCACAACGGCGCCATCGGCGAGAGCGAGCGCAACGCGGCGCGCATCTTCAACGCCGACCACTGCTTCTTCGTCACCAACGGCACCTCGACCTCGAACAAGATGGTGTGGCACCACACGGTGGCTCCGGGCGACGTGGTGGTGGTCGACCGCAACTGCCACAAGTCCAACCTGCACGCCATCATCATGACCGGGGCCATCCCCGTGTTCCTCAAGCCGACGCGCAACCACTGGGGCATCATCGGCCCGATCCAGCAAAGCGAGTTCGAGCCCGAGGCAATCAAGGCCAAGATCCGCGCCAACCCGCTGCTCAAGGGCGTGGATCCCGAGGCCGTCAAGCCGCGCATCCTGACGCTGACGCAGTCGACCTACGACGGCGTGCTCTACAACACCGAAACCATCAAGGGCATGGTCGACGGCTACGTCGAGAACCTGCACTTCGACGAGGCCTGGCTGCCGCACGCCGCCTTCCACCCCTTCTATGGTGCCTTCCATGCGATGGGCCGCAAGCGCGCGCGCCCCGAGCACACCATGGTGTACTCGACGCAGTCGATCCACAAGCTGCTGGCCGGCATCAGCCAGGCCAGCCATGTGCTGGTGCAGGAGTCCAAGAACACCAAGCTGGACCGCAACCTGTTCAACGAGTCCTACCTGATGCACACCAGCACCAGCCCGCAGTACAGCATCATTGCGAGCTGCGACGTGGCCGCGGCGATGATGGAGCCCCCGGGCGGTACCGCGCTGGTCGAGGAAAGCATCGCCGAGGCGCTGGATTTCCGCCGCGCCATGCGCAAGGTCGACCAGGAGTTCGGCGAGGACGAATGGTGGTTCCAGGTCTGGGGCCCGGAGGACCTCGAGGAGGAGGGCGTCGGCCAGGCACGCGACTGGGTGCTCAAGCGCACCGACAGCGAGGGCGTGCAGCCGGTCGACGGCGAGGATTCCTGGCACGGCTTCGGCGACATGGCGCCGGGCTTCAACATGCTCGACCCGATCAAGGTCACCATCGTGACGCCGGGCCTGAACATCAACGGCGACTTCGCCTCCACCGGCATCCCGGCCAGCATCGTGACCAAGTTCCTGGCCGAGCACGGCGTGGTGGTCGAGAAGACCGGCCTGTACAGCTTCTTCGTGATGTTCACGATCGGCATCACCAAGGGCCGCTGGAACACGCTGCTGACCGCGCTGCAGCAGTTCAAGGACGACTACGACCGCAACCAGCCGATGTGGCGCATCCTGCCGGAGTTCTGCCAGAAGCACCGCCGCTACGAGCGCATGGGCCTGCGCGACCTGTGCCAGTATGTGCACGAGATGTACGCCAAGTACGACATCGCGCGCCTGACGACCGACATGTACCTGAGCGACCTCGAGCCGGCCATGACGCCGACCGATGCCTTTGCGCAGATCGCGCGCAAGAACACCGAGCGCGTGCCGGTCGACGAGCTGGCGGGCCGCACCACGGTCGGCCTGATCACGCCTTACCCGCCGGGCATCCCGCTGCTGATTCCCGGCGAGGTCTTCAACCAGAAGATCGTCGACTACCTGAAGTTCTCGCGCGAGTTCAACGAGCGCTGCCCGGGCTTCGAGACCGACATCCACGGCCTGGTGGTCGAGGAGGACGACAACGGCAGGAAGAGCTACTACGCCGACTGCGTCAAGGTTTGATCTAGTTCAAACACGGCTCGGGATCCATGGGATAAATTGATGCTTTTCATAGGAGAGGCCATGTTCCCCGAGTACCGCGAACTGATCACCCAGCTCAAGACCAGCGACAACCATTTCTCGCGCCTGTTCGCCCAGCACAACGATCTCGACCAGCAGATCAAGAACATTGAGGCGCGCATCGAGGCCGGCTCCCAGATCGACGTCGAGACCCTCAAGAAGGAAAAACTCGCGCTCAAGGACGAGCTCTACGTCATCCTGCGCAAGGCGGAAGCGGCACAGGCCTGAGGCGCTCGAGCTGAAGGCGGCTGCGGCCGCCTTTTTGCCGCCTGGGCGAGCCGGCGCAATCACCAAAAAAAAACGGCAAGCCGAGGGTTGCCGTTTCTCTTCGATATATGACGCAAGCCCGGCGTCAGACGATCCGTTCGCTGTCGCGGCTGATGCCGGCGGTCTGGCTGAAGCCGCCATCGACGTAGGTGATCTCGGCGGTCACGCCGCTGGCCAGGTCGGACAGCAGGAAGGCGGCGACGTTGCCGACGTCCTCGATCGTGACGTTGCGGCGCAGCGGGGCGGTCTCGGCGATGGTGCTGAGCAGCTTGCCGAAGTCCTTGATGCCGCTGGCCGCCAGGGTCTTGATCGGACCGGCGCTGATGCCGTTGACGCGGATGCTGCGGCCGTCGCCCGTGCGGCCGAGCGACTCGGCCAGGTAGCGCACGCTGGCTTCCAGGCTGGCCTTGGCCAGGCCCATGGTGTTGTAGTTCGGGATCGTGCGCAGCGAGCCGAGGTAGGTCAGCGTCAGCAGCGCGGCCCGGTCGTTCAGGAAAGGCTTGGCGGCCTTGGCCATGGCCGGGAAGCTGTAGGCGCTGATGTCGTGCGCGATCTTGAAGGATTCGCGGCTCAGGCCGTCGAGGAAGTCGCCGGCGATGGCCTCGCGCGGCGCGAAGCCGATGCTGTGCACGAAGCCGTCGAAGCTCGGCCAGTGCTGCGACAGGTCGGCGAACAGCTGCTCGATCTGGGCGTCGTCGCCGACGTCGCAGTCGAACACCAGCTTGGAGTCGAATTCAGCCGCGAACTCGGTGATGCGGTCCTTGAAGCGCTCGCCGACATAGCTGAAGGCCAGCTCGGCGCCCTGCGCGTGGCAGGCCTTGGCGATGCCGTAGGCGATGGAGCGGTTGGACAGCACGCCGGTGATCAGCAATTTCTTGCCTGTCAGGAAACCCATGTTCTTTTCTCCAGAAAAATTTGGGCAGAATTGTCGCATGCGTTTTCGCCTGTTTCGCCTCGGGGTGTCGTGTTGCTTGCTTGCTTGCTCCTTCGAGGCCGGGGCGGCGCACGCCTACGCGCAGTTCGGCGACGTGAAGTACCCGAGGGGCTTCGCGCATTTCGACTATGTCCAGCCCCGGGCGCCGAAGGGCGGCGAGATCGCGCTGGTCGCGCCCACCCGGGTCAGCCAGTACGACAAGTTCAACCCCTTCACGCTCAAGGGCACGGCGCCGCCCAACCTGGGCGGCCTGCTGCTCGAGACGCTGCTGACTTCCACCCTGGACGAGCCGACCACCGCCTACGGCCTGCTGGCCGAGGACGTCAGCGTCGCGCCCGACGGCCTGTCGGCGACCTTCCGGCTCAACCCCGCGGCGCGCTTCCACAACGGCGAGCCGGTGCTGGCGGCGGACGTCAAGCACTCCTTCGACACCCTGACCGGCAAGGAGGCGGCGCCCCAGTACCGCACCTATTTCGCCGAGGTCAGAGCGGCGACCGTGATCGCTGAGCGCCTGGTGCGCTTCGACTTCGCGCGTCCGAATGCCGAGCTCCCGCTGGTCGTGGGCGGCATGCCGGTGTTCAGCCGCCAGTGGGGCCTGGAAGGCGGCCGGCGCAAGCGCCTCGACCAGCTCGTGAGCGAGCCGCCGATCGGTTCGGGGCCGTACCGCCTGGCCTCCACGGCCTTCGGGCGCGACGTGAGCTATGTGCGCGATCCCGACTGGTGGGCGCGCGATCTCAACGCGCGCCGCGGCATGTACAACTTCGACCGCATCACCTTCAAGCTCTACCAGGACAGCACGGCGCAGCTCGAAGCCTTCAAGGCCGGGGAGTTCGACTACATCCAGGCCTTCATCGCGCGCGAATGGGCGCGCGCCTACGGCGGGCGCCAGTTCGAGCGCGGCGAGCTGGTCAAGCAGGAGCTCAGGCACGGCAACGCGGGCGACTTCCAGGGCTTCCTGTTCAACACCCGGCTGCCGAAGTTCAGCGACGCCCGCGTGCGCGAGGCCATCGGGCTGGCGCTGGACTTCGAATGGATGAACCGCCAGCTGTTCTTCAATGCCTACACGCGCGTGCGCGGTTACTTCGTTGCCAGCGACTTCGAGGCCAAGGGGCGGCCCGGCGCCGACGAGCTCGCGCTGCTGCAACCCTGGCGCGCCAGGCTGCCGGCCGCGCTGTTCGAGCAGCCGGTGCCGCTGCCGCCGGTGACCAGCCAGGACCCCGATTCGGGCGAAACGCTGCGCGACCACCTGCGGCGCGCGCGCGACCTGCTGGCGCAGGCCGGCTGGCATTACCGCGACGGCGCGCTGCGCAACGAGCGCGGCGACCCCTTCACGATCGAGTTCATCGACAACAGCGGCTCGATGGGGCGGGTCTTCACGCCCTTCGCCAAGAACCTGGAGAAGCTGGGCATCCAGGCCAGCTACAAGGTGGTCGACTTCGCCATCCTGCAAAAGCGCCTGGACGTGTTCGACTTCGAGATGATCAGCAGCCGCACCGTCGGCAGCGAGGCGCCCGGCACCGAACTGCTCGAGCGCTTTGGCTCCCGCTCTGCCGGCATCGAGGGCTCGGGCAACCTGACGGGCGTGCGCGACCCGGTGGTCGATGCCTTGCTGGATCGGGCCGTCGCGGCGCGCCGGCGCCCGGAGCTGGTCGCGGCGCTGCGCGCGCTCGACCGCGTGCTGCGCCACGGCTACTACGCGGTGCCGCACTGGTACGGCAGCGTGCACCGCGTGGCCTACCGCGCCGGGCGCTTCGAGCGTCCCGCGGTGCTGCCGCGCTACTACCAGCCCGATGCCTGGGTCCTGTCGACCTGGTGGGCCAGTCCGTCCAACCTCGGCGGGAGGCGCTGACCATGTGGGCTTACATCCTCAAGCGGCTGCTGCTCATGGTGCCCACCCTGCTGGGCATCCTGCTGCTGACCTTTGTCGTGATCCAGTTCGTGCCGGGCGGGCCGGTGGAGCAGATGGTCGCGCAGCTGCAGGGGCGCGACAGTGGCGGCGAGGGCGCGGCGCAGGCGGGCGCCGGCTATCGGGGCCGCCAGGGCGTGGACGCCGCGCGAGTCGAGGAGATCAAGCAGCTGTACGGCTTCGACCGGCCTGCGCCCGAGCGCTTCGTGCGCATGCTGGGCCAGTTCGCGCGCTTCGACCTGGGCCAGAGCTTCTTCCACCACAAGGATGTCTGGACCCTGGTCAAGGACAAGCTGCCGGTGTCGATCAGCCTGGGGCTGTGGACCTTCCTGCTGAGTTATGCCGTCTCGCTGCCGCTGGGCATCGCCAAGGCGGTGCGCGCCGGCAGCCGTTTCGACACGCTCACCAGCGTGATCGTGCTGGTGGGCTACGCGATTCCCGGCTTCGTGCTCGGCGTCGTGCTGCTCGTGGTGTTCGGCGGCCAGCTGCAGTGGTTCCCGCTGCGCGGCCTGACCTCGTCGAACTGGGCGTCGCTGGGCTGGGGCGCCCGGGTGACTGACTACCTCTGGCACATCGCCTTGCCGGTGACGGCCAGCGTGCTCGGCGCCTTCGCGGTCACGACCATGCTGACCAAGAATGCGCTGCTCGAGGAGATCGGCAAGCAGTATGTGCTGACCGCGCGCGCCAAGGGCCTGAGCGAGCGCCGGGTGCTGCTGGGCCATGTGCTGCGCAATGCGCTGATCCCGATCGTGACCGGCTTTCCGGCCGCCTTCATCGGCGCCTTCTTCACCGGCTCGCTGCTGATCGAGACCCTGTTCTCGCTCGACGGCCTGGGCCTGCTGAGCTACGAGTCGGTGATCCGGCGCGACTACCCGGTGGTGCTCGGCACCCTGTACCTGTTCACCTTGATCGGCCTGGTGACCAAGCTGATCTCCGACCTCTGCTATGTGTGGGTGGACCCTCGTGTCAAATTCGACTGAGCGCTTGTTCTTTCGGCCAGTACCTCGCGCCCGAGGACGCGGGGTAAAGGCTGCGCTCATGCTTGTTTTCTCGGCCGTGACCTCGCGCCCGAGGACGCGGGGTGAAAGCTACGCTCATGTCCCCCGACCAGGGCTGCGCCCTGGCCTCCTCCTTGACTTCGCTACGCTTTCACCCCGCGCCCTCGGGCAGCCAGCACGTGGGTGTGCCAACGGTGGTGCGCCTGGACCTTGGCAGCTCGGGGAGATCGGGTGGCCTGCAGAGCGAGGTCAAGGAGGAGGGCTGGCACCGCCAGCCCGGGGGACACGAGCGGCGCAGGCCGCCCGGTCTCCCCGAGCACGCGAGGTCGATGCGTGGAACTCTTGCGACACGGCATGAGCGCAGCGTTGTCCCTGTCCCCCTCGCGCCGCGCCTGGCTGCGCTTCAAGCGCAACCGCATGGGTTTCTGGAGCCTGGTGCTGTTCGGCGCACTGTTCCTGCTGAGCCTGGGCGCCGAGCTGATCTCCAACGACAAGCCGCTGCTCGCGCGCTACGAGGGGCGCTGGTACGCCCCCATCGTGCAGAACCTGCCCGAGACCACCTTCGGCGGCGATTTCCAGACCCCGACCGACTTCCTCGACCCCTTCATCCAGCAGCAGTTCGCCAGGCCCGGCAACTTCGCGCTGTACCCGCCCAACCCCTACCACCACGGCACCATCGACTACTTCGCCCCCGAGCCGAATCCGGCGCCACCCTCGGCCGGCAACTGGCTGGGCACCGACGACCGCGGGCGCGACGTGGCGGCGCGCCTGCTCTACGGCTTTCGCATCTCGGTGCTGTTCGCGCTCGCGCTCACCGTGATCGGCGTGTTGCTGGGCGTGCTCACGGGCGCCGTCCAGGGCTTCTACGGCGGCCGGACCGACCTGGCCTTCCAGCGCTTCATCGAGATCTGGGGCTCGATGCCCGAGCTCTACCTGCTGCTGATCTTTGCATCCCTGTTCCAGCCGGGCGTGCTGATCCTGCTGGTCATCCTCTCGCTGTTTGGCTGGATGGGTCTGTCTGACTATGTGCGGGCGGAGTTCCT
>JBEEPT010000292.1:0-8580 GCA_041190985.1 Pseudomonadota bacterium
TCGACGTCGAACGACTCGCTGATCGCCTGCAGCCGCTGCACGTTCTCGGCGGTGTCGTCGATGCGGGCCGACAGGGTGTCGAGCTCGTCGGCCGCCGCCACCACCTCGCCGATCACGGCGACGACGGCGCCGAAGGCGGCGGTCGCCTTCAGCGCGTCGACGGCCGCGTTGATCTTCGACACGCCGCCCTGCACCGCGCTCTGCGCGCGGTCCATCTTCGTATTGAGATCAGCGATGTCCGCGCCGATCTGCACGATGAGGCTGGCGATGGTGGCGATGACCGTTACTCCCCGTAGACCATGCCGAAGGCGACCTCAGGGTCGACCTTCTCCTGCACCAGCTCGCGATACTTCGCTTCAAGCTGGTACATGGCTTGCCACTCCGCTAGTTCGCGGGCGCTGACTCGCTCGAGGAACTCGTCGACGGTGAAGCCGCCGATGTCTCGGACGATGCGATAGGCGAGAAGCCGGGCTGGCCGCCCGGCAAGGGCTTTCCCAGCTCTTCGACGTCCTCCGACGACATGCCCGACAGTTCGCGGATGGCGTCGAACATGACGTCGATGTCGGCGGCCGGCAGGTTCCCCACGGCGGCGGCGTCGCTGTCCGTGAAGACGCGCTGGCCGTCATCGTGGATGACGCCGAGCACCACCAGGCGCGCGCGCATGTTGGCGAAGTTCGTCGACCGGTGCTTGCCGCGCTGCACCACGCTATCGCCTTCGAACTGGTCGCGCTGGGCGCCGGTGAGCCCCTGCACGAGCACTTCTTCACCCATCACGGGCAGCTTCACGGTCTTGCGGGGGAGGGCGCCGCGCTGCAGCAGCGCCTCCCTGGTCAGTCGTGCCATGTGTCACCTCATGGCGGCCGAGTCCGGCCGCGGTTACGACGTCGCGCGGGTCAGCGCCGACGCACTCTCCAGCACCAGGCGGGTCATGTGGAGCTCGCCCACCGTCCCGCCGATCGGCTGGTAGTCCTTAACGAGCGCGGTGCCCGTCCACTTCGGGTTCGTGGCCGACACGCTGCCAGACGTGGGCCGGATCTCGAACGCGTAGGTGCTGCCGACGAGCGCGTTCAGCGTCTGGTCGGTCGCGCTCGACGCGTAGTCCTGCAGCAGGTCCACTTCGATCGACCACGTCTTCAGGCCGCCGAGGTGCGTGCGGGTCGTGTCGCCCATCGCCGTGTCGTCGAGCGACTCGACGCCGTGCGGCAGCCGGATCGACTTGACCCACGCCGACAGGTTGACCGAGTTGAGAACGAAGTACGCGTCGTAGAGCATGTGCTGCGCCAAGGTCGTGTCTCCCTAGAGGATGCCGATCGCCACGGCGAACGTGAACGATGGGGTCGTGCCGCTGATGGTCCAATCGACGCGCCAGTAGTCGTCGGTGATGGCGCCGGCCGTGCTCTTGACTTCGCTGGTGGCCGTCGTCGCGCTGGTGAACGTGATCTGCGTCGTCGGCGAGCCGAACCCGACGCTGTTGTCCGACTTCACCGTCACGGCCAGCGACGGCGTAGTGCCAGACGCGGCGAAGACGTGCAGCGCGGCCCAGATCTTCTGGCTGGCGCCGACGGCGCCGAGCTGCTGCGCCGTGCCGCTGTTGCTGCTCGACGTGCGCGCCGCCTTGGCGGCCATCAGCACGCCGGTATGAATCAGCGGCGACTGCCCGGTCTCGCCTTTCCAGTCGAACCGGTGCATGTCGCCCACCGTGCCGCCGACCGGCGTCAGGGAGGCGACCAGCGCCTGCATGAAGGGCGCGCGGTCGAGCGCCGTGCCGGTCGGCGTGACCGTGATCGGCACGTCGTTCAGGCTCAGCTTTCCGGACAGGTAGGCTTCGACCGCCGTGGCGCCGTAGTCGAGGAACCCCGAGCCGGTGATCTCGCCGGCGCGCAGGCCGCCCATCTTGATGCGGGTGGCCTGTCCGAACGTCGTGCGGTCGAGCGCCTCGACGGTGGCGCCGACGCGCACCTGATTGTGGTCGGCAGAGATGTCGTACTGGCCGAAGAAGACCGTCGCGTTGATCAGAGGGTGCTGTGCCATCGGTTAGCCTTCCGCCGCGCGGGTCGTCGCCTCGTAGCGATAGCCGCACGCGGTGCACGTCCATCGCGGGTGGCCCATCGTGGTTTCGCTGTGGTCGCGCGCCGTTTCCGGGTGCTGGCACTGGCCCGACGCCTCGGGGCCGTCGACGAGGGCCGCGAGCAGATCAGCGATGCGTTCGAGCGCGGCGACGGCGCGCTCGGCGAACAGGCCCTCGAGCCCGGTCATGGCGTCTGCCTCACGGTGATCTCGAACTCGGCCACCTTGTGGCGCGTTTCGATGGCGCCCACGTTTTCGGTGCCAGCGTCGAACGTCTGCTGGTACTGCGAAGCGATGAGCGTGTGCCCGGAGACCGTCAACGCGCTGTAGTGCAGCAGCTCGACGGCCTTTGAGATGATGCGCGACGACTCGAGATCGGAGCGGGCCTGCGAGAACACATGCAGCCGCACGATCACGGCCTTGCCAGGCGCGCCCATGCAGTCTTCGCGCCGCTCGACCGCGTCGCCGGTGCGCAGGTACGGAAAGGTCGTCGACTGCGGCACGCCGTTGTGCACGGAACACAGCGCGGTCATCCCGGCCACGTTCAGCGCGGTATAGACCGCGGTGAGCACCGCTTCCAAGGCGCTGAGGTGGGCCATTACAGGAACCTCTCGCCGATGTTGGTGAGCGCGCGCTCGGCCTGCTGGCCGGCCTGGCGCAGGCGCGAGGCGTAGGGCCCGCGCTCGGCCTCGGCCGCCGGCAGCATGAACGGGCGCGCCGACATCTTCGACGTTCCGAACTCCACCATGTGGGCGTATTTCTTCGGCTCGAGCAGGCGGGCGCCCTGGCTGGTGTGCGCCGAGCCACCGCGGCCGGCCAGCGCCACGCGCCCGGACTTGATGCCCACGCGCCCGAACCCGGTGCGCTTCGAAAACGCCGACCCGATGTGGCTGCGCAGCGTGCCGGTGTCGACGCGCACGTTCTGCTGGGCGCGGCGCTCGACGGCGTAGACGGTCGCCTCGGTCGCGTCGGCGGCGCGGCCGCGGATCTCGTCCGGCACGGTCTTGAAGGCGCGCTTCAAGGCGTTGACGTGGCGGGTGGAGATGGCCTGGCGGATCGCCATCACGCCACCTGCCCGGTCTGTGCCTGCATCTCTTCGAGCCAGAGCACCAGTTCCACGTTGCGGCCGCTCACGTTCTCGACGTGCGTGATCTCGAAGGTGCGGCCGTGCCACACCGCCCGCATGGTCGGCGTCACGTCATCGCGATACCGAATGCTCAGGAACAGGCTGGCCGTCGACGTCACGCGCTGCGCTTCGAACGCCTCGCGGCCGCTGAGCGGCTTCACCGCGGCCCAGACGGTCGCCAGCGTCGACCACGTCTGCACGTCGCCGCCGAGGGCGTCTTTCGTGGTCGCGACGCGCTGCAGCGTCACCCGGTGGCGGAGATCCCCGGCGCGCATCAGGCCCACTCCGGTGTGCGCAGAAAGAGCCGGTGCGGGGCGCACAAGTCCTTCACGGCGAGCGGAATCTCGACGGCGATCGTTCCGGTCTGCACGCCTTCCCTGTTGGCGTAGTAGTGCCCCAGGAGCAGCAGCACGGCGCTCACAAGGTCATGCGGCACCGACGTCGGCGCGCTGACGCCGGTGGTGTATTCGACGATCACCGCGTCATCACGCGTATACGTCGACGGCCACGTCTGGCCATCCACCAGCATCAGGCAGCCGGGCTCCGAGAACTGCACCAGGGTGTAGACCGACGAGGACAGCGTCTGCTGCACGTTGGTGGTGTCGTAGTACTTCACCGAGACGATCGCCGCGTTCGGCGCGCCGTTGGGCAGGTAGAGGCGACGCGGGAAGCCCGGCACCGAGACCCGGCGCGTCTTCGCCATCAGGTCGCGGCCGGTGTACTCCTCCACCCAGCGGGTGGCGGCCTTCAGGTAGACCCCGATGATCGCGTCGTCGATCGACACCTCGTCTTCGACCCGGCAGTGCCGCTTCGCGGTCTCGAGATCGACCGGGTCTTTCGTCGCTGGCGTGGCGACCGTCCAGTTCATCGCCGCCGCCTCCCGCCGGTTTCGGCCGGCGCGGCGATGGCGTGCTCGCGAGCGGCGGCGCCCGCATGGGGCGCCACCATCCCGCGATCGATGAGACGTGCGGCCACGACATCGGGCAGGGTCGTGACCTGCCCGATCGTGAAAACACGCATGCGGCCCGCGTCAGCCATCTCAAGCGGGCGGAGGATCGTCACCACCATCGGCTTACGACTGCGAAGCCGCCAGCGCGCCGAAGGCCGGAGCCTTCTGCTCGAGGATCGCCACGCCGGCCACGAAGTGGTTGCCGGTGTTGTTGGCCGGGGTGATGGTGAGGCGGATGTACCGCTTCGACCCCACGTAGCCGATGGCGCGGGACTCCGCGTCGTCGGCGAACGTGTAGCTGCCGGCCGCCTCCGGCGCGGTGCCGTTGGTCTGCGACACCATGTCGGCGTCTGCCACGGCCGTGGATCCGCTCATGCCGGAGTCGTCCGACTCCTCGAGCAGCGCGGTGAACGTCGCGTCGGCGTCCGACAGGGTGCCGGTCACGTAGGCGAGCGTCACCGCGTCGTAGCCCTGGCAGTCGATGATGCTCGACACCGTGGCCGTGTTGTCCGTCACCGCCGCCACCGGGGCGATCAGCGGCCGGATCCGCTTGCTGGAAAGTCCGTCACGCATGGTCGTGGTCTCCTCGTCTCGTCTCGATTACGCGAACTTCAGGAACTTCATCGCCTCGAAGTCGACGACGTCGCCGCCCACGCGGGCCGTGGTGTAGAACACGACGTAGGGCTTGGCGGTGAAGGGGTCGACGAGGACCGAGATGCCCTGCCGATCGACGATCTGGTAGAACCGGCGCATGTCGCCGTAGGCCAGCGCGAGCGCGTTCGCCGAGCTGTAGGACGTCATGTCCTGCAGCACGTTGATCGGCGCGCCGAGCAGCGTGTCGGGCACGCCCGCCTGGAACGACGGGATGAACACGAACTTGCCGGCGCTCGAGGCGTCGGTCAGGTTGCGGATGGAGAACTTCGTGGTGCGGTTGCAGTAGAAGCCAGCGCCGGGGATGTAGGTGTCCTTGAGCAGGCCCATCAGGTTGTTCAGCTTCTGGATGCCGTTGGGGTCGGTGCCCCACGAGCCGCTCGAGCCCGTGGCGACGTGCTCGGGCGTGCCCCACGCGTAGGTCGTCGACGTGGTGTAGCTGGCGAAGCCGCGGGGCTGGCCGACACCGGTGCCGCTGACGAACGCGGTGTTCTGCAGGCGCGACAGCTTGTCGCCGACCTTGCCGTTGAGCCAGGCGGCGACGTCGATCGCGGCGTCGTTGATCAGCTTCTGGGTCGCCTTCGGCTGCGAGTAGAGCTCGTGCACCGGAATCTTCCACGGGAAGGGCACGGTGGGCGTGGTCGAGTCCGACCGGCTTCCGGTCTCCGAGACCCAGCCGCCCGACGCCTCGTCGAGGTCGGCCGAGCCCTCGAGGGCGTCGGTCGAGATGGTCTGCGCGGCCGCGAACCGGCGCACGTCCGAGGTCTCGAACACCTTCTTGACCATCGCGCCGGTGCGGTCCGGGTCGACGAGGTAGCCGCCGTTGACGTCGGAGCCCACCGACATGGCGCGGTGCTCTTCGGGCGTCAGGCCCTTTTCGCCGACGTGCAGGTAGCGGTCGAACGCGGCCTTGTAGGCGCGCACCTGATCGGGCGACACCTCGGCCGGCGCCGGCTTGCCCTGCAGCGCGGCGTTGCTGCGCACGAGCAGGTTGAACGCGCGCGTTTCCGCGGCGATGTCGCCCTTGCCGGGCTCGGGCAGGCCGAGCGCGGCGAGACGGTCGACCGCGGCCTTGGCCGCCATGAACTGCTCGTTCTTCTGGCTCTGCTCGTCAATGGCCGCGTTGAGGCGATCGCGCAGTTCCAGCATCAGCGGGTCCGGCGTCTTGCCGGCCGCCTTCAGTTCGGCGATCTCCTGGTTGAGACGCGTGAACTGGCCGTGGTAGACCTTGCCGGCTTCGTCGAGGGCGTCCTTGACGTCCTTCAGTTCGAGACTCATGTGCGTAGCTCCTAGCTCGGGATGGCCGCGTAGCGTCGAACGGACGCCAGCAGCTCTTCGCGGGCTTCGTCGCCTGGCACGGATCCCCCGCGCTTCAGTTGCCGATAGCCTTTCGAGATGATGGTTTCCACTTCACGGGCGGAGAATCCGCCCACCTTGGCGAGCCACCGTTCGAACACCCGTTCGCTCGGCAGATCCCCTGCGGAGCGGACATCGGTCAGGCGGGCGGGGTCGTTGGCGGGAAACGTGACCAGCGACACTTCGTAGAGCTTGATGTCCGTGAGCGTGCGGATGCCCGTCTCTTCGTCCATCTTCGACTTGCGCGTCGTGAACCCGATCGACAGGCCGTCGAGTTCTCCGGCCTTCATCGCGGCGTAAGTGCCTTTCACGCGATCGGTGCCGGCGTCGAACAGGTAGCCGCGCATGAACAACCCGTGTTCGTCCTCGCGCATCTCTTCCCACTTGCCGATCGGCACCAGATCGTCGGCGCCACCGAAAAAGCCGCCGCCGTGCTGCAGGAGCATCTTCGGCAGCTTGCCCTGCGCCTTCCACTCCTTCAGCGTGTCGCGGAAGGCGCCTTTCGTGATGGTGTCGCCGTAGCTGTCGATGGTGTCGAAGACCGAGCCGTAGCCCTCGAACGCCATCGGCTGGTCGCTCGAGGAGGCGGCCTTGAACTCGAACGGGACGAACATCGCGTCGGATCTCATGCGGCCCCCTGCGGTGCCGCGGCCGGCGTGAAGCCGAGCGGCACGAGGTTCGACGGCTGCAGGTACGTGTCGCCGTTGTCGATCGGGTTGAGGTCTTCCCACGCGCGGATGTCGTTGGCCGACGCGGCGCCCATCTGGCGCATCTGCCAGTAGTACGTCGCGCGCGCCGCGGCATCGCCGCGCATGAAGCCCTGCGTGTAGAACTTCAGGCCGAACCGATCGGGGTTCACGAAGAGCGACCGGCCGAACCGGTGCTCGAGGTTCACGAGCAACGGCAGCAGGGCATGCCGGAAATACCCGATCGTCTGCTGCTCGATGCCGGTGCCCCAGCTCGTCGACTTCTCGGTGTCGCCGATCATGTGGGGCGGCACATGGAACAGCCCGCAGATCTCGCCGCGCGTGAACTGCCGCGTCTGCAGGAACTGCGCATCTTCCGCCGTCACCGACAGCGTCTCGATGTCCATGCCCTCTTCGAGCACGGCGACCATCGACTGGTCGGACCCGCCGCCGTAGTTCTTCGACCAGCTCTCCTCGAGGTTCTTCGAGCCTTTGCCGATCGTCTTCGGATGCCGGAGCACCACCCGCGGCACGCCGCCGCCCGCCCAGAAGCGCGCCGCATGGTTCTGCGTGGCCAGGGCGACGCCGAACGTGTCTCTGGCGTCTGTCAGCACCGAACGGCCCGCGACGCCGTCGCTCGACAGGGCGCGCACATGCAGCACGCGGTCCTGCGTGAACTCGTACGTTTTGCCGCCGTTCGCCGGGGTCCACTTGTAGGTCACGGCCAGCGTCGGCAGCGGGGCCTGCTCCACCTGCACCTGATCCGGGTGCATGGGGATGAGCTCGGTAATCTGCTCGGATCCGTTGCCGACGACGCCGCGCACGATGAGCGCGTAGCTGTTGCCGCGCAGAAGCTGATGCGCGATGCCCTGCCCGAGGAACTCGGGCCAGGTCTGCCAGTGGTTCGGGCGCGAGAGCAACGCGCGCACCGGATGCGTCGTGGCGGGCCGCCTGCGGCGCTCGTCCACGCGTTCGACGACGTCGACCGGCAGGCTGGCGACGTCGCGGCTGATCAGGTCGACGCACGACTTGACGGCCGCGATCTGCAGGGCGGTCGTTTCAGAGATGGAGACGCCGGCCAGGCTCTGGCTGCCGCGCGTGATGAACTGCGCGAGGTCGTAGGACGACCCAATCGATCGCGTGTCGAAGAGGGCGCGCAACGGGTTCCTCATGCGCGCCGAGCGTCGAGCCCGCCTGCC
Source organism: Pseudomonadota bacterium (assembly GCA_041190985.1). Lineage (GTDB taxonomy): Bacteria > Pseudomonadota > Gammaproteobacteria > Burkholderiales > Burkholderiaceae_C > Malikia. The sequence goes on from JBEEPT010000292.1 coordinate 8,035, forward strand.
AGCATCAACAGCGCGCCAGCCTCGAGACACGCGGCCCCCACGCCACACGTCAGATAGACGCCGAGCGTCAGCAGACCGAACCCTGTCACGAGACAGACATCCGCCACCACGACACGTCTAGTGTCGAGGCGTCAGGGGCTCTAGTGACCGCAAGATGTTGAGGCGACGAACTCGAGCGCGCGAATGTTGAGCACCGCGCAGATGGCCTGCACCGACGACATGTGAGCGTTGCGCCCACCGAGCACGGCGATCGCGGTGTTCTCCGACACGCCGGCGCGGGCGGCGATCTGGTGGATGGTCAGCCCGGAATCGCGCCAGGCCGTACGCATCGCGACAACGTAGGGCGCCATGCGGCTATTTCCCTCCGAAGGTGTAGAGCCCGCGGGTGGCGTAGACCGATTCAGCCACCGGCGGTTCCTTGAGCCAGTTCGCCGTCGCGATGGTGGCGCTGATGACCGGGTCGATGCGGCCGATGCTCTTACCCTTCGCGAACATCAGGTTGTCCTTCCCGTCGCGGTTGGCGACCACGTTGCCGATCGCCCAGGC
>JBEEPT010000293.1:0-3191 GCA_041190985.1 Pseudomonadota bacterium
TTCAGGCCGAACCCCGCGGGCTGGCTGGAGCGGCCGGCGCAGTTCAAAGCTCATGGAGGCGGCACCGAGCCGACACGCATGGCAGATGCGGGCTCGGGCGCAGGCGAGGGCGACTCGCCAACACGGCCACCGCAGCCCACGGTGACGAATCTGCCAGGGCACCCGAATTCTCGAAGCCAAGAGAGTGGGGCGCAGCGCGGCGGCAACGCCGGCAACATGGCCCACAACACCGAGCACGCTGCGCCGCTCGGGGGTCTGGCCGAAGGGGAGGGGGCTACGGCTCCCTCCCCGGGTAAGTGCGACGAAGCGAAGGCTGATGAAGGCAGGCCCGGGACTCCCCCCTCGCGGGGGCGGATCCAGCGCCATGTGCCGCCGCCGCGTCGCATAACGACGATCACCCGAAAAGACGCCGAAGAGAGCGGCAGTAAGCCCGGGACGCCGGGCGCCCCTGATGGGGTCGTGACCAGCAGCGCGCCGCGTGCGGCCGACGGCGCGCCGAGTGGTGAGGGACCAGCGGCGGCCGACGCGCCTCGTGCGCGCGCCGCTGAGCCCGATTGGCCGACGGCCGACAGGCTGCTGCCCGGGGACTACCTCGTGCACAAACGCTCGGGTATCGAGCTGGTGTATGGCGAGGGCGAGCTGCAAGCCTCACGGGTCAGCCTGGCCTACCGGGCCATCGGTGCGCCGCTGATCGACAACGCCAAGTTCTCGCTGTGGTGCGACGGTGAGCTGACCCTCTTCGTCGGCGACACCGAGCTGACGCTGAAGCCTGCGCAGGTGGCGCGGCTGCGGCGGCTGTTGGGGGGTGGCTGCTGATGGCCTCGATTCCGTACGCGCAGCAGCTGCGACATCCGAACTGGCAGCGCAAGCGGCTGCAGATCCTGGAGCGCGACGAGTGGACCTGCCAAGCCTGTCTTGCGCGGGACCGAGAACTGCACGTGCACCACAAGGTGTACGTCAAGGGGCGGCTCGCGTGGGAGTACGCGGACGACGAGCTGCGGACACTGTGCAAGCCGTGTCACGACAACTGGCATGCCGGCGCAGAGCATCTCAAGCATCTTCTGGCCGAGATCCACCCCTGGGAACTGGCCGAGCTTCTGACCGGATACCTCTCCTCCGCCTGGGGCCCGTCAGAGGAGCGCGCGCTGTTTGAGGCCTCGCCGATGCGATACGCCGGCCTGGTCTTGCGAACCCTGGAAGCGATGGACTGGGAGGATGCCGAGGCCGCCCATCGATTCGCGCGCGACCGCTTCATGGCGAGCGTCAATCGGGCCAAGCCGGGGAGCGAGCCAGGGTGAACTACTACCCCCGCTATCCCGGCGACTACCTCGCCAAGACGCTGGACCTGACGATGGTCGAGGACGGCGCCTACACGCGGTTGCTCGACTGGTACTACTCCAACGAGCGGCCGATCACGCACGAGCGCCGGTACGTCGTGAGCCGGGCCACCACGTCGTCCGAGCGCCAGGCCGTCGACACCGTGCTGACGACGTTCTTCGAGCGCGACGGCGAGTTCTGGCGGCACGAACGCGCCGACGAGGAGATCGCCAAGGCCGCTCCGCGCATCCAGTCCGCGAAGAGCAACGGGTCGAAGGGCGGACGCCCGAAAAACCCAGTCGGTTCACCGACGGAAAACCCAGTCGGTTCCAAAAACCGAAACCCAGCGGGTAACCCAGACGAAACCCAGCCGCAAAGCTCTCCAGAACCAACACCAGAGAGTAATACCGAGAACCACCACGAGCAGCAGAGCGGGGGGCGCTGGGACGACGACCCGCCGGAAGCCGGCGGCATGCCTCCGACGGCCTACGGGGCGATCACTCGTCGCCTCATGGCCGCTGGCATCGCCAGGGTCAATCCGGGCCACCTGGGGTTCAAGGCCCTGGTCGACGCCGGAGCCACCGCCGAGGACTTCCTGGCCTACGTCCCGCAGACCCTGGACGCCAAGCCGCGGGACCCGTTCAAGTACCTCATCGGCACCCTCGAAGGCGAGCGCCGACGCCTCGCCGAAGCCGGGCCGATCCCCAGCAAGCCAGAAGACCCGATGTCCTGGCGAAAGACCTTCGACGGCGTGCAGCGCCGTGCCGCCGAGCTGGGCCTGAGCCCCAAGCCCGGCGAGATGCTGCCCGACTTCGAGCGCAGGGTCTTGACCGCCCACCAGCGCGCCGCAGGGCGCCAAGGAGCCGCAGCTTGACCGACACCGCCACCCCCGAAGCCCGGCGCACCGCGCGCCAGCTCGCCGCGGCTGCCCGCGAGGCGCCGCCGGCGCCCGAGGTCGATCCGACCCGCTGCCCGGCCTACGGCTGCCCGCTGCGCGGCAGCGTCGACCAGGGCGGCACCGGGCGCTTCCTGTGCCACTGCCACGCGCAGGTCGACATGGCCCGCTGGCAGGAGATGACCCACCTGATCCGGGCCCACGACTGGATGCTGGCGATCACGCGGCAGGTCAAGGCCGCCGGCTCGAGCGAGTGGCGCCGCGCCGCCGCGCTGGCCTGGTCGATCGAGCCCGACATGGCCCCGGACCCGCAGGAGACCCAGGCGCTGTACGTCGCCCGGCTCGTGCAGGACTTCGAGTTCCGGGTCGGCGCGCGGCGCGAGAAGCCGGGGCCGATGCTGCCGCAGCGCACCTGGCCGGCGTTCGCGCCGCAGCAGCAGCCCGCCGGCCCGGTGGCCGGCGCAACGTCGATCGGGAGCCTGGTGTGAGCGGCGGGCACTGGGAACGGTACTCGGCCGTGCTGGTCATGGCGAATCGGGACCTGCGGCAGCACCTGGACGAGGCGCTGCGGCGGCTGCGGCTGAGCGCCGACGAGCTGGACCTGGCGCGGGAGCACAACCGCACGCTGCTGGCGCTGCTGGACCGCTCGCGGCGGGACACCGCCGTCGCCAACCGCGCGGTCTCGCTGCTGATGGAGCGGGTGACCGCAATCGACCGTGAGTTCGAGGGTCAGCTGCGGCGCCTGGCCGCCGAGCCGCCGCATGTTGGTGGCCGCTCACAAGGGGCTGCCCTGTGATCGAGCTGGTCCTTCCCTATCCGGTGAGCGCGAACCGCTACTGGGCGACCCGCGTCATCAAGGCCAAGGCCACCGGCCGCCAGATGGCGATGACCTACGTCACGCCCGAGGCGAAGGCCTACCGCGAGCAGGTGGCGTGGATCGCGCGCGCGGCGGGCCTGGAGCAGCCCATCGCCGGCCGCG
>JBEEPT010000294.1:0-8098 GCA_041190985.1 Pseudomonadota bacterium
TGTTCGCGTACTCACGTGCATAAAAAAATCCTGAAAAATCAATTATGAACCGTGGCCCGAAGCGCAAGCCGACCGCCCTGCACGTGGTCGACGGCACGTTCAAACCGAGCCGCCACGGGGAGATTGAGGCATCGGAGCCGCAGCCCGCGGGCCAGCTCGAAAAGCCGAAGTGGCTGAAGCAGCGCGTCGGCGGCCAAGTCTGGGACGAGTGGGCGCCGGAGCTGACCTGGCTCAAGCGCATCGACAGCGAGAAGTTCGCCGGGTGGTGCAAGCTGGCTCAGGCGGTGCGCGAGCGCGATCCGTTCGACATCCCGGCGGCCTACTGGTCGCAGTGGCGCACCATCGCGTCCGAGCTGGGCTTCGATCCATCTGGGCGAGCGCGCATCGGTGCCAGTGGCAAGCCGAAAACAGTCGACCCGACGTCGAAGTTCTTCTAAGAAGCCGGCCGATCCAGTCGAGCGTTACGCGCGCGAGGTCCTCGACGGGAAGCTCATCGCCGGCCCGCATGTGCGCGACGCCTGCGCGCGGCACCTGCGAGACCTCGAGCAGCAGAAGAAGCGTGGCCTGGTGTGGAGCTGGAACCACGCCGCGTGGGTGTTCGAGTACTTCGAGCGCGTGCTGCGGCTGAACGGCGGCGAGTTCGAGGGGCAGCCATTCGAGCTCGCGCCCTGGCAGCAGTTCGTCGTCGGCTCGCTGATGGGATGGCGCGATACTGACGGCTTCCGCCGCTTCCGCGTGGCCTACATCGAGACGGGGAAGGGCAGCGGCAAGTCGCCGCTGGTCGCAGGCCTCGGCCTGTACGGGCTGACGTCCGACGGCGAGGCGCGCGCCGAGATCTACGCCGCGGCGGTGAAGCAGGACCAGGCGAAGGTGCTGTTCCGCGACGCCATCGCCATGGTGCAGCAGTCGCCAGCGCTGTCCGAGCGGCTCGGGATCTCGGGCGGGCAAGACCCGCACAACATCGCGCACGAGGCGAGCGGGAGCTTCTTTCGTCCCATCAGCTCGGAGGAGCGGGGCCGCGGCCAGTCCGGCCCGCGACCGCACATCGCGCTGCTGGACGAGATCCACGAGCACCCGACCAACGCCATGGTCGAGTTCCTGCGCGCCGGCACGAAGTCCCGGCGCCAGGCGCTCATCCTGATGATCACGAACAGCGGCGCGAACCGGCGCTCGCCGTGCTTCGAGTACCACGAGTACGCCGCGAAGGTGTGCCGCGGGGACATCGAAGACGACGGCATGTTCGGCTACGTATGCGCGCTGGACGAGGACGACGACCCGTTCGTGGACGAGTCCTGCTGGGTGAAGGCGAACCCCAGCCTGCCGGTGGTGCCTGGGTACAAGTACCTGCGCGAGCAGGTGCGCGAGGCCAAGGGCCTGCCGTCGAAGGAGTCGATCGTCCGACGGCTCAACTTCTGCCAGTGGGTGGACGCGGAGAATCCGCTGTTCGCGCGCGACGTGTGGCTGGCGGTATTGCACGACCTGAACCTCGAAAGCTACCGCAAGCGCCGCTGCTGGGCCGCCATCGACCTGTCGGGCAAGGCCGACCTGACGGCCATGGCCATCGCGTTCGAGGCGGAGGACGGTGGCCTCGACGTGTTCGTCGAGTACTGGACGCCGCAGGACACCCTCGGCGAGCGCGAGGGCCGCGACCGCGCGCCCTACGCGCGCTGGGTGCGCGAGGGCTTCCTGGTGGCGACGGCCGGCAAGTCGGTCGACTACGCCTGGGTCGCGCGCCGCATCAGCGACGTGCGCGAGCAGTTCGACCTGCAGGCGCTGGCGTTCGACCGGTACCGCATCGAGGACCTCGAGCGCGAGCTGGACGACGCCGGCGTGGAGCACCACCGGCAAAGCGACAAGTACGGCGTCGGCCTGCTCATGATCGAGCACGGCCAGGGCATGAAGGACATGTCGCCCGCGCTCGAGGAATTCGAGGGGCGGGTGCTGAACGGCCGCGTGCGGATCCACCGTAATCCGGTGACCACCATGTGCGCCTCCAACGCTGTGGTCGACCAAGACCCAGCCGGGAATCGCAAGTTCAACAAAGCGAAGGCGACCGGCCGCATCGACGGCATGGTCGCCATCGCCATGGTGGTCCGGATCGCGACGATGCAAGACAACACGCCGAGCAACATCTACGACGAGGTCGAGCTCGCGTGAGCTGGTTCTCTCGCCTGTTCGGCAAGCGCAACAGCGGGCTGCCGGCCAACCAGGGCGATCCGGTGCTGCTGGACCTGCTGGGCGGCCCGCCGAACCGCTATGGCGTGGCCGTCACGCCCGAGACCGCCATGCGCGTGGCGGCCGTGTTCTCGTGCGTTCGGATCCTGGCGGAGTCGATCGCGGCCATGCCGCTGATGCTCTACCGCCGAGTCGGGGACGACAAAGAGCGGGCGACCGATCACCCGCTGTATCGCGTGGTGCACTCCCGGCCGAACGCCTACCAGACCACGTTCGAGTTCCTCGACCAGATGGTGACGAACGTGGCGCTGCGCGGTTGGGGCGCGGCCGAGGTCCAGGTGTCCGCCGCCGGCGGCCGCCAGCTGGTACCGCTGGACGTCGACCGGCTGCAGGCCGCCCTGATGGACGACAACTCGGTGGCCTATCGCTACTGGGCGCCGAATGGTCCACGGATCTTGCTGCAGGACGAGGTGCTGCGCGTCATGTACGCCACGAAGGACGGCGTGACACCCATCTCGCCGATCCGCGCCCAGGCCGACACCATCGGCGGCGCGATCGCGGCGCAGCGCTACACCGCCGGATTCTTCAAGAACGGCGGGCGGCCGCCGGGCTGGCTGGAGCACCCGTCCCACTTCGAGAAGGACGAGATGCGGCGCCGGTTCCGGACCAAGTTCCAGGAGCAGTTCTCTGGCGAGGACGCCGGCGCGACCCCGCTGCTCGAGAACGGCGTGAAGTATCACGAGGTCGGCGTCTCGAACGAGGACGCGCAGCTGCTCGAGCTGCACAAGTGGAACGTCGCCGACATCGCGCGCATCTACCGCGTCCCGCTGGTGCTGCTGTCAGAGACCGAGAAGTCGACCAGCTGGGGCACGGGCATCGAGTCGTTCCAGCTGTCGTTCGTGACCCACACGCTGCGGCCCTGGCTGGTGCGCACCGAGCAGGCGCTGTCCCGGGACCTGCTGACCGAGCGCGAGCAGCAGGAGTACTTCTTCGAGTTCAACCTCGACGCGCTCCTCCGCGCCGACGCGCTGACGCGCGCGCGGGTGTACGAGATCCACCGCCGGATCGGGACGATGAGCGCGAACGACGTGCTTCGCAAGGAAAACCAGAACGTGATCGGCGAGCAGGGCGACGTCTACGGGGACATGAATCCCCACCAGTCCGCCGACCCGTCCGCAGACGACCCGCAAGGCAAGCAAGAGGGCTAGGCCAATGGCTGACGACATCGAGCGGCGCTACATCGTCGCGCAGGACCTGGTGCTCGAGGAGCGCGACGGCAAGACGCCCACCATTCGGGGCCATGCCGCCGTGTTCGATCAGCTGAGCGAGGACCTGGGCGGCTTCCGCGAGCAGATCGTGCCTGGCGCCTTCACCGAGGCAATCCAGAAGGACGACGTGCGCGCGCTGATCGACCACCTGTCGCACCTCATCCTCGGGCGGAATGCCGCCGGCACCCTGCGCCTGTCCGAGGACGCGCATGGTCTCGCGGTCGAGATCGACCCGCCAGACACCAGCTACGCGCGCGACTTGCTGGTATCCATGAAGCGCGGCGACATCACGCAGATGAGCTTCGGCTTCACCGTGCGCCCGGGTGGCCAGGACTGGGCGAAGGACGACGAGGGACGCTACATCCGCACGCTGAAGAAGCTGCGGCTGTTCGACGTGTCGCCTGTGACGTTCCCGGCCTACCCGCAGACCGACGTCGCCGTGCGCGCGCTCGGTGAGTTCCGCGCCGCCGAGGCGCCCGCGCCGGCGGACACCCGCTGGCGGAACGAGATCCTGCGCCGCCGCCTGACCCTGGCCGGCTGACCACATTCCATTCTCTGGCGCACCGCGACTGTCGCTGCACGCGGCGGGCGCCTTTTAACCATGCTGCGTGCAGCAATAACGAGGGCTGATACATGAACCTGAACAAGCGACTGGCGAAGCTCCGCGAGGAACGAGCCGCAACGGTCGTGGCGCGCGAGGCGCTGCTGCAGAAGGCGGAAACCGAGGAGCGTGGACTCACCGATCCCGAGAAGGCCGAATTCGACACGGCCGACACCCGGCAGAAGGATCTCGACAAGGAGATCCGCCAGCTGGAGGACCTCATCGCGGCTCAGAAAGCCAAGATCGACACCCGCATGGATCCCGATCCGAAGGCGGGCAAGTGGGGCGACAACGAGGTGCGCGTGCGCTACTCGGCGCGCGCCATGGCGGAACTCGGCGGCAAGGCCAACGAGGAGCGCGCCTTCGAGTTCGGCATGTGGACCCGCGCCATGATCTTCGGCGACCAGCGCGCCGCCAGCTGGTGCACCGACCGCGGCATGGACATCCGTACCGCGTCGGAGAGCGTCTACAGCTTGGGCGGCGCCCTGGTCCCTGACCAGTTCGTGAACTTCATCATCGACCTGCGCGAGCAGTACGGCCTGGCGCGCCAGCTGCTGCGCGTGATGCCGATGGCCGGCGATACGCTGACCATGCCGCGGCGCACCGGTGGCGTCACCGCCTACTTCGTGGCCGAGAACGGCGCCTTCACGGCGTCGGACAAGGGCTGGGACGGTGTGACCCTGACCGCGAAGAAGCTCGGCGCGCTGTGCAAGCTGTCGACCGAGCTCGCGGAGGATGCGGTCATCGACGTGGCGGCAGATCTCGCGCGCGAGCAGGCCTACGCGTTCGCCGTGAAGGAGGACGATTGCTGGCTGAACGGCGACGGCACCTCCACCTACGGCGGTATCTGGGGTATCCGTTCGAAGATCATCGACGGCACCCACACCGCCGGCGCGGTCGACGCCGCGTCCGGTCACGATACCTTCGCCGAACTGGATGCCGACGACTTGGTCAAGGTGCGCGGCACGCTCCCGATCTACGCCGAGCGGAACGCCCGCTGGCTGTGCTCGAAGATCGCGAAGGCCCTGGTGTTCGACGCCCTGGCGGTCGCGTCCGGCGGTAACACCATCATGACGGTGGGCGAGCGCCCGCGGCCGACCTATCTCGGTGACCCCATCGAGGTCAGCCAGTCCATGCCGACCGCGCAGACCGACATCTCCGACACCGCGATGATGCTCTACGGCGATTTCTCCCTGGCCTCCACCATGGGCGACCGCCGCGGCTTCTCGGTGCAGGTGCTGCGCGAGCTCTACGCCGCGAACGGCCAGATCGGCGTCCTCGGCTTCGAGCGCTTCGACATCGTCAACCACGACCTGGGCAGCAACAGCGCCGCAGGCCCCGTGGTGGCGCTCATCGGCGAATAACCGAAGGCCGCGCCTCGACAATTGAGCCATGAGCCCGCCTGACCGCGGGCTTTCTCATTTCTGGGAGATCACAAATGCAAGCACCCGCCAAGCGCGGCGTCCTGGTGACGCCGGCCTCTTTCACCAACGGCGCCACCGCCTCGGGCTACATCGACACCCGCGGCTTCGATTACCTCGAGATCGAGGTCACCGCCGCCACCGCCAACGTGGTCAGCAACAGCCCGTCGGTGCTGAAGCTGATGGAGTCGGACGACACCGAGACCACCAACTTCGCCAACATCAGCGGCGCGGTCGGCGGCACCGACTTCACCATCGGCAACGACTTCACCAGCCTGCCGAACCAGCGCGTGTTCGGCGTGGCGCTGCAGGGCCGCAAGCGGTACATCCGCTGCGACGTGTCCCCGCGCACCACGCAGATCATGAGCATCACCGGCCGGCTGAGCTGCGGCGAAGAAGCCCCGGTCACCGCGTCGAAGGCCAACGTGCAGGCGCTGGTGCTCATCTGAGCGTGCGCCTGAATCTCGGGGGCGGGGTCATCCCGCTCCCGGGATACATCAACGTCGACCGCCGGGAGGGCCGCGAGGTCTACCCGCTCGACTACCTGGACGGCTCGGTCGATGAGATCCGCGCCTCGCACATCCTCGAGCACTTCAGCCACCGCGAGGTGGCGGCGGTGCTGCGCGACTGGGTGCGTGCGCTGAAGCCCGGCGGCCGGCTGGCCATCGCCGTGCCTGACTTCGCCGTGATCGCCCAGCAGTACGCCGCCGGCGCGCCGCTGCCGGTCGAGCCCTACGTGATGGGCGGGCACGAGGACGAGAACGACCGCCACGGCGCGCTGTTCGACGAGGAGCACCTCCGCGACCTGATGACCCAGGCCGGGCTGCTCGGGATCCAGCGTTGGCAGAGCAAGATCCAGGACTGCGCGTCGCTGCCCATCAGCCTGAACCTGTTCGGTTTCAAGCCTCCCGAGGCCTGGCCGCGCGTCACCGCGTGCATGAGCACGCCGCGGCTCGGCTTCATGGACAATTTCTTCTGCAGCTACCAGGCGCTCGCGCCGCTGCGGATCCGGTTCCGCAAGGTGACCGGCGTGTTCTGGGGCCCGTGCCTGACGCGCGCGATCGAGCAGTCCATCGAAGAGGATGCGCCCGACTACATCCTGACGATGGACTACGACACCGTATTCACGCGTTGGGACGTCGAGGCCCTGCTGTTCACGGCGATGCAGCACCCGGAGGTCGACGCCCTGGCCCCGCTGCAGGCGGCGCGCTCGAAGAAGACGGCGCTGTTCACCCTGGCGGACGAGAACGGCCAGTCACGCAGCCACGTGCCGCGCGACGAGCTCGCGGCCGACGTCGTCCGCGCGCGCACCGCGCACTTCGGCCTGACCCTGCTCAAGGTCTCCGCGCTCCGCGAGCTGCCGCGCCCCTGGTTCTACGGCAGCCCCGATCCCGAGGGGCGCTGGGGCGAGGAGCGCGTCGACGACGACATCGCCTTCTGGCACGCCTGGCGCGAGGCCGGCAAGACCCTGTACCTGGCGGCGCGCGTCGCCGTCGGCCACGCCGAGCTGATGGTGCGCTGGCCCAACCGCGACCTGGTCGCGACCTACCAACACCCGAACGACTTCGCCGAGCGCGGCAAGCCCGACGACGTCTGGAGATGAGCATGGCGAAGGCCCGAAGCAACACGCCCGAAGAAACCGCGGCCCAGCCGCCGGCGGAGACCGCCGAGTCGGCGCCGGTAGAGCGCGCAACCCAGCGCCCCCGCGAGCAGCGCGACGCGCCGCCCCGCAACGTCCGCATGACCGGCGTGCACGACTACTCGCGCGCGCGGCCGCGCCAGAAGCCGGTCGAGGTGGTGCGCGCCTGGCCGGGCGTGACGAACGGCCAGATGGTGGTCCTGCATCCGGCGCATCAGAAGCGCCTGCTGCGCGGCGGGTTCGTGAAGGAGGTGGTGTGATGCGTAAGGGATTCATCGCGGGGGCGGTCATCGCCCTGATGATTGCGGGCGTGTTGGCGGTCAACGCGGCTTCGGGCGGCAAGCTCGGCGAGCAGCTGTTCAACCTCGCGCGCGCCATCGCGGGCGAGCGTAACGCGAGCAGCATCACCGGCACGGACTACTTGTCGGTTTCGCCCGAGTGCAAGATGAGCGCCACCATCGACCTGTCGACGGACGCCAGCACCACGGTGTACGCGGGTCCGGCGCTTCTGTGCAATGTGTGGCTGTCGACCACGATCGGCACCGAAGCCGCGACCATCGACGACAGCTCCACGGCCAAGGTCACGTTGCCGCTGGCATTGCCGATCGGGTCTCACCAGTTCAACGGCGCGCGGTTCGACACGTCGCTGGTGCTGAATCCAGGCACCAACAGTACCGGCGTCATCATGCTGGAATATCGCCCGCTCGACTCCGCGCAGGTGACCTACTGATGCGGCTTGTCGCCTTCCTCCTGGGGGTCCTGTGCACGTTCCCTGCATGGGCGCTCGACCGCGAGGAGCTGTGGGTCCGCGCCGTCGCCGACTGTGCCGCGCAGAGCGGCGGCACGTGCGGCTCCGAGAATGGCTCCAGCTTCGCCAACGCTTACCGTGGATCGGCCGACATCGCGGTGTCCGGCTCGGATGGCACGGCCAACACCCTCGACCCGGGCGACAAGCTAACCTGGTGCATCAGGGTCGGCAGCTACTTCGGTGACG
>JBEEPT010000295.1:0-12355 GCA_041190985.1 Pseudomonadota bacterium
CTCGCTGGGGCGGCGGCTACGGGCCGGAAAAGCAGGCTGAACAGCTTGCCTCGGTGACTGACCACATCGACGCCAGCAACGCCGCGTCGAATGCCGTGCTCGCAGCGGCCGACATCGCAGCAGTGGAGGCGGTCACGGTAACGTGGCCGGCGATCTGATGGCACTCCGACCGATCAACGGCGAGCGCCGAAACGCTCAGGTGCGCGCTCAGACCGCGCTCGACGGGGCAGAAAAGCCCGCCGCGCAAACCGACCTGCGCGATCTGATGCCAGTTCTGCAGGCCATCATCGACGCGCAAGACGCTGCCATTGCGTCCATGCAGACCATCATCGACGGCACCGCGCAGGCGCTGGCCGACATGGACGTGATCATCACTGGCTACGATGCGGCCACGGCCGTGCAGCAGCGCGGCATGATCAAGGATCTAGCCCGCGCTCACAAGGCACGAGCCAACGCTGCGCGAGACACGGCCCGCGAGGTCAAGGCCAAGGCGCAAGAGGCCAAGGACATCGCGCGCGCCATCCGTCGCACGATCCGCGTGGTGACCTGATATGGCATGGGGCTCGCGGCCGTGGGGTAGCGGAACCTGGGCCGATACTCCGGTGTCGGCAGGGGGCGCGTCCTACAGCGCCGCCATCACCGAATCAGCCACCGCCGCTGACGCCGCCACCGCCGCCTACATCGCCACCGCCAGCGTCGCAGAGTCCATCACCGCGGCCGACAGCCTGGCCGCCGCCACCACCTGGGTGCGGTCGCTGACGGAAGCTGCCAGCGTTACCGACGCACTGACCTCAGCCGTCACCTGGGCCCGCGCGCTGACCGAAGCTGCCAGCGCGTCCGACCTGGCCACCGCCATCGTCCACGCCGTCGCCGCGCTGACCGAAGCGGCCACGGCCAGTGACAGCCAGGCCACCGGCAGCATCTACACCGGCAGCCTGACCGAAGCGGCCAGCGTGTCCGACGCGCTGACCGCTGCCGCCACGCTGGTGGCCCTGCTGACCGAGGTGGCCACCGCCAGCGACGCCGCCACCTCGGCCGCCACCTGGGTGCGGCTGCTGACCGAGCCGGCCACCGCAGTCGACAGCGTGGCCGGTGCGCAGGGCGCCACCTACACCGCCAGCGTGACCGAAGTGCTGGCGGCGACTGAACTGCTGGTGGCGGTGCTGGCCGCGCAAGGCGTCATCAGCGCCCCGCCGCTCGGCCACGGCCTGGGCATGTCGCGCCGCGTCACCCAGGCCGGCCGCAGCCGGCCTGCCAACTTGAACGACCGAACCCGGTGACAACATGCCGCTGACCCTCATCACAGACGCCACCGTCGAGCCCGTCACGCTGGACCAGGCCAAGGTGCAGTGCCGCATCGACACCGACATCACGTCGGACGACGACCTGCTGCAGACCCTGATCGCCGCCGCCCGGCAGCAGTGCGAACAGGAACTCGACCGCGCGCTCATCACGCAGACCTGGGAACGCGTCATCGACGCCTTCCCGGAAGTCGAGATCGAGCTCGGCCGGCACCAGGTCCTGGGCATCACGTCCGTCACCTACATCGACGCCGCGGGCACATCGCAGGTCATGGACTCGGCCGACTACTCGCTGGACGCTGACACCAAGGGCGGCTTCCTGTTGCCCGCCGTCGATACAACTTGGCCGGCCACGCTGGACACGGCCAACGCCGTGCGCGTGCGCTTCACCGCCGGCTACGGCCCCACAGCCGACCTCGTGCCCGGCGCCATCAAGGCCTGGATACTTGCCAAGGTGGGCGACCTGCACCCCAACGGTGACAAGGTCACCACCGACCAGCAGGCCCGGCTGGACCGCCTGCTAGACCCGTTCCGGGTGTGGGGCTGACATGCCGCGCCAGGTCACGCCGCGCACCATGCGCACCCAGATCACGCTGCAGAGCAAGTCGGAAACGACCAACAGCCTGGGCGAGCTGGTGGCGACCTGGGCCGACGACGTCACCGTGTGGGCCGAGCCGACGCCGGTGCGGGCGCGCGACACGTTCCAGGCCGGCAAAGAGCAGCTGCCCGTCGATGTGCTGTTCCGCCTGCGCTACCGCACCGGCATCGCGGCCGGCACGCACCGCGTGATGTGGCGGACCGAGCCGTACGAAATCCACGGCGAGCCGGTCGACGTGGACGGCCGCCGGCAGACGCTGGAGATCGGCTGCATCAAGGGTGTGCGCGATGGCCGCTGAACAGCGCATCGAAGGGCTTGACGCGGCCATCGCCACGCTCAAGGGCTTGCCCGACAAACTGCGCAAGCGCGCGCTGCGCAACGCACTGGCCGCCGGCGCGCGCCTGGTGCGAGACGCTGCGAAGGCCAAGGCCCCCATCCTGAGCGCCAACGACCCAGCCGTCTTGAAAGGGTGGCGCAAGCCCGGCACGCTGCGCAAGGCCATCACCGTGCGCACCAGCAAGGCGGCCCGCCGCGCCGGCAACGTCGGCGTGTTCGTCAATGTGCGGCCGGCCAAGGGCGCCAAGTTCAAGGGCGGCAAGCAAGTGAAGGCCTCACAGCGCGGCGCCAAGAGCCCGAACGACCCGTTCTACTGGCGCTTCGTCGAGTTCGGCACCAAGCGGGCCACAGAGCGCAAGTTCCTCCGCGAAGGCGCGCAGCAGCTGGGCCGCGCGCTCGAAGTCTTCAAGGCAGCGATGGGCACCGCGCTGGCCAAGATCAACGCCAACCCCAGGGCCAACCCATGAGCGCCGCATCCGACCTTCGCGCCGCGCTGCTGGCCCACACCCCGCTGACCGATCTGGTCGGCCAGCGCGTGCGCCAGGACTTCGGCGACGAGTCTGACGACTACCCGTTCGTCATCTTCAAGCAGACCGGCAACAACCCCATCCGCGGCCTGGACGGCAGCCTGCATGTGCGGCAGGAAGACTTCCAGGTCGAGTCGTGGGGCGTGACGCGCGCCGCCAGCGCAGCCATCCATGTGATTGTCGAAGCCGCGCTGCTGGCCGCCGACATCGAGTGCGACCCCGCCGAGCCAGACGCGATCGACCCCGAGATCGGGTCGCGCGCATGCGTGTGGAACGTGCGCATCTGGTCGTCCACCTAGACCCAACCGCAACCCCAACCCAGCCGCCCACCGAGGCGGCTTTTTCGTTCTGAAAGGACAGTGAAATGACTTCAATCGTCGGGCGGGGCATCCGCATCGAATTCGGCACCGTCGAAGGTGCCGCCAAGACCGTCAGCGCCATCACGCAGGCAGACCCCGGCGTGGCCACCAGCACCGCACACGGTCTGGCGAATGACTCTGTGGGCTACCTGTCCAGCGTGGAGGGCATGGTCAACCTGGAAGGCCAGGCGTGCCGCATCCAGAACCAGGCCACGAACACCTTCGAGCTGGAGGACATCGTCACCACCAACCTGCCGGCGTTCACCGGCACCGCGCTGTTCACGCCCATCACCACCTTCTCGACGCTGGGCCGGATTACCTCCTACAGCATCGGCGGCGGCGAAGGCGAGAAGCTGGACGACACCGTGCTGCTGGACAACATCAAGCAGGAACTGCAGGGCTTGTTGGCCGCGCAGACGGTGACGTTCAACCTGAACGCGCTGACGATCAGCGACACCGCGATGGCGACGCTGCGCCGCGGTGCACGCGAGTCGGCCTACTACGTCTTCCGCATCACGCTGAACGACGGCAACGTGCGCGTGTTCCGCGGCCAGCCAAGCTTGCCGGGTGAAGACGTGCAGAAGGGCGCCATCGGCACCGGTACCTTCAGCGTCACCGTCAAGGGCTTCATCATCGAAGGCGCCGCCTGATGTCAGAGCACGCCGCGC
Source organism: Pseudomonadota bacterium (assembly GCA_041190985.1). Taxonomy (GTDB): domain Bacteria; phylum Pseudomonadota; class Gammaproteobacteria; order Burkholderiales; family Burkholderiaceae_C; genus Malikia. The sequence goes on from JBEEPT010000295.1 coordinate 3,790, forward strand.
TGATCAAGCAGCTGCTGGCGGCCCGGGAGCACTGGGTCGACCTGGCGCCCGGCAAGGCGGTGAAGTTCCGCCGGCCGATGGAGGGCGAACTCGAAGGCATGTTCCGCGGCACGCCCAAGCGCTTCAACGTGCTGCTTGAGGACGTGCAGCGGTACGCCGTCGACTGGCGCGGCTTCAGCGAGGCGGACCTGCTGGGCCAGGGCATCGGCAACAGTGATCCGCTGGCCTTCAGCGCCGACGTCTGGGCGCTGGCCGTGGGCGACAACCTCGACTGGCTGCAGGCCGCCCGGCGCGGGCTTGAAGGCGTGCTGGCCTCGCGCATCGAAGCCCGGTTGACCGCCGCGGGAAACTCCGCCGCCACCTCGACGCCGAATCCCGCGGCGACGACGGTGGCGACGAGCTAGGCCTGGCGGGTGACGACCCTGAGCCGCTGCCGGCGCTGACGTTTGAACAACGCATGGCCGCCCGCGCGCGCAACCTGCTGCAGAACGGCATGGGCGGCATCGACTGGGCCGGCCTGCCGCTGGTGTGCGCCTACCTGGGCGTGACGCAGATCGAGCCGTTCATTGACGCGATGCAGGTGCTGCTGACCTACGAACCGCCGTCCGACCAGGGCGGCAAGGACTGACATGGCCCTCGCAACTCTCTCGGTGGACCTGGAGGCACGCCTCGCCAAGTTCGAGCAGGGCATGGACCGCGCCGGGCGGCTGCTGGAAAAACTCAGCGCCAGCGCGAACACGGCCGGCGGGAGCATCGGCAAAGTGTTCGCCGGCAACCTGCTTGCCGACGCCGCCGGGCAGGCGCTGCAGCGGCTGGTGACCTACTTTCCGCAAGTGGCCGACGGCGTGCTGGCCATCAAAGACCTTGCAGAAGCCACCGGCAGCAGCGTTGAAAACATCAGCGCGCTGGACGACATCGCCCGCCGGTCTGGCGACAGCCTGCAGGCCGTCGAAGGCGTCATCATCAAGTTCAACGCCGCGCTGAAAGAAGCCGACGGGAAGAACAGCATCAGCCAGGCGTTGCAGGCGCTTGGCCTGAACGCCAAGGAACTGCGCGAAATCGACCCGGCCGAGGCCCTGCTGAAGACCGCGCAGGCACTCAACGGCTTTGCTGACGACGGCAACCGCGCCCGGCTGACGCAGGAATTGTTCGGCAAGGGCGTGAAGGACGCGGCCACGTTCCTGCGAGATTTAGCCGAGGCTGGCAAACTGAGCGCGAAGGTCACCACAGAGCAGGCCGAGGAAGTCGACCGCTACAACAAGCTGTTGGCGAACTTCCGCACCAACATCGACGAGGCCGCGCGCTCCGTCCTGTTCAACTTCCTTCCAGCCATGAACCGCCTATTCGAGCGGTTCAACAACAAGGGCCTGGCCGGCGTCCTGGGGCAGAACGAAGTCGACGAACTGGCGTCGCGCGCGAAGGCGCTGAACAACGTGAGCACGTCGCTGGTGATGCAGTTGGAGCGCTGGCAGCCGATGGCCGAGCGTGGCGTCGGCGGGGCATCCGAGAAGGTTGCCGAACTGCGCACGCAGTTGGCCAACGTGCTGCGCGAATCTGCGGCCGTCAGCGTGTCGCTAAAGGGTATCGCTGGCCCAGCTAACACGCCAGACAACTACAGCAACGAAGGGCGCAACAAGCCCAAGCCGTCGCTGCCGTTCACCGGGAACGCGACCAAGCTCAAGGAAGCCAAGTCCAGCTTCGAGGACTACCAGCAGACCCTGACCCGCGGACTGGCCAACCTCATCGAGCGAACCGACACGGTGAAGCTGGCCGAACTGAACGCGCAGCTCGACAAGCTGGCCGAGCTGTCGGCCGCCGGGCTGGACCCGAAGATCGTCGAGCAGGTGCAGCGCCTGCTGGTGCCGCCGTCAGGCCCCAACAGCGGCCCTCAGATCAGCGACGAGATGCGGCGCCTGAACGACCTGCTGCTGCAGACCGACAGCGCCAAACTGGCCGCCGCCGCCAAGGACGCCGCCATCCTGCGCGACGAACTCAGCAAGACGGCCGCCGGCAGCGCCAAGTTCATCCAGCTGCAAGAGGCGCTTCTCGACGTCGAGACAAGCATCGACGACCTGGCCAAGACCTTCCCGAACCTGACCGAAAAGGTCGACGAATCGGCCATCGCCATGCAGCAGACCATCGAAGGCGCGCTTGGCGCTTCGTTCCGGTCGGCGCTGGAAGGCAACTTCAACGACATCGGCAAGATGTGGGGCAACCTGCTGATCGACATGGCCGCGCGCGCTGCGACTGCGCAGCTGATGGACAAGCTGTTCGGCGCCGTCGGCGCGGGCGGCAAACGATCAGGAGGCGGGTGGATCGACCTGGCGCTGGCCGCGTTCAGCGGGGCCACGAAAAGCGCCAACGGCAACGCCTTCGGCCAGGGTGGGCTGTACGCCTTCGCCAATGGTGGCGTGGTCAGCGGCGCCACCCCGTTCACGTTCGGCGGCGGCAAGCTCGGCGTGATGGGCGAATCGGGCGACGAGGGCGTGTTCCCGTTGAAGCGTGGCCGCGACGGCAAGCTCGGCGTCGCCGCGACCGGCGGCAGCCGCCCGGTCGTCGTGCACAACAACATCACCGTCAGCGGCGACCCGAACCCGTCCACCCTGGCCGCCATGCAGGCCATGCTGGCGCGCAGCAATGCGCAGCTGGTGCGCGGCTTCAAGACTGGCACTGTGGGGGCTGGCTGACATGGCAACTGTCGATTGGCCGGCGCTGCGCGCCTTCTCACCCGCGCGCATGCGCTTTGGCGCGTCAACACCGAAGGCGGCCTTCGCGGCCATGCTCACAGGCCAGACGCAGACCATCAGCCACGCAGCCGACCGCCTGATGTGCACCATCACGCTGCCGCCGTGTTCGCGTGCCGATGCCGGCCTGCGCGAGTCGTTTTTCATGGGGCTGGTGTCCACGGGTGACTGGGTGCGGCTGGGCCACCGCCAACGGCCGGTGCCACTGGGCACCCTGCGCGGGTCACCCACGGCACAGGCATCGGCATCGGCCGGCGCGCGCACGCTCAGTGTGCAGACCACGGCCGGCGCGACCATGCTGGGAGGCGACATGCTGGGCGTGAACGGGCAACTGCTGATCGCGGCCTATGCCGGCGCCACGGCAAACGGTTCGGGCGTCATGTCGCTGCCGCTGGTGCTGCCCATTCGCGCGGCCATCTCCAGCGCCGCGGCGCTGACCTGGAGCGCGCCGACGGCCACCTGGCAGCTGGCCACGGACCTGATCGACTTCGGCTACATGGCACCCGCGCTGCAGGACGGCCTGGACATCCCGCTGCGCGAGGTCTACTGATGCGCACCCTCAACGCTGGCGCGCTGGCCTTGCTGGCGCGCATCGAGGCGGGCGAACAGGTGCCCATGGTGCAGCTGGTTGCCATGCTGTTCGACACGCCGCTGCTGTACACCACTGCCGGGCATCCAATCACATGGGACGGCGACACGTACCAGCCGGCAGGGCTGGGCGGCATCGAGCCGATCGAGGATTCCACGGGTGACGTGCAGGCGTTGCAGTTTTCGCTTCCGGGCATCAGCGAAGAACAGATTGCGCTGGCGCTGACCGAAGCCGTGGAGGGAACGACGGTGCACGTCTATGACGCGCTGCTGGACCCAGACACCGGCGTTGTCGAAGACGCCGTGCTCGCCTGGTCCGGCACCCTGAACGTGCCCAGCATCGAAGACGGCACGACCGCCACCGTGGTCGTGACCGCTGAACACCGCGGCATGGCCGCGCTGCGTCCGAAGCCATCGCGCTACACCAACGACGAGCAGCAGCGGCTATACCCGGGCGACACCAGCCTGGACATCGACCCGGCCACCGACGCCGGGCCGATCGCCTGGCCGTCTGCATCGTTCTTCAAGCAATGAGCCGCCTGAGCCACATCGCCACGTTGCGCCCAGCCGGCGCAGCGCATCGCCTGCACGCTCTGGTGCTGGACCGTCACGACCAGCCGTTTGCATGGGGCATCCGCGACTGTTGCCTGTGGGCGGCCGACGCGGTCTACGCAGTGACGCTGCGCGATATGGCCAGCGACATCCGAGGAAGCTACTGGAGCGCGCGGCAGGCGGCACGGGTACTGCGCGACCGCGGCGGGCTGGAGGCCATGGTCACGCAGCGCATGGGCGAACCGATCAACGCCGCTGAGGCGATCGACGGGGACGTGTGCCTGCTCGTGCCGCAGGCGCACGAAACGCTGCCAGAAGGTGTCGGCGCGCTGGGCGTGCTGTGGCGTGGGTCCATCCTGGCGCAGGCCAAGCGCGGACTGTGTGTGCATCGCGCGAACTGCGCTCAACTCTGGTGGGGCGCTCAACCGTGAGCAAGTCATTTGTCAGCTACGCGGGCGCGTTGGTAGCGGCGTACTTCGGGCAATACCAAATTGCGTTTGGCCTGCTGTCCAGTGGCGTCGCTGCCGAGAAGCAGCGCAAAGCCCGCAACCAGGCGCGCGACGCTTACAACGCCGGCTTGCAGGATCGCATGGTCATGACAGACCTGCAGCCTGACGCGCCGCGCACGCTGGTGCTCGGCCGCGTGCGCGCTGTCGAAGGCGTGCGTCGGCGCTGGGCCAGCGGCACGCACAACGAAAACCTGACGCTGATCGTGTCCTTCGCGGGGCACGAGATCGACGCGTTTGAGTCGTTCTGGTTCAACGACGTCGAGGTCACGCTCGACGGCTCGGGCTACGTGCAGACGGCGCCCTACCTCAAGACTGACAACGCCACGCACACGCTGACCGGCACGCTGGACGGGTCCGGCAATGCCTCGGTCACGCTGACCAGCGCCGCCATCTCGGGCACGCTCAGTGCGATCTACTCAACCGGAACCGGCGACGCAAGCAACCAGGACACGCTGACGATCACACTCGACAGCGGGCTGGACTATGACCTGAGCGGCGGGCCTGCGGGCGCTGACTACGTGGTCAGCTGGCAATCGAGCGTGGGGCTGCCATTGGCTCGCATCCGCACGTATCTGGGCACCGATGCGCAGAACGTGGGGGCCGATCTGGCGGCCGAGTACCCGGGCAACCTGACGGCGACCGACGCCTTCGCTGGCATCGCACTTGCCGTTGTCGACCTGGTGTACAGCGAAGACGCATTCCCGCAGGGCATTCCCAACATCACCGCCACGATGCGCGGCGCCAAGTGTCTGGACCCGCGCGACGCATCGACGGCCTGGACTGAAAACCCTGCGCTGCACGCCTACCACTATGCGATGTGGGTGCACGGCTGGCGCGTACCTGTCGATGAGATCCGCGAACAAGACGTGATCGACGCGGCCGACATCTGCGACACGTCGACGGTCTTCACGCTGGGCGTCGACGATGTGACGCTGCCGCGCTACCGCTGCGGCATCGTCATCAGCAGCGCGGCCGACCCGCGGCAGTCCATGGGCGACATCATGGAGACGATGGCCGGGCGCTGGGGCTGGGCCGGCGGCACGCTGCGCATGCGCTGCGGGGCCATGGCCGCACCACTGTGGGCGCTTGATTCATCCTGGCTGGCGCAGCAGGTCGGCGCAGGCGGGCAGGCATCGGCGGGGCCGGTTGTCAGCATCCGCAACGGCGTGGCGCGCGAGGAAAAGATCAACCACGTGGCGGGCACGTGCATCGACCCGGATCAGCGATACCAGGCCCTGCCGTATCCCGCAGTCCGTGACGATGTGTTGATCGCGGCAGACGGCGCAGAGTACCGTCTAGAAGCCGTGATGCCGGGCGTCAACCACATCGCGCATGCACAGCACCTGGCCAGCATCGTGATCCGCGAAGGGCAGGCGCCGCTGCGCATGGACATCACGTCCAACCTGTCGGCATACCCGCTTGAACTGTTTGACGTCGGCACCGTCACGCTGGCTCGCTACGGCATGACGGCGAAGACGATGGAGGTGATCGGCTGGCGCTGGCGTCCCGCAGACGGCGTGCAGTTGCGACTGGCCGAGATCACCGACGCCATCTTCGAGCCCGTGGACACGCTCAACGGCCGCGACCCGGCGCCGAACGGCAATCTCCACTCGCCGTGGGACGTCGAGCAGATCGAAGGCGTGGCCGTCACGTCAGATGCAGACATTCAGCCAGACGGCGCTGTTCTGACGCAGACCACCATCGTGTGGGACGCTGTCGTCGGCCAGGCCATCTTGAATGGCGGTCGCATCGAGGTGCAGTTCACCCGCGCCGACAACGTGCCTGCCAGCGGCGACTGGGCCAGCTGGATCGAGCAGGGCGGCGCGGTGTCGGCAACGATTCCAGGCCTGCCGTCTGACGTCTTCTTCCTGTTCCGCGTGCGCGCCATCAACAGCCTGGGCGTTCGGGGCCGATGGAGCGCGCAGGTCCTGCACAAGATCGGCACCGACACCACAGGTCCTGAAGACGTGGCCGATCTGGACCACGCGATCAAGCCGGGGCAGGTGGTCCTTACATGCGCGCCGTGTGTGGCGCGCGACTATGCGTTCACCGAGCTGCGCTACCTCAACACCGTGCCAGATTATGACTCGGGCGACTGGGCTGCGGCGACGTTCCTGGTGCGCGGTGCGTCCAACGAATATCACCATCCGCGTCCGCCGAACGGCACGTACTACGTACTGGCCAAGCATGCGGACCGGACGGGCAACTACAGCGCCGGCACGGCCTACGAAACGGTCGTGGTCGACGACAGCATTGACAGCGGCGCGGGTGGCGGCATCGTGTTGCGCGCGGACCGCTTCCCCTTCTTCAGCTTTGCCGACGGCACCACGCACACCGCGCAGGCGCCGGGCGCCACGACGATTACCTTTACCGCGTACCCCATCGGCCAGTTCGGCACGGCCGCGTTTGTAGCCGAGGCGTTCAACTCATCCAACGTCAGCCTGGGCACGCTGACCATGGGCGGCAGCGGCAACGCCCGCACGCTGACGGCCGCGCAGTTCGTGAGCCTTGGCAGCAGCGGCAGCGTGCGCACCCTGGTTGTTACGGCCACGCTGGGCACGGCCAGCGATGCGATGACGGTCTACCGGCAGGACAGCACCACCACCGCGCCGCGCCTGTACCTGGACAACCCGACCGCCGCCGTGCAGACCGACGAGGCCGGCGACTATGGTGACTACAGTGACGTGCTGACCGGCGTCTATGTTTACGCCGGCTTGACCGACGACACCGCCAGCTACACGTTCAACATCACGCCAGACAGCGGCGTCACCGCCACCATCAACGGCGGCGCGGGTCCTGTCAGCGGCACGGGCACGGTGACCGTCGCCGTGTCGGACATGACCATCCCAGACGGCGCGGTGCTCATCGGCGCCACCGGCCCGGCCACGCTGTCGGCGTCGTTCCTCGTCACCAAGGACGAGGCCAGCGGCGCGGGCTATACGGCCTACTTCGAGCCGCGCAGTGAGATCGTGCTGCCGGTGTTGAATGACGGCAGCGTGGCCAGTTATGTCGACGCGTGGTCCACGCTCAAGATCATCAAGGGCGGCAGCATCGACGACACGGCGCAGTGGTCGTTGACCAGGGTGGACACCAACGTCACCAGCACGCTGACCGGCGCGCGGGTGGACGTGACTGACTGGCCTGACCTGGGCGAGACGGGCACGCCCAGTGACGAGAGCATCACCAACGCCACCGGGTGGGCGCGTGCCCAGTCCCTGGTGTGGGGCGACGGGGTGTGGCTGACGCTGGGCTACCACGGGTCGACGACATGGCAGTACATCAAGCGGTCGACCGACTTTGCCACGTGGACCGACGTGGACGTGGGCACGGCTGGCGAATGGGAGTTCGGCGCCTACGGTGGCGACCGGTTCATCTTGCCCGACTGGCGCAATTCATCGGCCTACATCGAAAGCACCGACGGCGGGCTGACGTGGGCGGCGCAGAGCTTCGGCACGTCGCGGCAGTGGGTGTGCATCGGCTACGGTGCCGGGCGCTGGCTGATCGGCGCGCAGGGCACGGTGACGGGGCGCACCAGCACCAACAGCGGCAGCAGTTGGGCTGACGTCACGTTCCCCGGCAAGCCGGTGCAGATCACCTACGGCGGCCCGTGCTGGGTGCTGCGCGACGACACCGATACCTACTACACGTCGACCGCCGGCACATCGTGGTCCGCGTCAGTGGCCGCCCTGGCTGGCACGTCTGCCGTGCGCACCGTGGCAGGCCGCGCCGTGGCCATGTTCAGCGGCACGACGGCAAAGTACAGCGACAACGGCACAACGTGGGTGACGGTGACCACGCCGCAGTCCTACACGCTGCTGTTTGCGCAGGTCGTGCGCGGGGTGCTGTACCTGGTCGGCACGGACGGCAAGGTGCAGTTCACCACCGACGGCAAGACGTGGCGCTACACCGGTGGCAGCGCCGGCACGGTGGTCAGCGTGGCCGGCATGCGAGAACTGCACATCGACATCGACGATGACGCGCTGCGCAGCCTGGACACCACGCTTGGCCTGCACAACACCACCGGCTTGCTGGCCACCAGCGAAGGCGCGGGCGCCGTCACCGTCACCGCCACCAAGACCGGCGAGCAGAACATCGTCCGCGCCCTGCCTGTGCGCAAGGGCGGTGCGTCGACCGACGTCTACACCAGCTACGCAAGCCCGGCCATGCTGCTGC
>JBEEPT010000296.1:0-3960 GCA_041190985.1 Pseudomonadota bacterium
CGGTAACGGCGCCGGTCACTTCGATGCGCAACGCTGGCAGCGTCTCCGGCGCCTTGCCGATCGGCGGCGGCTCGGCCGAGGAATCGGGCAGCACGTACGCGCGCAGGTCGGCCTCGAACTGGAGCCAGCCGTCGATGATCTGCTGGCGCAGCTCGAGGTCTGGCGTGTACCAGCAGTCGTGTTCCTCCAGCAGCGCCTCGTCCGCACTCCAGGCCGTGGTCATGAACAGGATGCGCTCGGCGCCGCTGATGAGCAGCTGCTGTTCCATCTGCACGCGGTGGTAGATCGGCAGTAGCCGGCAGTCCTGGTCGGCACCTGCGGCGAACGCGCTGCGCAGCGCATCGTTGAGAACCTTGTGCTCGAAGCCCTGGCGCTCGTCGAGCGTGAGCCCGTCGAAGCTCGCCGACAGCCGGCCGGAGCTGGCGACCACCGGATACAGCTCCTCGCCGACGATCTCCTCTGCCAGCGGGCGCGCCAGCGCTTCGGCGCGGTGCCCGTTCTCGTAGCGCTTGCGCGTGCCGGCGTCGATGTCGGGCGCCACGCCGGTGTGCATCTCGCGCAGCAGTTGCGCGCGCGTCTTGTACGGGCTGCAGCCCATCATCGCCGGCGCGTCGCTGGCGTTGAAGTGCCGCGCCCGGTAGGCGATCCACTCAGGCGAGCCCTGCACGAGGTTGGCGATGTTCACTTGGCGGCCTCCTCGGCGGCGTCCATCTCGCCAATGAAGTCATCGTGCTCGCCGCTCGCGGCGGGCGCAGGCGCAGGTGCCGCCGCAGCGGCCTCGGGCTGCGCCTTCTTCAGCGACAGGATGCGGGCCTTCTGCTCTTCGCTGAAGGTGGCTTTGGTGGCGAGCGTGGCCAGCAGGTCGCCCGGCGCTTTCTTGCCATCGGCGACCAGCTTGGCCCACAGCGGCAGGTTCTTGGCGAACGCCTCGTCGGCGTAGGGCGGCAGGGCGGGCGCGTTGGGAGGCGGCGGCGGTGCCGAGGCTTCCCACTCGCCTGCGCCGTCGAGGGCCTCCTCGTATCCGCCCATGCCGCGCAGGACGTCCGCTGCCGCGTCGCGGGCCGCGAACCAGAACGCACGCCAAGCCATCTGGCGGTACGGGTAGGCGCGCCACGGGCCTTCCTTGCCCCACAGCCCGGCGGTCTTCGCGTCCTCGATCGAGAACGTGCGCTGCACCGGCGGGCGGCCACGGCGCCTGATGACGCAGCGCGCCCGGCCGTTGGCCTTCACCAACTCGGTGTCGTCTTCTTCGATGATGCACCCGTGGGCCAGCAGCATCGCCTTGCCGGCGTCGCCGTAGAGGCTGGGCTTGCCGTTCACCGCCGCGATGCTCTGCATGGCCTGCAGGGGCTTCAGGCCGATCTCGCCGCCCCACTGGATGGCGATGAGGCAATCGCCGGGCTTGCCGCGGTAGGCCTTGGGCACCATCTCCGAGGCCGCCAAGTACTCGGCCTGCGTCAGCGCCTCATTGAAGTCGCGCGGGCCGAGGTCCACGGGGCGCAGACTCAGCAACCGCTCGAAGTCGGCGTCCCGCGTGGCGCGGATCTGTTCTGCGGCTTGGCTCACCGCCGCGTCGGGCTGCTGCGCCTGTTGGGCGCGAAGGGGTGCGTTCACTATGGTCTCCAGTTGAGGATCAACAAGGTGCCGAGCACTGCGACGAGCAGCGCCGCGGCCACGAGGAGGTCGCGCCGCGATGCGCGCTCGACCCGCTCCTGCTCTGCCTGCTCGCAGGCCTGCGGGGTCGGGCAGCGGTTCATGTGCCAGCAGTTGCCGCAGGCGCGGCGGCCGTCGTTCGGGTCGGCGATCACATCGGCCCCCACGCCAGCACCATCGCCAGCGACGCACCGATGCCACTGGCCAGCGCGATCGACGGCCAGTGCGGCGGCCGGATCTGCGCGAGCTCGCACACGAGCGCGGCCTCGTCGCGGCGCCACGCATCGATCTGCCGCTGCTGCTGTTCCGCGTGGCGGACCAGCGCTTCGGCGTAGCGGATGTCTCCGCGCACGGCGCGCAGGCGCAGTTTGAGGAGCAGGGTGCGCAGCATCACCGCTCCCCCATCCGCGCCGCAGCGCCCACGACGTAGGCCACTGCGAGGCCGAGGGCCAGCCACGCGACGACGATGGTGGCGCCGAGCATCACGCCGGCACCCGATGCGCGGCAGGGGCGAAGCGGTTCCAGATCGCGCCGCTCGGGTCGAGCCGCGCGCGCATGGCCATCAGCTGCTTGCGCTGCTCGAGCCCGGCGCGCCACGCGCGGCTGTCGTCCGCGAATTCGTAGTTCCAGTCGTGGCGCTTCAGCGCCTCGGTGTACGGCGCCAGCTCCTGCTGCGCCTCTTCGGCCAGGCCCGCGTAGTGGGCGAGCCGCTCGATCTGCTCCATGCCGCGTTCTCCGTCGCGCCGTCACGTGGCGCGCGAGGAGTAATGTAGCGACGCTAACGGATAGCGTCAAGCAGTGCTAAAGCAGCGTGTCAGCGCAGCATGCAGGAGATCGGCCAGCCGACGAGTGAGCCAAGCATCGCGCCGACGAACGCCGCGACCACTGCCCGCTCAAGGCTGGAGTCGATGCGCAGGTGGAGCAGCCCGAGCGCGACCGCGCCGACGATGGCGAGCAGGCCCTGGACCGGGGGCGTTGAGCCACCACTGCCATCGGTCGGGTGTTGCCACGACTGATCGACTTGAGCGACAGCCAGGCAGTGAGCCACCAGCAGCAGACTCAATACCCATCCGCGAGCTACGTGAACAATCCCCACGAGCGGTCGATGCTCTCGACCCCGAGCCGCGTGGATCTCCGACCTTTGGGTGATGCGCAACGGCGCCCCGCCGGGAAAGAGTGAAGGTTGGGCGCTGCTACGCCGCGCGCTTCCGTTTCCCGGTAGCGATTGCGGCGGGCGCTTCCTTCGGCAGCACGGGCGTGATGGCGGCCAGGAACATGGCTCGCCAATGCGCGGCGCCACCGCTGGCGGTCCAGCCGGCCAGCGCCTGGGCGGCCGCATCGCGTTGCAGTTGTGGAATGCCCGCGAGAAGCGCTCCGAACTGGTCCAGCAGCGCCTCGACCGGCAGCGGCTGCGGGCGGTCAGCGTCCAGGTGGTGCCCGGCGCTGCGCACGAGCAGAGCCAGCCGCGGGCTCAGCTTGTCCAGCGTCGTGCCCAGCCCCTTGCAGTAGGCGATGGCCGCCTCGAGGGAGATTGGTCGGTTGCCGGAAACGTGCTGCGCGATCATCGACGGGCCACCGCGGATGTCGTGATCCCGCGCGAACTCCGCGCGAACTCGGCCCGCGAGAAGCCGCTCCAGGCGTTCGCCCTCTGTCTCGCCATCGTTGATGTCGCCCATGAAAGCGATGCTATGAACGCCGGGCATTAGCGTGGCTTGCGCTTGACCGTTAGCGCTGCTAAAGTGAAGCGATGGCAGCAGCGACTTCACTTGAGCAGGCTTGCACCGAGATTGGCGGGCAGAGCGCCTTAGCCAAGCGACTCGGGTGTACGCCACCGATGGTCAACCAATGGTTGAGGTCGGTTCGACCGATCCCGCGCGAGAGCGCCGCGGAGATCGAACGCATAACCGGGGGCAAGGTCTCGTGTGAGGACCTGCTGCCGAACGTCGCGTGGGTGCGCGTTCCAGATCCCGACTGGCCGCACCCTGGCGGCAGACCGTGCGTCGACGTTGCCGCCAGCAGAGGCTGAGCGCGTGCCCGACACCACCGGTCTGGTCGAGTTGCGCGGGCAGGCGCCGCGCACGCTCGTCGACGTGCTCGACGCGGTCAGCTCGCACCGGCGCGTGTCGCGCTGGGATCTGATCACCGAGATCCTCGAGCACTGGGCCGACGACAAGATGGCCGAGACGACGGCGATCCTGCGTGTCACCGGCTGTGGACGTGAGGTCGACCGGTGACGGGTACTGCATGGGCCTCATCGTCGACGCGCGACGCGCGCGGCGCAATCCGACGCGTCTCCAGCGCGCCGGG
>JBEEPT010000297.1:0-22386 GCA_041190985.1 Pseudomonadota bacterium
GTCGATTTCTTGCGTGGTTGAGTTTCAAACCTTTTTTTGGCATGGTTGGTAGCAGGGGTCCGAAGCCGTTGCCGGAGAACGTCAAGGCGTTCACGGGCGGGCGCACGCGGCCACTGCGTGCCGCTGACCTGAGCGATGGCGTGCACCCCGAGGTCGGGCTGCCCGACATGCCGAAGCACCTCAGCCGCGAAGCGCGGGCCGAGTGGAAGCGCGTGACGCCCGAGCTGCTCGAGCTGGGCCTGCTGACCCGCATCGACCGCACCGCGCTCGAGCTGTACGTGCGCGCCTACGGCCGGCTGCAGCAGGTGGAGCGCGCGCTGTGGGCGCGGCAGCAGCAGGCCATCGAAGACGGCCGCGACGTCACCGAAGCGCTCATCCAGCACACCCCCACGGGTTTCCAGCGTGAATCGATCCTCTCCCGCCAGGCCGCCGAGTTGAGCCGTGAGGTCGACCGCTACCTGGCCAGCTTCGGCATGAGTCCATCGGCGCGCTCGCGCGTCACTGCCTCGCGCAATGACGCCCAGTACAAGCTGCCAGGCATGGAATCCGACCCCGCGCAGCAGGGCTTCGGCGCCATCTGACCCCCGCATCATGACCCGCGACTACATCGCCATCGCCGAGCGCTACGTCGACGACGTGCTGGCCGGCGTGCGTCCCGCGTGCAAGTGGGAGCGCCTGGCCTGCGAGCGTCACCGGCGCGACCTGCAGCGACAGGAGACCGACCCCGCCTTCCCGTACCGCTTCAACCCCGAGCTGGTCGACGGCAGCGGCAAGCGCTACCGCCCCGCCGAGCGGATCTGCCGCTTTGCCGAGCTGATGCCGCACATCAAGGGCGACTGGGCCGCGCGTGGCGAGCGCATCCAGCTGGGTGGCTGGCAGGTCTTCGCGCTGGTCAGCATTTTCGGCTGGGTGCATGCCGAATCAGGCCTGCGCCGCTTCCATCGCGCCGACCTGTTCATCCCCCGGAAGAACGGCAAGAGCACCATCGGCAGCGTCATCGGCAACTTCATGCTGACGGCCGACGGCGAGTTCGGTGCCGAGGTCTACAGCGGCGCGACCAGCCGCGACCAGGCGCACGAGGTGTTCCGCCCCGCGCGCCTGATGGCCATGGCGTCGCCGGAGTTCCGGGCGCACTACGGCGTGCTGCCCAACGCCTCGAAGCTGCTGGTGCTCGACACCAACAGCAAGTTCGAGCCGCTGATCGGCAAGCCTGGCGACGGCGCCAGCCCGAGCTGCAGCATCGTCGACGAGTACCACGAGCACGCCACGTCCGAGCTGTACGACACCATGGCCACCGGCATGGGCGCGCGGTCGCAGCCGCTGCTGCTGGTCATCACCACGGCCGGCAGCAACATCGGCGGGCCGTGCTACGCCCATCAGCAGGATCTGCAGCGCGTGCTCGAGGGCCTGGTCACCGATGACCGCCGCTGGGGCATCGTCTACGGCATCGACGTGGGCGACGACTGGACGCAGCCCGCCGCGCTGGCCAAGGCCAACCCCAATTTCGGCATCAGCGTCAACGCCGACAGCCTGCTGGCGTCGCAGGCCGAAGCCGTGCGCGACCCGCGCAAGGCCGCCGTCTTCAAGACCAAGCACCTGAACGTGTGGGTCAACAGCGCCAGCCCATGGCTGAACCTCGAGGCCCTGCAGCGCACCGCGGACGCCACCCTCACCGCTGACGAGTTCGCGGGTGAGGAGTGCTGGATCGGCACCGACCTGGCCAGCAAACAGGACATCGCCAGCGCCGTGCGCGTCTGGCGCCGGCAGATCGACGGCCAGTGGCACTACTGGGCCATCAGCGGAAACTGGCTGCCCGAGGCCGCCGTGCAGCGGCCGGAGAACCAGCACTATCGTGCCTGGGCGCAGCAGGGCCACCTGGTGCAGACCCCGGGCAACATGATCGACCTGCGGCTGATCCAGGACCACATCGAGCAGGTGTCCGAGCGTCACGTCGTGCGCGAGATCGCGATGGATGCCTGGGGCAGCCGCGAGATCGCGCCCGCGCTGCAGGCCGGTGGCTTCACCGTCGTCGACGTGCCCATGACCACCCGGCACCTGAGCGAGCCCATGAAGCTCATCGCCGCGCTGGTCGACGCCGGCCGCTTCCACTGCGATGGCAACCGCGCCATGTTGTGGATGCTGGCCAACGTGGAAGTGATGGTCGACCGCAACGACAACATCTTCCCGCGCAAGGCCAAGCCCGAGAACAAGATCGATGCGGCCGTGGCCACCATCCTGGCCATGAGCCGCGCCATGGTCGGCGCCGGTGAGGCCAAGGTTGAGCACTACGGCCCCGAAGACTCCATCGCCTTCGTCTGACGCTGATGCACCGCTACGTCTACAACGCCTCCATCCTGGCCGGTGTGGCCCTGGCCAGCATCGGCGCCGGCCTGGTCTACCTGCCGGCCGGGCTCATCACCGCTGGCGTGCTCGTGCTGGCCGTCACCATCTTCGGCGCTCGCGCCGTGGGCGCCCGCTGATGTTCCTGGCAGCCAACATCGGCGCAGCGCGCGGCCCCGCGGACGACTTCTGGTTTTCGTCCGTCGGCGTGGGCACCGCGGCCGGCGTGCCGGTGTCGTCAGACTCGGCCATGCGCCTCAGCACGGTCTACAAGTGCGTCAGGGTGCGTGCCGAGACCATCGGCATGCTGCCGCTCATGGTCTACCGGCGACTCGAGGACGGCGGCAAGGAACGCGCCACGGACCACTGGGCCTACCGGCTGTTGCACGACCAGCCCAATCCGTGGATGACCGCGATGGGGCTGCGCTCGATGATGCAGGCGCATCTGGACCTTCGCGGCAACGCCTACGCGCAGATCGTCACCGACGGCGCCGGCCGTGTGGACATGCTGCTGCCGCTGCACCCGGATCGGATGCAGGTGGAGGTCACGCCAGGCGGCGCGCCGCGCTACATCTACACGCAGGCCGACGGCACGCGGCGCACCTATGTCTTCGGCGAGCTGCTGCACGTCGCATCGTTGTCGCTCGACGGCTATCAGGGTATGAACCCCATCGAGGCTGAGCGCGAGGCCATCGGCGCAGCCATCGCGGCGCGCGACTACGGCGCCCGCTACTTTGCGAACAGCGCCCGGCCGCCGATGTGGATCAAGATGGCCGGCAAGTTCGCCAGCCCCGAGGATCGGCGCAAGTACGCGAGCGACTTCGCGGCCGGCTTCGGCGGCATGAACAGCGGCCGGGTGCCTGTGATGGAAGACGGCAAAGAGCTGCACGCCATCCAGATCAACAACAGCGATGCGCAGTTCCTCGAGCTGCGCAAGTACAGCGACGTTGACATCGCCGGCCTGTTCCGCATGCCGCCGCACAAGATTGGCATTTTGGACAGGGCGACCTGGGGCAACATCGAGCACCAGCAGCTGGACTTCAGCACCGATACCATCATGCCATCGTGCATCGCATGGGAGCAGGCGCTGCTGCGCGACCTTGGCATCGGCGACGACGGCATCCACTTCGCCGAGCACAAGCTCGACGTGCTGCTGCGTGGCGACACCCGCACGCGGTTCGAAGCCTACGGCAAGGGCATCCAGGACGGCTGGCTGACGCGCAACGAGGCGCGCAGCATGGAGAACCTGAACCCGCTCCCCGGGCTCAACGCGCCGTTGCAGCCCATGAACATGCAGCCCGTTGGTGCGGCGCCGGCACAGCTGCCCGAGCCGCCGCCGATCAGCGGCGAGCGGCGGGTTGCGCTGCTGCAGGCTGCGGCCGAGCGTGTGGCGCGCAAGGAGCTGGCGCTGTGCCGCAAGGGTGGCGCGTTTTCAGCCTCCGAACACGGCCGTTGGATATCCGAGGTGCTGGGCGTCCCCGAAAACGTCGCCACGGCCTACGCAGACGCCTTGCCGGGCATCTTTGCCGCGCGCAACGCGGAGCAGATTTCCGATCCTGAGTTTTTGGCCGCACGGTCGGCCGCTTTGATCCAACTGGGGGCCTGACATGCTGCGCCTGCTTTCCGCTTTCTACTCGCAGCCCTGGGCTGTCACCGACGAGGCCTGGACCGCGATGGAGGGCGTGCTCGTGCGCTGGTCGGCCGGCGTGCGCCTCGACGCCCTGCAGATCGCCGAGGCCGTGGGCGATGCGCCCGAGGCCGCCGTGCAGCGCCGCGCGCAGGCGCAGGCCGCAAGCGGTGGCGGTGTGCAGGTGGTGCCCATCTACGGCGTGATGACGCATCGTGCCTACGCGGCGAACAATGCTTCGCGCCCGCTGACCAGCACCGAGGCGGTGGCGGCGCAGATCCGCCAGGCCATGGCCAGTGACGAGGTGGGCACCATCGTGCTCGACATCGACAGCCCGGGCGGCAGCGTGAGCGGCACCGCCGAGCTGGCCGACGTGGTGGCCGCCGCGCGTGCCGTCAAGCCGGTCATTGCCGTGGCCAATGCCGAGGCGGCCAGCGCCGCCTACTGGGTGGCCAGCCAAGCCAGCGAGGTCGTGGTGACGCCCAGTGGCATGGTGGGCAGCATTGGCGTGCGCATGCCCTACACCGACGACAGCGAGGCGCAGGCCCGCGAAGGCATCAAGCGCGAGTACATCAGCTATGGCAAGTACAAGTCCGAAGGCATGAGCGGCCCGCTCAGCGACGAAACGCGCAGCTACCTGCAAAGCATGGTCGACGCCTACGGCAACGCCTTCACGCGCGCGGTGGCCAAGGGCCGCGGCGTACCCGTTGACGTGGTGCGCGGGCCGCAGTTCGGCGAGGGCCGCATGAAGCTGGCCAGCGACGCCGTGGCATCCGGCATGGCCGACCGCATCGGCACGCTCGATGAGGTCATCGCCAAGGCCCGGCGCGTGCGCCGTGGCATGAGCAGCGCCGCAGCACAGCGGCAGATCACGATTCTGGAGACCTGACGGGCTCCAGTCCCTGGTGCGGGCCTACGCCCGCTCCGGCGGCCCGACGGCCGCACCCGTCAAACCGAAGACCAACCAGGCCCGCCGCGTGCGGGCCGCACGCATTGCACGAAAGGCAAGCATCATGATCAAGCGACTCCGTGCGCTCCAGCAGCGCAAGGCCGCGGCCGTCGAAACCATGAAGACGATCACGGCATCCATCCCCGAGGGCCAAGACCTGAGCGCCGAGCAGGCGCTGCAGTTTGCGGCAGCCCAGGCCGACGCCACCGCGGCGCAGGCCAGCATCGAGCAGGTGCAGGCCGCCATCGAGGCCGAGCGCTCGCTTGAGCTGCCGGCTGGCGCGCGCATCGAGAACGTCGGCCCGCAGGCAGCCAACGACCCGACACGCGGCTTCGCGCACTTCGGCCAGTACCTGGCTGCTGTGCGTAGCGCCGCGCTGCGCCCCAACGCGGTCGATGAGCGGTTGCGCATCGACGCGGCGGCCACCACCTACGCCAACGAGACCACCGGCGCCGACGGCGGCTTCTTGGTCCCGCCGCAGTACAGCAGCGAGATCATGTCGCTGATCGAAGGGCAGGATACGCTTCTCTCGCGCGTGCGCAACATCCCGGTCACCGGCAGCGAGTTCAAGTTCCCGGCCTCCGAGAAGACCGCGCACGGCACCACGGGCATCCAGGCGTACTGGGACAGCGAAGGCGACACCATCACGCCCACCAAGCCGGTGTTCAAGAACGGCAGCATCAAGCTGGACCGCCTGACCGCGCTTGCCCCCGTGACCGAGGAAGCCCTCGAGGACTCGTCGGCCCTCGGCGCCTGGGTGCAGATGGAAGCCAGCGAGACCATGGCGTTCAAGATCACCGACGCCATCTTCGCCGGCACTGGCGGCGGCATGCCGCTGGGCATCCTGAATGCGCCGTGCACCATCACGGTCAGCAAGGAGTCCAGCCAGGTTGCGGCCACCATCGTTGCCGAGAACGTGCTGAAGATGAAGGCCCGCATGCCGATGCGCAACTTCGCGCGCTCGGTGTGGCTTGCCCACTCGGACACTGAGATCCAGCTGGCGCAGATGAACTTCAAGGTGAAGAACGTGGCCGGCAGCGAGAACGTCGGCGGCGTGCCGGTGTTCTACCCGCCCAGCGGTCTGAGCACCACGCCCTACAGCACGCTGCTGGGCCGGCCGATCCTGTTCATCGAGAGCGCCTCGGCGCTGGGCACCGCGGGCGACCTGGTGTTGGCCGATCTGTCGCAGTACATCGCCATCACCAAGGGCGGCGTCAAGGCGGATCAGTCGATGCACTTCTACTTCGACCAGAACGTGCGCGCCTTCCGCTTCGTGTTCCGCATGGGCGGCCAGCCGTGGCTGTCTTCGGCAATCAGCCGCAAGAACGGCAGCAGCACGCTCAGCCACTTCGTCAGCCTGCAGACCCGCAGCTGATCCACGACCTGACCTGAAGGACATCAGACCATGAACACCAATGCACGCCTCGACGAGCAGGTCACCACCGTGGTGGCCGCTGCCGGCCTGCTGCTCACGTCCACCCTTGGAGACACGACCTATGTGTCCATGAAGGGCTACACGCGGGCGCAGATCATCATCAGCATCGCCGACGGAACCACCGTCACGGGCAGCACCATCACGCTGAAGCAAGCCACCGCGGTGGCCGGCACCGGCGAGAAGGCGCTGGCCTTCACGCGCATGCTGGCCAACACCGACTACGCGGCCAGCAAGGCGATGACCGAGACCGCCGTCAGCTCGAACACGTTCACCACCCAGACCACCAACAGCAAGGACAGCCTGTACATCATCGATGTGCTGGCTTCCGACCTGGACACGGCCAACGGCTTCGACTGCTTCCGCGTCGACGGCACCGGCCACGCGGCCACCGCGTCGCGCGGCTGCGTGGTGATCTACAACCTCTACGGCAAGCGCTACAGCGGCGCCACGGCCGCCGAGGCCATCGCCGACTGATCCTCGCCCGCTGGCGATGCCAGCGGCTGAGACATCAAGCGCCGCCCTCACCGGGCGGCGTTTTCGTTTCCGCCGCGCACAGGACACCACCCATGGCCACCTACACCAAGTTCCTTGACTACGTGGAGCAGCTCAACAAGGCTGTTCACAACTGGTCCAGCCACACGATCAAGGCGGCGTTGACCAACACGGCGCCGGTAAACACCAACACGGTGTTCGCCAACCTCACCGAGATCAGCGCCGGCAATGGCTACAGCGCGGGCGGCATGACGCTCGACACCGTGACGCTGAGCGAGACCAGCGGCACGGCCAAGGTGACCATTGCCGACGAGGTGCTCACGGCCAGCGGCGGCTCCATCGGGCCGCTGCGCTACGTCAGCATCTACAACGACACGCCCACCAGCCCGGCCGATCCGCTGGTCGCGTTCTACGACTACGGCAGCAGCATCACGCTCGCGGCCGGCGAGTCGTTCACCGTCGACTTCGACGCCACCAACGGCCTCTGGCAGCTGGCCTGACGCCATGAGCTACGGCGCCATCTCCATGCGCGTGCGCGGCAAGACCGTGGCCGACGTGCTCACCAACGGCCACGAGCTGCGCATTGCGTGCACCGACGGCAGCGAGGTCAGCGTGGTCTGGCTTGACGACAACGGCGCGCCGCTGAAGGGCAAACCGGCCATCGTTCAGCACGGCGCGCGGCTGCTGGCCCGCGGCGTCGATGAGCTTATCCACTATCCCGCAATCCGAGAGCGAGGGCACGCATGAGCAGCCTGGAAACCCAATACGACGAGCTCTGCGCAAAGCGCGATCACGTCAACGCCCTCAATGCGCCCCTCGAGGCCGAGTTGGCCCGGGTGTGTGCCGAGGGCGAAGCGCTGCGCATCCGCGCGGCCGAGATCGCTGCGCAGATCGACGACAACCGCGGGCGCGAGGCCTGGCTGGCGCTCAAGCGCGACATCCGCATCCTGGCGCCGGCCATCGAGCGCGCACGCGCGGCGGGGAGGTAGCCATGTGGGAACTCTGGAAGCGCATCATCGTCGGGGCCTGATAGATGCCCACTCACGCTAACCGCGTGTCTATGTCGGTGTCTGGCACGCCAGGCACCGGCACGATTACGCTCGGCTCTGCGCAGTCTGGATACCAGTCGCTGGCGTCAGCCTACGGCGCCAATGCGACGGTCGATGTCGTCATCACCGACGGCACGGCGTGGGAGGTCGCGCGCAACTGCACCTACACGCACTCCGGGACGACGCTCAGTCGCGGCACGCTGGAGGCGAGCAGCACCGGCAGCGCGCTGAGTCTGACCAGTGCGGCGGTTGTGAGCGTGACGCTGACGGCCGACCGCGCTCGCGCCCACGACGCAGCGGCCCTCGAATACCTCGCCGGCACGGACGCTGACACCACGATGGTGGTCAATCGGCTGTACGTGGTCGATATGTCGGCTTGGGCCACGGCCAATCGCACCTACACGCTGCCGGCAACCGCAGCAGTGGGCGACCGCATCGGCATCATGGTGACCAGCGGCAACGCATCCTATGAACTACTGATCACCGCAGGCACAGGCGACACGCTCAACGGCGTGGCTGGTGGCACCGAGTGGAGCCGACTGTTCATCACCAATGAGGTGGTGATCATGCGGTGTGTGGTGGCGAACTCGACGTGGCTGGTCGAACAAGACGGCCGCGTGCCACAGTTTTGCTTGATGCGGTTGTCAACTTCGACGACTGGCAACGAGGCGGCCAGCACCTGGACCAGCCCGACCTCGATCAGCGGGGCGTGGACTGCGGATGCCGACAACGCATCGCTGGCATCGACTGCCAATAACCGCTTCAAGGTGCGGCGCGCGGGCAACTACCTGCTGTCGGCCGCTGGCCGCTCCGTCAGTTCGCAGAATGATCAGGAGCTTTTTGGCGTCGTGCTGTGGAAAAACGGCACCAGCACGCTGATCGGCACGAACCAGGGGCGGGTGTCCGGCACGGGCAACTTCTACTATGCCGTGTGGCCCGGCGCCTCCAGTGGCATTCCGTTGGCTGCCGGCGATACGGTCAACTACCAGTTCCAGACCAGCAACGGCTCGCGCAACCTGTTCGCCTCCGGCTACAACTCGTTTTTCTCTGGCGCTGAGGTGCTTGCGCGATGAGCACGTACACGCGCATCGATGCGGCTGGCGCACTGCAGCATCTGGGCTATCGCCCTGGCCTTGACTTTGACGCCAGCGCGCGGGATGGCGCCATCTACGTGCTATGGCACCGCGAGGACTCGCCGACCGATGAGCAAGTGGCGGCGGTGTCTGCGGCCGATGCGGCGCGCGCGTTCATCGCACCCGTCACCCGTCGCCAGATGCTCACCGCGCTGCACCGTGCTGGCCTGCTGACGACCATCAAAGCGGCAGTAGCTGCGTCGGGCGATCCCGAGCTGCAGATCGCTTTCGACGAGTCGCAAGAGTTTCAGCGCAACAACCCATTCCTGGCAACGATGGCCGCAGCCCTCGGCAAGACGCCCGCCGAGGTGGATGCGATCTTTGCACTGGCGCGGACGCTGTAAGCCATGACCTTCGCGCTGGGTCCGTGGGCTGACGGGCCGATTGCGGACGGGCCGGAGGCGGCTGGCGCCGCCTCCTACACCCTCACCGCCAGCTCCGGCACCTACACCCTCACCGGCCAGGCCGCTGCCCTCACCGCCACCCGCGCCATCACCGCCGAACAGGGCACCTACACCCTCACCGGCCAGTCTGCCGGCCTGCTGGCCAGCTACTCCCTGCCTGCCGCACAGGGCAGCTACAGCCTGAGCGGCCAGGATGCCACGCTGACCTACACGCCAGCCGGCGCATACAGCCTCACCGCAGACTCTGGCACGTACACACTGACCGGCCAGGATGCCGCGCTGCTGGCCCTGCGCGCGCTGAGCGCCGAACAGGGCACTTACACCCTGACTGGCCAAGATGCCACGCTGGCCCGGCAGTTCACCGTCACCGCGGACAGCGGCACCTACTCCCTCACCGGCCAGGCCGCCACGCTCACCCGCACGATCATCATGACCGCCGACGGCGGCACCTATGTGCTCACCGGCCAGGCGGCCACGCTGACGTACAGCGGCGAAGCGGTGGCGGCGCAACTCTCAGCCGCCCCCATCGGCCACGGCCCCGCGCTGGGCATGCGCAGCCTGCAGCTCGGGCGGCGAATGGCCAACATCAGCAGGCGCACACGATGACCCTCCGACTGATCACCGCGCCGGCCACTGAGCCGGTCACGCGCGCCGAGGCCAAGCTGCAGTGCCGCGTCGACAGCGACATCACCACCGACGATGACCTGATCGACGCGCTGATCACCTCGGCCCGGCAGGAGTGCGAGCACCTGACCGGCCGCGCGCTGATCACGCAGACGTGGGAGCGCGTGGTCGACACCTTCCCGCTGCTGGAGCTCGAGCTCGGCATGCCGAAGGTAGCCAGCATCACCGGCGTGTACTACTACGACACCACCGGCACCGAGGTCACGCTCAGCAGCTCGGCCTACGTGCTCGACAGTGCCATGCCACCGGGCTGGGTGCTGCCCGCCTACGGCTACCAGTGGCCGACCACCTACGACACGGCCAACGCCGTGCGCGTGCGTTTCGTCAGCGGCTACGGCGCCGCCAGCGACGTGCCGGCAGCCGTCAAGACGTGGATCAAGATGCGCATCGCCGACCTGTACCAGCACCGCGGCGGCACGGTGGTGGGCCAGTCCGTCACGCAGCTCGGCCAGCGGTTCTACGACCGCCTGCTCGACCCGTTCACTGTGCACTACGGCGGCTGACCGACCATGCCCATCAACGCCGGTGACATGCGCGAGCGCATCACCATCCAGACCCGCGCGTCTGGTGTGGACTCGCTTGGCCAGGAGTCCGCCACCTGGAGCACGCACATCACCTGCTGGGCCAGCGTCGAGCCCCTGCGCGGCAAAGAGTACTTCGCGGCCGGCCAGGTGCAAAGCTCGGTCGACGTGCGCATCCGCATTCGCTGGCGCGAGGGCATCGTGCCGACCATGCGCGTGTTGTGGCGCGGCGTGGCGCACGACATCGTGAGCGTGATCGAGCCGCGCGCCGGGCAGGAAGTGCTCGAGCTGATGTGCAGCACCGCAGCGAGGGACGGGCGATGAGCGACGGACTGCGCGCCGAAGTCAAAGGCCTGCCAGACCTGCGCGCCGCGCTGCTGGGTGTGGCGCCAAAGCTCAAGGTGCGAGCCCTGCGCAACGCGCTGGCGGCCGGCGCCCGCCTGGTGCAGCGCGCCGCGCGCAAGGCCACGCCGGTGCTCGATCTGTCCAAAGAGTGGAGCGCCGCGGCCTACCGCAAGGGCTACCGCAAGCCGGGCACGGTGCAGCGCGCCATCAGCGTGCGCACCAGCAAGCTCGCGCGGCGGCAGGGCAACGTCGGCGTATTCGTCAACGTGAAGCCCGCCAAGCGCGGCCAGGCCGGTGCCACGAGCTTCCGCGACCCGTTCTACTGGCGCTGGCTCGACAAGGGCTGGACGCCCGCCCGCGGCCCACGGCAGCCCGGCCGCAACATCCTCAAGGCCGGCGCGGCCATGCTCGGTGCGGCGCTGGCTGAGTTCAACCGGCGACTTCCGCTGGCCATCGCCAAGCTCAACAAGCCGAAAGCGCCCGCGCCATGAGTGCCGACACCGAATTCCGCGCGCTGCTGGCCGGGCACGCGGCGCTCACCGCTCTGGTGAGCACGCGCATCGCGGCCAATGCAGTGCCGCAGGACAGCGCGTTTCCGCTCGTTGTGTTTGTCAGCCAGCACGACAGCGAATACGGCCTCGACAACACCCTGCACGGCACCAGCGTCACGCACTCGGTGCAGTGCTACGCCACCACCGCAGCCGGTGCCGAGGCTGTGGCCGATGCCGTGGCCGGCGCCGTGGCCACCGATGCCGACTACCTCGTCACCGCCCGCTCGGGCGGCTACGACGAGGAGCTGGCGCTCGATGCCGTCAATCTCACCGTGCAACGCTGGATCGTCTAAGCGCTGCACAGCAACCAACACGGGCCGCAAGGCCGTGCCGCAGGGCTCCATCCGGGGCCCTTTTTCTTGGGCCTGCGCCCAGCATTGAAAGGACATCACCATGACCACCATCGTCGGGCGCAACGTCAAAGTCGAGGTCGCGCTCACCTTCGCATCCGCCGTGTCGCCTACTGCTTGCACCAAGGCAAACCCGGCCGTCGGCACGCTGACCAGCCACACGTTGTCTGACAACGACGTGGGCTACTGGACCGTGACCAGCGGCATGGTCGAGCTCGACGGCCAGGCCGTGCACATCATGGACACGTCGGCCAACACGTTCACCATGAACGGCCTGGACACGACGCAATACTCGACGTACGCCTCGGGCACGCTCACGCCGGCCAGCACGTGGGGCACGCTGAGCGAGGCCGCCAGCTACGCCGTGGGCGGTGGCGCTGCCAATGCGCTGGACGACACGCGGCTGCTGGACGTCAAGACCCGCAACGTGGCCGGCCTGCTGGCGCCGCAAGACATCACCATCGACGTGCGCAACGGCGTGGCACACGGCGCGGCCATGGCCTTCATCGAGGCGGCGGCGCGCAACAGCACCAGCTGCTTGTTCCGCATCAGCCAGGGCCCCACCGTGCTGCGCGTGTACTACGGCGTGCCCTCGGTGCCGGGCGAAAGTCTGCAGGCCGGCGCGCTGGCCACCGGCCAGTTCAACGTGCTCGGCGCGGGCTGGGCCGTGAAGCCGAATCTGTGAGCACCACCGCAGCCGACTACATCGCGCGCATCTGGCAGGCGCGCGAGTCGTGGTGCGATCTGGCGCCCGGCAAGCGCGTCAAGGTGCGGCGCCCTGGCGAGCTGGCCATGCGCCAGCTCGCCGGTGGTGGCGCCACGCTCGAGAAGCTGTGCAGCTGCGTGGTGGCATGGGACGGCATCACCGAGGGCGACCTGTTCGACGGCGGCAGCGAGAACTACGTGCCGTTCGATGCGGGCGTGTGGGCTGAGGCTGTTGCCGATCAAGCCGAGTGGGCCGCGCTGGTGGCTGCACACGTCACGCAGCTCATCACCGAGCACATGGCCAAGCGCGAGGCCACACGGGGAAACTCTCAGCCCTCCTAGATGTCGCGGCCGGCATCCAGTATGAGGGCGGACCACCACAGGCCAGCAACGACGAGCGTGCAGCGGTGCAGATCTGGAACGCTTGCGCCAACGGCATGGGCGGCATCGACTGGCAGGCCGTGCCGCTGTTCGCTGAGTTCTACGGCTTTGCCGACCTGGACGCGCTCACCGAGCAGCTGCTGATCATCAAGATGCACAAGCCCGACACCACGGGGAGCTGACACGCATGGCAACCGCCACCCTATCGATTGACCTGGAAGCCCGCCTGGCGCGGCTTGAACAGGACATGTCTCGCGCCACCAAGCTGGTCGAGCGCAGCGCGGGGCAGATGGAGCGCAGCTTTGCCGCTGCCGGGCGGCAGATCACATCGGCGCTCGGTGCCATCAGTGCCACGGTGGTGGTCGGCGCGATGACGCAGATCGCATCGGCCACGATCAAGGGCATCGATGCGCTCAATGATTTTGCAGACGCCACCGGCACCACGGTCGAGAACGCCAGCGCGCTGGAAGACATCGCACGGCGCACGGGCAGCAGCGTGGAGAGCGTGAGCGGTGCGCTCATCAAGTTCAACGCGCAGATTCAGGAGGGCCTCAAGCCGGGCAGCGAGGCTGCTCGGGTGTTCGAGTTGATCGGGTTGAATGCCAAGGAACTGGCCGCGATTGACCCGGCCGAGGCGCTGCTGAAAACGGCGCAGGCGCTGGCGCAGTTCGAGGACAACGGCAACAAGGCGCGCATCATCTATGCGCTGTTCGGCAAGAGCACGCGCGAGGTGGCGCCGCTGCTCAAAGACCTGGCCGAAAGCGGCAAGCTCAACGCCACGGTGACAGCGCAGCAGGCGGCCGAGGCTGAGAAGTTCGAGAAGGCCATGGCCCGGCTCAGCAAGAACATCACCGACGTGGCTCGCGCCATTGCGAGCGATCTGCTGGGGCCGATCAATCAGTTGATCGAGCGCGTGACGCTGGCCCGCGAGAAGCTCGGCGGGTTTGGCGGCATCGTGGCGGCGGCGTTTGGTTCTGGCGCCGCGCGGCAGGACTTCGACAGCCCGCAGAAAGCCCTCGACTACTACTCGGCCAAGCTTTCCGAGATCGACGGCAAGATCAAGGCCATTCAGGCCAACCCCGACGGCGGCCCGCTGGGCGAGCTGGCCGACCGCAACAAGCTCAACGCCCTGCGCGCCAACCGCGAGGAGGTCGGCAAGCTGGCCGACCTGTACCGCGGCATGGTGAACGCTGGCGGCGCTGGCGGCGGCCGTGGCACGGGTGGCAACACCGGACGGCCATCGCTGCCGCTGCTGCCTCCGGCTGCTGGTGGCGCAGGCAAGGCCGGCAAGGTCGAAATCCCCTTCGCCATCACCGACGCGCGCGAGTCCTACAAGTCGGCGTTCCTCAAGGCCGAGAAGGACTACGAGGAAACCGACAAGCTCCTCACTCAGATCCAGGCCAAGGCCGACGAGGCGGCGCGCAAGTTGCGCGAATCCATCAGCGAGGAAGGCCGCCGCGTGTTCGAGGCTACGCGCACGCCGGCCGAGCAACTGGCGGCCGAGATTGACAAGCTCAACAAGCTGTTGCAGGCCGGCGCCATCGACTGGGACACCTACACCCGCGCCCAGCTCGACGCGCAGGAGCGCTTCGACAAGTCGGCGGCGGGCATCAAGGACCAGGCCAGCAAGACCAAGAGCCTCGGCGAGGAGCTGGGCCTGAGCTTCACGTCGGCTTTCGAGGATGCCATCGTCGGCGGCAACAGCCTGCGCGACGTGCTCAAGGGCCTGGAGGCCGACATCATCCGCATCGTCACTCGCAAGCTCATCACCGAGCCATTGGGCAACGCGCTCACCGGCATGCTCGGTGGTGGCGGATCTGGCGGCGGCGGCAACTTCCTGGCCAGCATCGGCAACTGGTTCGGCAGCCTGTTCGCTGGCGGCTTCGCCGAAGGCGGGTTCATCCCGCCGGGCAAATGGGGCATGACCGGCGAGCGCGGACCCGAGCCGATCTTCGGCGGGCGCGCAGGCGTCACCGTGCGGCCGGCTGGCGGCATGTCGGTCACCAACCACTTCACCATCAGCGGCCCCGTGGACCGGCGCACGCAGCAGCAGATCGCAGCCGCTGCGCTGCGCGGCGTCCAGATGGCCAGCCAGCGCGGCAACTGAGGGCACACGCATGGCGTTCTACGAAAGCCCCCGCTTCCCCGAGCTGATTGCGATGGGCGCAGTCGGTGGCCCCGCCTGGGAAACCGAAGTCGTGCGCACCATCAGCGGCCACGAGTCGCGGCTTGGCAAGTGGGCATATCCGCTGCACCGCTTCGAGATCGGCGCCGGCATCAACGCGCCGGCCGATCACGCCACGCTGCGCGCGTTCTTCATCAACTGCAGGGGCAGGTTGCACGGTTTCCGGTTCAAAGACTGGACCGACTACAGCGCCACGCACACCGACGGCAAGGTCACCGGCCTGACGAGCACCACGTTTCAGCTCGTCAAGCGCTACACCAGCGGATCGCAGACCACCGACCGCAAGATTGTCAAGCCCATTGCCTCGGGATTCGAGCTGAAAAACTCCGGCACCACGCTCACGCTCACCACCGACTACACGCTCGACGCGACCACCGGCATCGTCACCACGACGACCAGCCGCACGGCGGCGAATCTCACATGGTCGGGCGAGTTCGACGTGCCCGTCAGGTTTGACACCGATGACATGCAAGCCCGCGTCCTGGCGCGCACGCCGTCGCGCGGCATCCTGCAGCAGTGGGAGGGCGTGCCACTGGTGGAGTTGCGGCTATGAAGGGCACCGCCAGCGCTCTCAAGACGCACATGGTCGGCAGCGCGCTCACCGTGGCGCACTGCTGGAAGGTCACGCGCACCGATGGCACGGTCTACGGCTTCACCGACCACGACGAACCGCTCATCGTCAGCGGCACTACCTACACCCCGTCGAGCGTGTTCAGCGGCAGCGCCGTGGCCACGCGCGCCGAGCTCAACGTCGATGACCTTGAGCTGGAAGGACTGCTAGACGCCGACGGCATCACCGCGGCCGACATCGAGGCCGGGCTCTGGGACGGCGCGGCCATCATCATCTACCGCGTCAACTGGGCCAGCCTGAGCGACGGCGCCGAGATCGTGCGCAAGGGCTGGCTCGGCAAGGCGCAGCGCCGCGGGCCACTGTACGTGGCCGAGATGCGCGGGCTCATGCAGGCGCTGCAGAACAACATCGGCCGCGAGGTCAAGCCGACGTGCGATGCACAGCTCGGCGATGCGCGCTGCGGCAAGGTGCTCACGTCCTTCACGCACGCGGCCACCGTCACGGCTGTCAGCTCGCGCAGGCAGTTCACGGCCAGCGCGCTCACGCAGGCCGCGGGCTACTTCGACTATGGCCGGGTGACGTGGACCGCGGGCGACAACGACGGCTTGGTGATGGACATCAAGACGGGCAACGGCTCGGGCGTCATCGTGCTGCAGCTGCCCATGCCCTTCGACATCCAGGTCGGCGACACGCTGAGCGCCGTGGCCGGGTGCAACAAGAGCAAGACGGCGTGCAAGGACACATTCAGCAACCTGGACAACTTCCGCGGTTTCAGTTTCGTGCCAGGCCCTGACCGTGCGCTGGCCATCGGGAGCACGCAGTGAACGTGCCGCGCGTTGCCGTGGTGGCCGAGGCGCGGCGCTGGCTGGACACCCCATTCCACCACCAGGCCCGCACGCGCGGCGTGGGCTGCGATTGCGGTGGCTTGGTGGGCGGTGTGGCGGTTGCGCTCGGCATCGTCCCGCCCGACTGGTGGCGCGATACCTTTGATCCGCGCTGGGGCGGCTACGGCCGGCAGCCGGCGCAGGGCACGCTGCAGCAGGTGTGCGAGTCTTTCATGGCCCGCACCGATGATCCGCAGCCCGGCGACGTGCTGCTGATGCGCTTTGCGCGCGAGCCGCAGCATGTGGCCATCGTCGGCGACCACGGCGGGCGCTCGCTCATCCATGCCTACGAGGCCATCGGCCGCGTGATCGAGCACCGGCTGGACACGCGCTGGCAACGGCGCACGGTGCAGGCGTACCGGATGCCGGGGGTGCACTGATGGCACAGCTCGCAGTCGCATTCGCTGGCGCTGCGCTCGGCGCGGCCACGCTCGGCACCGCACCGGTGCTGTTCGGCATGACCGGCTCGGCGATTGGCTTCGCGGCCGGCAGCATCATCGGCGGCGCAATCGCGCCGCCGCGCATGCATGGGCCGCGCGTCGAGGATCTCAAGGTCCAGATCAGCAGCTACGGTGCGCCGCTGTCCAAAACGTATGGCACCGACCGCGTGGCCGGCGTGCTCATCTGGGCGGCCGACTTCGTGGAGACCGCGCACAAGCAAGGCGGCAAGGGTGGCCCGAAGGTCACCACGTACAGCTACACCTGCTCTTTCGCGGTGGCCATCGGTGAGGGCGAGGTCGGCGCCGTGCGGCGCATCTGGGCCGACTCCAAACTGGTCTATGACGCGCGCGTCGGTGGCGAAGATCCCATCGCCGTCCAAAACGCCAAGTTCCGCCAGTACTGGACGCTGTACCCGGGCAGCGAGACCCAGGAGCCCGACGCAACGATTGAAGCGGTGGAGGGCGCCGGCAACGTCGAGGCGTACCGCGGCACCTGCTACATGGTGTTCACCAACCTCCCGCTGGGCGACTACGGCAACCGCATTCCGTCGTTCAGCTTCGAGCTGACGCAGGAGACGGAAGACACCACGCCGACGGCCGACATCCTCGAGCCGCTCAAGGTGTACCCCTGGGTCTACAACGCCCAAAGCATGCCGGAGCACGGCATTGGCGATACCTACTACGAGCCCATCACAGTCGGCAGCGTGTCGGCCGGAACCGGGTTCGGCACGATGGCGGTGGCACAGGCTGATGCCTACGAGGCGTCCAGCACGCTCACGCGGCCAGGCGCCGCCAAGGGTGCGTACAACTTCACCGGATACTTCTGGAGCCACTTCAGCAACGCCTCGCCCTATGCAACGCTGAACAAGCTGTACATGAACGGAGGATCGAACGACGACCCCGAGTTCGTCAGCGTGCTCCATAGCTACTACAGCCTGAAACTGGTCGATGTGCCCTATGGCGCGGCGCCTGTGAAGGACGTCGTTGCGCTCAACGAGTTTGCGGCCACCACGCCGTTCTACGACAGGCGGTTGAGCTGGCCGCACTATGGCGTGGCGGGCTACACCTACGACGCGCCCGTCATCGTGCGCCGCGAGATCGGCAACAGTGGGCCCCAGCCGGGCGAGTACACGGTCGTGAACTCGGCCGTCTATGACACCTACCCCGCAGGCGATATCAGCTACGTCAGCCACGCGCTCGAACTCAAGGGAAGCCGCGTGCCGACGCACCCGCTCAAGACGTGCTACGCCGCCGACAGCGAGCGCAACCAGCAGATCGCGCAAATCCTGGGCATGGCTGAGGCGCCAAGCGACAACGAGTGGTGCGTGACCTTCGACGGCCAGGTGGTGCCCAATCGCAACTGGACTATCGTGACCGGCACCGCCAAGCAGCTGGCCGGCGTCGAGTATCGCAGTGGAGCGCTCTACCAAAACGCGCTCGGCCCCGTGCTGCTGCCGGGCGATCCCAACTACAACAACACGGCGTATTGGGACGCGGCCCGCGATGCCGCCATTGCTGCGGGCACGCTGCAGGACGGCGCCACCACGCCCGTCGTGGTCACCAGCTGGGCCGAGAGCGACGGCGGGCCGGATGTCACCAGCGTGCAGGATGGCACCGTCCTGCTGAGCACCATCGTGACGGACATCTGCGAAGCCGCGGGCCTGAGCGCCAGCGACATCGACGTCACCGAGCTGACCGATGAGGTCATCGGCTACAGCCGCGCCAGCCGCATGGCGGCACGGCAGGCCATTGAGCCCCTGCGGCTCTGCTACCAGTTCGATGGCGTGGAGAGCGACGGCAAGATCGCCTGGCGCAAGCGCGTGCGCAGCAGCGTGGCCACGCTCACCGTCAATGACCTGGGCGCGCAGGTGGACGAGGCTGCCGAGCACGCCATGCATCATGAGCGCGGCCAGGAGCAGGAGCTGCCGCGCGCAGTGACGGTGCTCTACCGCAGCTATGCGCTCGACTACGCCGTAGGCGCGCAGGAAGCGCGGCGCCAGGGCGGCGAGACCGACCAGCTCGCCACCGTCGAGGTGCCCGTCGTGCTGACGGACGACCACGCGCGGCAGCTGGCCGACGTCATCCTCTATGGCGGCTGGGTGGCGCGCAACGTGCGCAGCTTCACCACCACGCTGGCATGGGCGCACCTCGAGCCTACCGACGTTGTGACGGTGAGCGATGACGACCTATAGCCTGCGCCTGCTGGACAAGACCGAAGACGGCGGCGTCATCACCTGGCGCGCGGCCGACTACGATGGCAGCGTGCTCGCCAGCACGGCCGACGGCGCTGCAGGCCCGGTGCCCGGCAGCATGGCCGGCGTCACGGTGCTGCAGTTCGAGGCGATGGACATCCCCCTGCTATCGCAGGACGACGACGCTCCAGGCATCTACGTCGCGGCGGCAACGATGATCGGCACATGGCGCGGCGCCGTGGTCTACCGCAGCCGCGACGGCGGCACCACCTACACCGAGGCGGCGCAACTCAATGCGGCGGCAACGCTTGGCCGGTGCGAGTCGGTGCTCGGTGACTGGGACGGCGGCAATCAGATTGACGTGAGCAGCTGGGTTGACGTAGTGGTTTCCGGCGAGCTGGAGACCATCACCGCCGCGGCGCTGCTGGAGGGCGGCAATCGTGCGCTCATCGGTGACGAGGTGGTGCACTTCAAGCGCGCCACGCTGCTGAGCGCCGGCCGCTACCGCCTGAGCGGATTCCTGCGCGGCCGTCTCGGCACCGAAGACGCGCAGGCCACGCACACCGAGACCGACCGTTTCGTGCTGCTCGACGAGGCCGTCATTCGCCTGCCCGAGCAACTGAGCGACCGCGGCAAGGCGATGCGATACCGCTGCGTGGCACTTGGAGACCAGGTGACGCAGGGGCCGGTGCAGACCGTAAACCCCCTGCGCTTCGTCAGCCTGTTGCCACTCGCGCCGATCAATCTCAACGTCGCGCCGATTGCGGGCGGCGGCCAGTCCGTGCGATGGACGCGGCGCACGCGCTACGCGGCACCGCTGACCGACGGCGCCGACGCACCGCTCGGCGAGGCCAGCGAGCGCTACAGCCTGCGCATCGTGCAGACCGGACTCGGTGGCGTTGCCGACGCCGTGCTCGACACCGAGGCCACAACCAACAGCTACACCATGGCCGACGGCTACGAGGAGCGCGTGCTGCAGGTGGCGCAGATCAGCGCCACGGTCGGCAACGGCACCGCCGCGCGCATCACCACAGGAGCCTGACCGACATGGCCAACAGCACCACGCACCTGGACAGCATCAGCGCGAGCCAGGCGCAAAAAGAGGCGGCCATCAATGGCCTGTTTGACGCGGGCTCGCCTGCGCTGACATTCGGGCGCCGGCAGACGACCACCGATCAGCTCGTCTGGGGCTACTACGGCGGCCCGGTCAACGGCACCAACGTCGCCGACGGCACCGTGACGCTCACGGCCAGCCGCACGAACTACATCGTGGTGCACCTGAGCACGTTTGTCGTCAGCACCAGCACCAGCGCGGCCAACTGGTGCACCCCGCAGACTTACGCGCGGCTGTACAAGGTGACGTGTGGCACGCTCACGCCCAGCAGCTGGGAAGACTGGCGCTTCGCACAGCTTGGCATTTGGGGCCGGTTGTTCGGCACCGCCGAGTGTGCGCGCGTCGAGTACCGGCTGCCGGTGAGCGCGGACCTGAGCACCAGCATCACCACGGGCACCGACAAAGCCTACATGCGCGCGCCGTGCGCGATGCTGCTGACCGACGTTCGCGCCTCGCTGTACGGCGAGAGCACCAGCGGCACGGTCACCATCGACATCAACGACGCCGGGCAGACCATCCTCGGCGACAAGCTCACCATCGACGCCAACGAAAAGACCAGCACCACGGCGGCGGCGGCGTTCGCGTTCAGCGAGGGCGGCGCAGTCATCGCTGACGATGCGCTGCTTACGGTTGACATCGACGGCGCCGGCACCAGCGCCGAGGGCCTGGCCATCACGCTGATCGGCCTGCGCGGCGTGGGCGATCCCGGCCGCGACTTGATCGTCAGCAGCGTGACGATGGAGGCAGACCCATGGGTTGATTCGAACACCGCCATCACCTGGACCAAGACCAGCACGCCGACGGCCAGCAGCGCTCAGGCCGTGAGCAGCGTCAGTGCCAGCTACGCGACCACCAGCACGCTGTTCGACGGCTCGGTGGAGCGCTACACCAGCAACGCGAGCAGCGTCTTTGACCTGGCCACGGCGCCGTGGGCGTTTGACTTGTGGGTCTACACCACCAGCACCAGCAGCAGCCCGCACATCTGCGAGATTGCGGTATCCAGCACCATGCGGCTGTCGCTGTACCTCAACACGGGCGCGCTCACGGTCTACAGCCAGACCACGGCCGGCAACGGGGCAGACCGCATCACTGGATCGGCCATCAGCACCGGCACCTGGTATCACGTCCGTGTGAGCTATGACCTGACCACGCTGCGGCTTTTCCAGGACGGCGCTGTAGTCGGCACAGCGGCAACCAGCATCCTGCCAACCGGCAATGCTGCTGTCGCGCTCGGCAACCTCGAGCTCGGCGCCACGCCGGGCAGCAGCTACGCATGGCCGGGGCACATGCAGCGCTGGCGGTTCACGCGCGGATGGGCGCGTCAAACCGCGGCGTTTGCGCGGCCGCTCAAGCCCTGGGCCTGATCGTGGCCATCACCCTCGCCTTCTACCGCGGCCGGCACAGTGGCCGGCTGGGGCCATGGTTCCTCGCCTGGTGGGCGCGGTGCGACTGGTCGCACGTTGCCATTGTGTGGCAGATCGACGCGGAGCGGGGCCGGGCGCTGGTCAGCGAGGCAACGCTGGCGCATGGCGTGCAGACGCACTGGCGGCCGTGGTCGCCTTGGATGTGGGATCTGTACGAGCTGGGCGGCATCAGCTCCGAACCGGTTTTCCTGTGGTGGCAGCAGCACCAGGGCGCCGGCTATGACTGGCGCGGGCTGGCCGGCTTCGTCATCCGCCGCATCAAGGGCCGCACGACGTCCTACTGGTGCAGCGAAGCCGTGGCGGCGTCCATCGGGCTGCACGACGCCTGGCGATATGACGTGGCGCTGATGGCGTCCGTGGCAAAGCACATCGGCAAACCATTGGAGCGGACGCATGCCGAACACGACTGACCGAAACGGGTCCAACGTGCCGACCACCATCACGGCGCCGATGGAACACGACGACACCGCCGACACCTACCGCGACAAGCAAATCGGCGTGCTCATGGCGCACATGAGGCACACGGCGGCACAGGTGGCGGAAATCACCGTTACCCAGCGACGGCTTGACGGGCACATGGGCCAGCTAGCGGGCGAGATGCGCGAGATTG